>CP069419.1:652039-978059 GCA_017569285.1 Clostridiales bacterium
GATGACGTCCGGAATATCCCGGTAATATCCTGATACATGAAGACGCCCGGTTTTCACCGGGCGTCTTCTTTATCCGGAACGCTGCCTGCGAAAAAGCGCAGGCGGTATCCGGGTTATTGATCCAGCAGCGGGATCAGTTCCATCGGTGCGGAAATCAGGTGCTCCGCACCGTTTTCTGTCAGTTCCTCCGCTGTGCGGAATCCCCAAAGTACGCCGATCGGGTGCATTCCTGCGTTTACAGCGCATTTCATGTCCACCGCCGTATCTCCCAGGTACATGAAGTGGTCCGGGGAAATCCCGATCTCCTGTGCAATTGCAATGGCTCCGGCCGGATCCGGCTTAATCGGCAGCTCCGTCTGTCCCAGGACTTTCGCGAACCGGATATCCGGGAAATAATGGGCAATCACATTCTTTGTATCCGGATCCGGTTTGTTGGAAAGGACGCACACCGGAATTTCCCGCGCGTTCAGTTCCCGAAGCAGTTCCGGTATCCCTTCATACGGACCGGTCTTTTCCTGGTTGTGCGCCTCGTACCATTTCTGGTACTCAGTGCCGACTTCCTCCGCCAGTTCCTGCTGGTCACGTACCGCCCGCTGGGCCAGGATCCGAACCCCGTTCCCGACCAGGTAACGATACTCATCCGTTTCCCACTCCGGCAGTCCGTACATTCGCAGTGCCCGGTTCATGGCATTCGCGATATCCTCCAGCGTGTTGGTCAGCGTTCCGTCCAGGTCAAAAACAACCGCCCGCTTTTCTTCCTGTTTCAGCATGTTCCCTCTCCAATCCTTGTTCTGCCTTCCGGCTCCGTATATTATAGGCATCTGTGCACGGGGATGCAAGCACACGGTGGATTGCATTCTTTCCGTCCTTTTGATTGTTCTGATGTTGACGAACAAAACCCGCAAAATTATAATGATCGTTAGCAATTACGTAAGGAGGCGGAACACCTTGGCCAAACTGACCATTGACCGGGAGACCTGCAAGGGCTGCGGCCTGTGTGCTGACGTATGTCCGAAACATCTCCTCGCCCTGAGTAAGGACATTAACGCCAAAGGGTATCACCCCATTGGCATTACGGAGCAGGATAAGTGCATCGGCTGCGCGTTCTGTGCCCGCATGTGCCCGGACGCCGTGATCAAAGTAGAAAAATAAGGAGGAAGCGTATCCATGGGTCAGAAAATGCTCATGAAGGGGAACGAGGCCATCGCTGAAGCCGCCATCCAGGCCGGATGCCGCTTCTTCTTCGGCTATCCGATCACTCCCCAGAACCAGGTTCCTGAATACATGTCCAAGCGGCTGCCGAAGATTGAGGGCGGCTGTTTCCTGCAGGCGGAAAGTGAAGTTGCCGCCATCAATATGGTCTACGGTGCGGCCGGTGCCGGTGCCCGTGTCATGACCTCCTCTTCCAGCCCGGGAATTTCCCTCAAGCAGGAAGGAATCAGCTATATCGTCGGTGCGGAACTGCCCTGCGTGATCGTCAACATGGTGCGCGGCGGCCCCGGCCTCGGTTCCATCCAGCCCGCCCAGAGCGACTATTACCAGTCCACCCGCGGCGGCGGCCATGGTGACTACCGGATGCTGGTACTGGCTCCCGCCTCTGTGCAGGAAGCCGTCGAGCTGACGATGGACGCCTTTGACCTGGCGGACCGTTATCGCAACCCGGTCCTGATCATGGGGGACGGCCTGATCGGCCAGATGATGGAGCCCGTTGAAATGCCGGAGCACAAGGTGCCTGCCGACCTGCCTCCCAAGACCTGGGCGGCTACCGGCTGGACCCCGCAGTCCGACCGCGAGCGCGCGATCATCAACTCCCTGTATATCGACCCCGCCGTGCTGGAAAAGCACGTCAATCACCTGTATGAAAAGTACGCCGTCATGGAACAGACCGAATGCCGCTGGCAGGAGGAAATGACCGATGACGCGGACTATGTCATCGTTGCCTACGGCACCACCGCGCGTATTGCCCGCAGTGCCATGCGCAAGCTTCGCGCGGAAGGCATCAAAGCCGGCCTCATCCGGCCCATCACCCTGTGGCCCTTCCCCAATGCGCCGATCGCCAAGGCTGCGGAGCATGCCAAGGCCTTCCTGACAGTGGAAATGAGCATGGGCCAGATGGTGGATGATGTCCGCCTGGCCGTGGACGGCAAAAAGCCTGTTCACTTCTTCGGCCGTACCGGCGGTATCGTCCCCACCGTACGCGAGATCATGACCCAGGTGGAAACGCTGGCAAAGGAGGGCAAATAATCATGGCTGTTGTGTATGAAAAAACCAAGCTGCTGACCGACAAGCCGCTGCATTACTGCCCCGGCTGCACCCACGGCATCATTCACCGCCTGGTGGCGGAAACGATTGACGAGCTCGGTATCCAGGGCAAAACCATCGGTATCGCGCCTGTCGGCTGCGCCGTATTCGCCTACGACTACTTCAACTGCGACATGATGGAAGCCGCCCACGGCCGTGCTCCTGCGGTCGCCACCGGCTGCAAGCGCGTGAACCCGAACAACATCGTCTTCACCTACCAGGGCGACGGCGACCTTGCCTCCATCGGTGCTGCGGAAATCACCCACGCGGCTACCCGCGGTGAAAACATCACCGTCATTTTCGTCAACAATGCCATTTACGGCATGACCGGCGGCCAGATGGCGCCCACCACCCTGCCGGGCCAGGTGACCACCACCTCTCCCTACGGCCGGGATCCCAAGCTGTGCGGCTATCCCATCCGGATCAGCGAAATGCTGGCCACACTGGATGGTCCCGCCTATATCTCCCGCGTTTCCGTCCACGATGTAAAGCACATCATGGAGGCCAAGAAAGCCATCCGGAAAGCCTTCGAGATGCAGATTGCCGGAAAAGGCTTCTCCCTGGTGGAAGTCCTCTCCGCCTGCCCCACCAACTGGGGTATGACGCCGCAGGAAGCGCTGAAGTGGCTGGAAGCCAACATGATCCCCCAGTATCCGCTGGGTGTGAAAAAGGAGGTTGAGTAATCCATGGAAGCTCAATTTCTGATTGCCGGTTTCGGCGGCCAGGGCGTCCTGCTCATCGGCCAGCTGCTGGCCAAGGCGGCCATGCATGAAGGGATGAACGTTTCCTGGATGCCGTCCTACGGTCCGGAAATGCGCGGTGGCGAAGCCAACTGCGCCGTGGTCATCTCCGATGAGCCGATCGGTTCTCCGCTCGTTACGGAAATCCCCTTCGCCGTCATCATGAACAAGCCCAGCATGATCAAGTTCACTCCGGCCATGGAAAAGGGCGGTATCATGCTGTACAACTCCTCCCTGATTGACATCACTCCTGACCGCGATGACATCGTCGCGATCCCGGTGGACTGCAACGGTATTGCGGAAGAGCTTGGCAATTCCCGTACCGCCAACATGGTTATGCTTGGTGCGATCCTGAAGAAGACCGGTGTGGTTTCCATCGATTCCGCCATGGAAGCCCTGAAAGCCACCTTCGGCCCGAAGAAGGAGCACCTGCTTCCCATCAACCGCCAGGCGATGGAACGCGGAGCGGCTGCTGTTGAGTAATTCTGTACTCTGTAAAAATACCCGTGGACGTTTCGTCCACGGGTATTTTTTATATCATCTTTTCTTACTTCACTGAAATTGCGGTAATCGTGAATTTCTTGCCGGGCTCCTTTACCTTGATCAGCACGGTATGCTCTGCGGCATTCTTCCCGTTCAGCACCAGTGCCACCTCACTCTGGTTCCATTTCCCGGGACCGCCCCGCAGAGTGACTGAAAGTTTGCCATCCACATATACCTCTGCTGCGCCAAAGCCGGCATCCGCCGAAGCCTTCCACGAAATCAGGCACTTCGAGAATACACCGGTCACCTTCAGCGGTTCATCCGGATCCTTGATGTCGTGGAAATAGTTTTTCCCGCATACCCAACCCACCGGCGTGTTCCGGTACGTCTGCAGGTCAATGCTGGCGAAGCCGCCGCGTTCCACAGTGATTCCTTCTTTGGTTTCCTCATCCGCATACAGCGTCTTCAGGCCCATAAAGTCCGTGCCGTATGCCGGCCAAACAGTCAGGTCAATATCCGCTGCGTCAGGTTCCTTTGCCGCGGCATCCGCGATAGCCTGCATCAGGCATTCCGCCATCATGCGGTGGCCGGTGGAGTTCGGATGGTACTCGTCGTGGAAGAAATCCTTCTTCTCCATTTCCTTCCCGACATGGCTGAACAGTCCGTCCGGAATCGATACCATCAGCAGGTCATACACGTCGCCGATTTTCCGCAGGTCACCCTGCAGGTTCCAGCCGTCATCCCGCATGGAGAACAGCAGGATCACAACCGGCTCATTGGGATACTCCAGCACTTCCTTCACCATCGACTCAAAGCAGTGGTGGTTGGTCGGCTCGCCCCAGTCATTCACAGCGAATTCAATAATCACCAGGTCCGGGTATCCGTCCGGATCCTTTTCACTGACCCGGCTGTTGATATCCCGGTTGAAGCGCATATAACCGAAAGCGGAAGGCGTTCCGCCGACGCCGGCATTCACCAGCTCCACATTGCTTCCGTTCGATACCCCGTAGGTGTTCCCGAAGCGCAGAGCAAAGCGGCTGGCCCAGCATTCTTTGTAATTGGAGGCGCCGGCGCCTTCGGTGATCGATCCACCCATGGTACCGATGGTGATATGCTCACCGGCCCTGGCCCGCTCAATCAGTTTGATCAGGCGGACATTGTTTCCCAGCCGCATTTCAGAATCTTTCAGTGCAGACTGGTACCATTCTTCCTTTGCGAATTCGCCCATTGCCGTTCCTCCGATAATCATAGTCAGTATCGCCAGAATCGCCAGAAAACGTTTCATTCAGGTTTCTCCCTTCTTATGCGTAGCTGTGAAGCCCCGGCAGGAATGTATTCACCCCGATATAGGTGAAAATCACACAGATAAATCCGACAACCGCGAATATGGCTGCCGCTTTTCCCTTCCATCCGCGCATGATCCGCAGATGCAGGTATACCGCGTAGATGATCCAGGTTACGAGCGACCATGTTTCCTTCGGGTCCCAGTTCCAGTAGCTTCCCCAGCATTTCTTGGCCCAGAAGGCTCCGGTGATAATCGTAATCGTCAGGAACAGCAGGCCCAGGCATACGCTGCGGTATTCAATCACATCCAGCTTGTCCCGGTCCGGTATATGCTGGTCCATAAATCCGTCCTTCCGGATTTTTTCCCGCACCAGGAAAATGAATCCCAGCACAAAGCTGACACCGAAGGCTCCGTAGCTCAGGATGGCCGTGGAAACATGGAATACCAGCCAGTTGCTCTGCAGGGCCGGCATCAGCGCGTGGATCTCCCGGCTCTGCATGGCGGCATACCCCATAATCAGGAAAACCACCGGCGCGGCAAACACGCCGAGAAAACTGAACCGGTACTTCGCGATGAAGATCAGGCTCACAAGGCACAGTGCCCATGCGAAACAGGTGGCGAACTCATACTGGTTGGTCATGGGAACCCTGCCTGCCGCAATTCCGCGCACAATCAGTGCCGCCGTATGGGCAACCAGGCCGCCGGTCTGGATCAGGGAAGCTGCTTTTGCCGCTGCGTTTTTCTTCAGCCCGGCAAACACAAAGTACAGCAGCATCGCCAGGAAGTATCCGGCCATGGCAATCGTAAACAGGATATTCTCCGCCTGTTCCATTCACATCGTCACCTCTTTCGCAGATAGAAAGCCATTACCAGCCCGGCCATCACGATGGCGGCACCCAGCATGGCCAGCCAGGAAAACCGGTCCCGTTTCACCATCAGCAGCGTGTAGTTGGATGGATTTCTGAACCGTACGGTGTATTCCTGGTCAATGGTTATCTCGTCATCCGCCTCCAGCACGTTCATCCCCCGGACCTCTCCCTGGTAGAAAACCATATACAGGTATCCGGGTTTCTCCGGACGGGTGGATGCCATCGGGGATACAGCTCCCGTCTCCCCGTCATAATTCGGATAAAAGTTGTAGAACATCACCACAATATCGGGGTCATCCGCCAGCGGCATATATTCCTGCACGCACAGGGTTTTCTGCTGCAGGATCTCCCCGTTCTTCTCCACGGTCACGTCTGCTGCCCATCCGGCGGAATTCTGGAAAAATTCATATCCGCAGAGTTCCGCGGGATGGTTCACGCTGGCAGTCCCGTGCTCCTCTGTTCCGTCAGCACCGCATACTGTCAGCTCCGCGGTATACTGCCCGGCTGTTCCGTCTTCACGCCAGTCGATCGTAAAATCATCCACCGTTACCTGCAGGCCGGTTTCTGCCAGCGGTACAGTGTTCCCGGGCAGCCCGCTGATCGTATATTCCTCCTGGGTCATCTGCCCCATCGCAAATCCGATAATCAGCAGCAGGATTCCCAGGTGGCACACCCAAGCGCCCCAGATTCCGGCGAAGTTTCCCGGTTCCTTCCGGGTACGCCGGATCAACGGCCTGATCCGGATCAGGTTGCACATCAGCAGGCTCAGGCAGAGGAATCCGCTCAGGGTCAGGAACCACCAGCTGTGGTAAGCGTCATCGGCATGCAGGGCAGTAATAACTGCTGCCATTCGCTCACCAAACTGGCCGGAATACCACTCAAAAGTCTGTCCCTGGGGCACTGCTGAACTTAAAGCGCATGCCGCTGCGAGCATCACCAGGAGGGTGATGGCCAGCGGCATGGAGCCCAAGATCATTCTGATTTTTTTGAGTATCTTCATACTTCTCCGTGTTCAATACGGCAGGGGGCTTTCGCCCCCTGTTTTTCAGGTGTCCTGTTTTTCTCCGAGCAGCGTCAGCGCCTCGTTAATCTTTGCCTCGGAAGTCTCCAGGCAGGACAGCGACAGCGCAGAGTTGTGCGCTCCTTCGGAGTTTTCCACATAGCAGAAGTCAAAGAACCATTGGGCCTCCCGATGCAGTTTCCGCACCGCGTCCAATTCTTCCGCTCCAAGCTTTCCATCTGCCGCCGCGGCAGTCAGGGCGTCCTTCAGCCCGCTCAGCTTATTGCCGACCTCGGTTTCCCGGGCTGTAACCTTTGCCTGGATCGTCTGCACAAGCGAAATCACGTTGTCTGCACTGCCATGGCATTTTGCGCAGGAATTCAGCAGAACCTCATTCTGCAGCGGACTGACAAAGTAGTGGCTTCTGTATTCAATACCGTCATCCGTAGTTGCCTGCGGCATATGGCAGTCCGCACATGTCAGGTTAAAACTCGCCGCGTGTTTTCCGCCCAGTACTGTCTCCATTTCCGGATGCTGGGCTTTCAGCATTTTTGTTCCGGTTCCCGGCTGCTCCCAGTCATAGAATCCCATGGCATCATAGTAGGCCAGGATCGCCTCCGGGGTCATCTCAGCTTTGCTGTGATAAGGCATCATAGTCTCGCTGTCCGACGGCGTGAAATAATACTCGATATGGCACTGCCCGCAGGATAGAATCGCAGCGGGAATCTCGGACACCGCGTCTCCCAGTGCAGTATTCACATAGCTGTGGGTTACCGCCAGCTGCCCATCCATCCCCATACCGTCGCCATGGCAGGTATAGCAGGAAATGGTGTTTTTCATCTGGGGCATCACTTCGTCAAATGCCATTGAATAAACCCCAATGCCTTCCGTATTGACGAGCCGGGCAAAATCATCTGTCTTGCAGGTAATGCAGTTTGCTTTCGGATGAGGCCGCAGCGTCTTGGATACGTCCTCCAGGGTGTAGGTATGGCCGCGGGCGCTGCCGTAATCCTTCGCGAATCCGAATCCCTCATAAATGTTCTTCAGGTACGGATCCTGCTCCAGGTAGTCGGTCACAATGTTGTTTTCAGTATTCTGGCCCATGGTTACCGCAATACCGGAGACCACAGATGTCGGAACCTTGGATGCTTCAGCCGCAGCCGTTTCGCCGGCTGCTTCTTCCTTTGCTTCCGCTGCAGGCATAGCTGCGGCATCATTCATTTCAGCCAGTGCGGTTTCCGCCGCAATCCGGCCGAAGATCACGATATCCGCCACCGCGTTGCCGCCCAGTCGGTTTCCGCCGTGCACACCGCCGGTCACTTCGCCCGCCGCATACAGTCCGGGAATCACTTTCCCTTCAGTATTGATCACATGTGCGGATGTGTCGATCTTCACGCCGCCCATCGTATGATGAATACCGGGAGCGATCTTGATCGCGTAATACGGAGCGGTTGTCAGATCTGCATTCATACCGGTCGTCCGGCCGAATTCCGGATCCTCCTGTTTCTTCACGCACTCGTTCCAGTCTGCCAGCGTCTTGGCCAGCACAGCGGGATCTACGGAGATCAGTTCCGCGAGTCCTTCGATGGTATCTGCCTGGACGGTAATCCCCGTCTTGACGTATTTCTCGACCGCCTTCAGGTGATCCCGCAGGTTCTGGTCGAAGATAATATAGGCATAATGGCCTTCCTGTGCCAGTTCCGCGGCGGATACCGCATCCCGGGTCAGCAGCTCGTTGGTGAAACGGACACCGCTCTGGTTCACCAGGATCGCGCCGTCACCCCGAACGGATTCGGTAATCAGCATGGAAGTCGACTGCTCCACGGTGGGATGCAGCTGGATCTGCTCGATGTCCACCAGATCCGCACCGAGCGCCTGGGCCATCACAATACCGTCGCCGGTAGCGCCCGGGGCATTGGTAGTCACCGTACCCTTCAGATCCGGCCGGTACTGGGTGTACATTTCCTCATTGGCGCCGAAGCCGCCCGTCGCAAGGATGACCGCTTTGCAGTTGAATACGTAGTTGCAGTCCTTACCTTCCGCCTTTACGCCGCAGACCTTTCCGTCCGCGTCTGTCAGAAGTTCAGTTGCTTTCGTATTGTACATGGTCTCCACGCCCAGCTCATCCAGCTTGGCGCTGAAGCGCTCCACCAGGAACTCACCCACACCGGAACCGTCCGCCGGGGCATGAATCCGGTTCACGGATGCGCCGCCGGAGAAGGAAATCTTCGGCAGTTCCGCGCCGATGGAATCCAGCCAGTCAATGGCATTGGCGGATTCTTTCGCCATCACTTCCACCAGGGCCGGATCATTCAGGTCATGGCCGCCCTTAATGGTATCCGCAGCGAACAGTTCAACCGAGTCTTCAATTCCCTGTTCCTTCTGGTAATGCGTTTCCGCCGCGTTCATGCCGCCGGTTGCCTTGGTGGTGTTGCCGCCCGCATAGGGCATCTTTTCCAGCAGCACGAAATCCTCGCCCGCCTGCTTCACCATGATAGCCGCGGTCATTCCGGCGCCGCCGGCACCGATGATTACAATCCCGGTGTCAATAACTTTTTCTTCCTTGCTTCCCTTTTCACCGATATCCCTGCGGTTTGCGTCCAGCACGGCAATATCCGCGCCCGCCGCTGTCAGGGCCTCCGTTGCGGCCTTGATCACGGCGTTGCTGGTAACCGTCGCGCCGCTCACAGCGTCCACATTCGGGGTCTGGGCTTCCACAATCTTTGCGGACAGCATACCTGCTGCCACACCGCCCAGCGTTTCAGTTTCGTCTGTAGCGTCAATCAGTACGGTGGTAATTTCTGTTTCGTCCACTGTGATCAGAACCTTCACGGTGCTCAGCATTCCCTGTGCTTCAGCCTGATAGGTTCCAGGAGTAAACAATGTTTCCGCGGGCGCCGATTCAGCCGGTGCGGATACGGCGAACAGCATGACTGTCATGGCCATCAGCAGGCAGATCAGTTTTTTCATGATGGTCCCCCTCCTCGTGGGTTCAGGTCGTCACTTACTGGATTCTTCCCAGGATTTCATTCACCGCGTCAACAACCGCTCCTGAAGAAATCTTCAGCGTCGCGCCTGTGATCGCGTCAACATCAGCTGTTCCGTTTTCAACAATTGTTTTGGCCCAGGTATCTTTGATCTCGTCTGTCAGGAAATCGCTTCCTTCCATTTTTGCTTCAGACGTAATCTTGCAGTCGGTGATCTTGCCGCCCTTGGAGTTGATCATCACCTTGATGGTGCTGAAATTGGTCTCCCGCTTCGCCGTATAGCTGCCGTAATATACACGGCCGGCTTCCTCAGCAGGCTTTGCATCTTCCTTCTGCTCTTCCGCGGCGGGTTCCGCACCGGGGAACGCCTGGTTCAGTGCCTTCAGCACCGCGTTGGAGGTCACAGTCGCGCCGGAGAGCGCCTCAATGCCATTTTCACCATAGGTGAACGGGCCTTCTTTGCCGATAAACTGGCTGGTGAACGCTTCCTCGGAAGCCTTCTGGCCCAGGCCAGCGGTTTCATTCGGAGTATCGATGGACAGGGCTTTAACCGTCGTTCCATCCAGCGTTGCCTTGACCGTCACTTCACCGCCGAAGCCCTGTTCGGACTTCTCAATCTCGGTTCCGGCAACTGGTTCGGCAGCCTTCTCCTCCGCCGCAGGCGCTTCTGCGGCAGGTTCCGAAGCCGTTTCAGCGGGGAATGCCTTGTTCAGGCCCTCCAGCACCGCAGTTGAGGTCACGGTCGCACCGGTAATCGCTTCAACGCCGTTCTCGCCGTAGGTGAACGGGCCTTCCTTGCCGATAAACTGGCTGGTGAACGCTTCCTCGGAAGCCTTCTGGCCCAGGCCGGGTGTTTCATTCGGAGTATCGATGGACAGTGCCTTGACTGTCTTTCCATCCAGCGTTGCCTTGATCGTCACTTCACCGCCGAAGCCCTGTACGGTTTCTTCTACGGTCGTGCCGGCAGCCTCCGGTTCAGCGGCGGATTCCTCCGCTTTGGGGTCTTCCGTTGTTTCCTGGACAAGCTCTTCCTTCACTTCCGCTTTGGGTTCTTCCGCCGGTTCCGCGGCATCCTCGCCGGTGATTGCTCGGTTCAGGGCTTTCAGCACCGCATTGGAAGTCACAGTCGCGCCGGAGAGCGCGTCAATCCCGTTCTCTCCGAAGGTGAACGGGCCTTCCTTGCCGATAAACTGGCTGGTGAAATCTACTTCGGATGCCCGCTGACCCAGCCCGGGCGTTTCGTCCGGTGTTTCAATGGTCAGTGCCTGTACGGTCGACCCGTCCAGTGTTGCCTTCACCGTCACCGTACCGCCGAAGCCCTGTTCGGTTTCTTCGACAGCGGTTCCGTTCACCGCCGGGCCGTTCGCTTTTTCCGCCAAGTTATAGGTCATGTGTTCCCCGCCGATGATCCCCGTCAGAAACAGGGAAACGGCAATCAGTACCAATGCGCAGAGTATCAACCGGACCCACTGTCTCTTTTCAAAGTTATTCATGGCCATCTCTCCTTATACGGCGGTCGTGGTAATTGCTTTCACCGGGCATTTCGCCGCGCACTTTCCGCACAGCGTGCATTTGTCCGGATTGATCCGGGCAAGCGTTCCGTCAAATTCGATCGCGCCGAATTCGCACTGTTTCGCGCACAGGCCGCAGCCAATGCATCCGGCAGTGCAGACTTTCTTCACCTGGGGTCCCTTGTCCTTGTTCGAGCACTGCACCCGGATGATCCGGCTTTCCGGAATCAGGGTAATCAGTCCCCGCGGGCAGGTTTTGGCGCACAGGCCGCAGCTGACACAGCGGTTCCGGTTCACAACGGCAACACCGTTCCGGATGGAAATCGCCTGTTCCGGGCACACATCCACGCAGGAGCCAAAGCCCAGGCAGCCATAGTTGCAGTCGGTGATATTGATGCCGGCCATCACAGCAGCCCGGCAGTCCTTGATTCCGATATAGTTCCCCTGGTTGTGCGTGACGTCGCAGGTGCCTTTGCACGCAACAAAAGCGACCTTGCGTTCCATGGCTCCCGCCCGGGTACCCATGATATCGCCGATAGCTTCCGCTGCGGCTGCACCGCCTACCGGGCAGGCATTCACCGGGGCTTCTCCCTTGGCGATGGCTGCCGCCAGCGCGTCACATCCCGCGTATCCGCAGGCGCCGCAGTTGTTGCCGGGCAGTTTGGAACGAACCGCTACTTCCCGTTCATCCACTTCAACAGCGAATTTCTTCCCTGTGAAAACCAGACCCGCACCGACGCAGATTCCGATGACCGCAATGACCAGTGTGGTTGCCAGAATGATATTCATTCGTTCACACCTCCTCAGTGCGGCAGCCCGCCGAAGCCCATAAACGCGATGGACATCAACGCGGCGGCAATCATGACAATCGGGGCGCCCCGCAGCGGGGCCGGCAGGTCCTTCTCATTGATCCGGGTACGGATTCCGGCCAGCAGGATGATGGCAATGGTGTAGCCCAGTGCCGTACCAAAACCGCTGGTAACGCATTCAATGAAGTTGTACCCATCCTGCACGTTGTTCAGGGCAACGCCCAGCACTGCGCAGTTGGTGGTGATCAGCGGCAGGTAAATACCCAGCGCCTGGTACACCCCGGGGGACTTCTTCTTCAGGAACATTTCCACAATCTGGACCAGCGCGGCAATCACCAGGATGAAAATGATGGTTTTCATGAAGTCCATGCCCAGCGGATTCAGCACATAGTCATACAGCAGGCTGGCCACGGCGCTGGCAATGGTGATAACGAAGATGACAGCCACGCCCAGGCTGGCGGAAGCCTTCATCTGTTTGGAAACACCGAGGAAGGAACAGATTCCCAGGAACTGGTTCAGCACGACGTTGCTGATCAGGGCACTGCCCACCATAATCATGATCAGTCCGTTCACTTCACCTCGCCTCCTTCCTTCACGGCGGCCTCAATGGCCTTGGGTGCCTCCTGCAGCGCTTTCGGCTGCTCTTCCGCACCGGCGGTTTCTTCCTTCCGGTCACTGCACACGGTGGAGCACAGTGCGCAGTTGCCGTCGCATCCGCTCTCCACCAGCTGGCGCTGGCGGGTTTTGATGCCGATGGCGTTCATCACAGCGATGATCAGTGCGAATACCAGGAACGCTCCCGGAGGCTGGATGAAGATCGTCATTCCGAAGCCTTCCGGCAGGAGCTGGAAGCCGAAGATCTTTCCGGCGCCCAGCAGTTCACGGATCGCACCGGCAATCGTCAGTGCGACTGTAAAGCCGATACCCATGCCGATACCGTCCATCACGGAGAGCAGCGGCGTATGCTTGTTGGCGTAAGCTTCCGCACGGCCGAGGATGATGCAGTTCACCACGATCAGCGGAATGTAGATGCCCAGCGCTTCATAAATGCTGGGGATATAGGCTTTGATCAGCAGTTCCGTCACCGTCACCAGGCTGGCAACAATCACAATATACGCGGGCAGCCGTACCTGGTCCGGAATCACCTTCCGCAGCAGGCTGATCACCAGGTTGCTCAGCACCAGTACCGCCAGGGTGCTCAGGCCCATGCCGATACCATTCATCGCCTGGGTGGATACCGCCAGGGCCGGGCACATGCCCAGCATCAGGACCAGTACCGGGTTTTCCTTGACCAGGCCGTTCCAGAGGCGCTCGAAATACTTTTTCATCTCAATTGCCTCCCTTCGTTGCTTCTTCGCAGAACGCAAGTCCGGCGTTCACACCGTTCACCACAGCCGTGGAGGTAACCGTCGCGCCGGTCAGTGCACTGATTTCCTGTTCTCCTGATGCAGTACCCTTGATCAGGTTCAGCTCTCCGCTCCTGCCGGTAAACTGATCCTTGAAGGGCGCTTTGTCCGCCTCCATGCCCAGGCCGGCTGTTTCATTCAGTTCCGTGAAAGCAATCTTCCGGACCGCGCCGTCGGGCGTCAGGCCCAGCGCCATGGTTACATCCCCGCCGAATCCCTTGGCGGTTACGCTCGCGGCATATCCGGCCACCTGGCCGTCCGCAGTCTTGCCAACGTAGAATTCGTTGATCTTCGGGGAAGCTTTCTCATCCTGCTTCGCAATCAGTTCCTCCGCCGCGTCCACCAGTTCAAAGGTTTCCGCTTCCGGGCACACTTCCTTGTATGCGGCAGTCTTCTTCTGCAGCTCCTGCAGGTCGATGGTTCCCTTGGTCATGGAGTAAACGCCGCTCAGCGCCACACCGGCGATTGCCGCAATCAGCGTCAGGGCGATCACAGGTTTCGGAATCCGGAACGGCTCCCGCTTTACCGGGCGGGTCCTGCCGATCTTCCGGTAAGCCAGCGGCTTCTGGACGATGTAGGTATCAATCAGGGGCGTGCATACGTTGCCGATGATGATCGCGTAGCTGAAGGAGTCCGCCGTGTTGCCGTACAGCCGGAACACGCCGCCCAGCACGCCGATCAGGCAGCCGTAGATAAACTGTCCCAGCCGGCTGACCGGGCTGGTCACATAGTCGGTCGCCATGAAGAACGCGCCCATCACCACGCCGCCGCCGCACAGGTGCGCCAGCAGGAATTTGATGTCGAAGCCCTGTCCGCCGAACAGCGCAAGAAACAGGGTAAATCCGCCCAGCACGGAGAAGCAGCAGATCTGGCCGTGGATGATGTCCATGCTCCACAGCACCAGGCCGCCGATCAGCAGCGCCAGGATGGAACTTCCGATTACGCCGTCCGCGGTGCCGAGGAACATCCGGGTGATGTCCACGGTTCCGTTCATCCTCAGCACGCCCATGGGGGTCGCGGAAGATGTCGCGTCCAGGATCGGGGAAATGCTCATCGCGTTGGCAAAGGAGATCAGCAGGAAGCAGCGTGCCGCCAGCGCCGGGTTGATGAAATTCTTGCCCAGTCCGCCGAAGCAGCCCTTGACAACCGCGATTGCGAACACGGAACCGATCACCGGCAGGTACAGAGGCGTCCGCGGTCCCAGGGACAGCGCCAGCAGCAGGCCGGTCACAGCTGCGCTGCCGTCCCAGATCGTATTCGGTTTATGGACGATCTTGTTGAATACCCATTCGGTCAGTACAGCTGAAATCACAGCCAGCGCGACAATCGCGAATGCCTGCCAGCCGTATGAAATGATTCCGACACAGGTGGCCGGCATCAGGCTCAGCAGCACGACCCGCATGATATACGGGGTTGTCCATCTGTCCCTTACATGGGGAGAAGAGGAAATATTCAGCGCCTCGCTCATTTCTGGTTCCCCCCTTCCCGCTTTTTCGCGGCGGTAATTTCCGCCTTGGCTTGTTTGAACACCTGCATCAGCGGCCGTTTCGCCGGGCAGATGAAGGTGCAGCTGCCGCACTGGATGCACTCCAGTCCGTACAGCTTCTTCTCATACCGGGCCAGGTCCCCGGCGATCGCCGCGTCGGCCATCAGCTGGGGCATCAGCCCGACCGGGCATACCGTGGTGCAGCGTCCGCAGTGCAGGCAGGCGGTCATCAGTTTCTCCGCGTCCTCCACCGGGTCTTCCGCCATCACGGTCAGTCCGTTGTTCTGCTTCTGGATCGGAATATCCAGGCTTCCGATCGCAACGCCCATCATCGGGCCGCCGGCCAGCGCCTTGGCCGCTTTGCATTCTTCCTTGATGCCGCCGCATTCCTCCAGCAGCTCCGCGTAGCTCGTGCCGACCCGTACAAAGAAGTTGCCGGGTTCCTTCACCGCATCGCCGCTCACCGTGAAGCACTGGCTGAACAGCGGTTCATGGTACAGCACCGCGCGCTGGATCGCGTACAGCGTCCCTACGTTCTGCACAATGCATCCCACGTCCGCCGGCAGCTTGCTGATCGGGAAATCAACGCCCGTCACCGCCTGGATCAGGCTGCGTTCACCGCCCTGCGGGTACTTTGTGATCATTTCCTGCACCCGGATCTTCGGCTTGCCGGAAACGGCAATCTGCATCGCGTGGATCGCTTCGGGTTTGTTTTCCTCAATGCAGATTACGCCCTCCGCGTTCGGGAAAAGGCGGAGTACCAGCTCCAGGCCTTCCGCGATCGCCGTGGACTGGGTGCGCATCAGCTGATCATTGCAGGTCAGGTACGGTTCACATTCCGCGCCGTTTGCAATGATGTACTGGATTGCGTCCGGATCCTTGGGCTTCAGCTTAACATGCGTCGGGAATCCAGCGCCGCCGAGACCTACAATACCTGCTTCCTGCACACGGCTGATGATATCATCGTTGGACAGGTGGGACGCGCTCTCCTTCTGCGTGAAATCCGCAAAGGGAGTAAACTGCCCGTCGTTGTCAATCACGATGCAGTCAATCATGCCTCCGCCAAGCACCCGGCGCTTCTCGATCGCCTTTACCTTGCCGGAACAGCTGGAGTAGATATGGGCGGAAACAAATCCGTCCGCCTCCGCAATCTTTTGTCCTGTCAGCACCTCGTCTCCCCGTTGGACCAGCGGCTTTGCGGGCTTCCCGATATGCTGCTGGAGCGGAAATACCATTTCCCCTTTCGGGTCAAACAGGCGCAGCCGGGCCTCACGGCTCAGCTCCTTCCGCTCCTCCGGGTGCACCCCGCCGCGAAACGTGTTTCTCACTGTGATACTGGCTCCTTTCCATTGCGATTTTGATTTATCTTCCGGCTTTCCGCTCGGTTTTGACTTCGTACATCCGGGCGTCGGCGACTTTGATACAGTCGTCCATCGTCTTTCCTTCCGAAGCCTCCGCACTGCATGTGCCGATGGAGAATCCAAGCTGGAACGGCATTCCGGAACTGCGGTTATAGTCATCCGCAGCTGCCAGGATCCGTTCTTTCAGGTCTTTCTCGTCCCATTGGGCAATGATCACAAATTCGTCGCCGCCATACCGGATAATAACGTCTTCCGGATCACAGCACTCCGACAGGATCCACGCGGATGCTTTCAGCGCCTCATCGCCCGCGTTATGGCCGTACAGGTCATTGGTCAGCTTCATGTCATCCATATCCGTGAAAAGAACCTGGGCGCCGCCGTCCCGTTCCATCAGCCAGTCAAATGTCTCCTGCCCGAAGCGTTTCAGTCCGAACCGGTTATACAGGCCGGTCAGGCTGTCCCGCACGTACAGCTCATCCAGCGTCTCATTGAACTGGCGGAGAAGTTCCTTCTTCCGCACGTTTTCAATGGCGATTTCCAGGAAGTTGAATATGCTTTCATGCAGGTTCATCTTCGCTGCGTCGCTGATTCCGTCCAGTGCGATATATCCGATGGAATAGGTGTTGTAGTGCAGCGGATAGAACATCATGAACCGTTCCCGTTTCAGCAGGGTTTCCGGCAGGAGTTCCCCGGTCGGGAAGCGGATAAATTCGTAATTTTCGTTACCGTTTCCGCACGAATGTCCACTCTTCCGGACCGCCAGGATCATTTCCTCGCCGAAGGGCTTCTCCTCCTCCGGCCACTCGCTCTTGTCAAAATGGTCGAAGTAATAGTCGTTGAAGCACAGGTAGATATCCTGGCATCCGAAAATCCGGCGGTTCTTGCCGACGGTTTCCACCAGTTCCTGCAGGTTATTGGCTTCGAACAGGTCTTCAGCCATCTGCCCCTGCAGGTTGTAGAAATCCTTCAGGAAGCGGGTCTGCTGGAAATACAGTTCCCGGATCGTCCCCGGCCGCGCCGTTTCGGAACATCCGCAGGATTCGGAACAAACCACATGAAAGTCGGTAAGGATTTCCTTCCGGGAATCCTTCCCGTCAATCAGGCTGATCAGCAGATCCATCGCCTGGTAATTCTGGGCCTGGTTGTCCCCGCCCACCGTGGACAGGCGGGGGCTGGAAAGCTCCGAGCTGGACAGATTGTCAAACCCGGTTACAATCACGTCCTGCGGAATCCGGATTCCGCGGTTTTTCAGGGCAGTCATCAGGCCGATGGCCATTTCGTCATTCGCGCAGATAAACGCGTCCGGCATTTCCCGTTTTTCCCGAATCCAGGTGTCCGCAAGGTCTGTACCGTCGCTCGTGCGCCATGTGGCGGGAACAATCTGCACGTCCTGCTTCGGGATCCTGTTTTCCTCGCATGCGTCTTCAAACCCGTCCAGTCGTTCCCGGGCTTCCGGGCTGCCGTTGTCGGTATTTCCGGTCAGGTAAACCAGCCTTTGTGCGTGATGATCGCGGATCACATGGTTTACAATTGCCCGCTGGGCGGCGCGGTTGTCAAAGCGGATTAAAGAGCACCCTTCCATCGGTGCCCCGATGCTGACCGCCGGGACTCCGGCTTCCACAATCCGGCGTTCAATGGCATCCCGTACCCGTTTCAGCACAATCTGATTTCCCTGCACCAGTACCCCGTCAAATTTGCGCAGGTCCGGCAGGTCAAAAATGATGTATTCGCTTCTGTCCTTTGCGTTGTCCAGGTCCTTGCCCAGACAGTCAAAAATATAGATATATACGTTCTCATGGTCATCCGCATACCGCTTCAGGCCATGCAATGTGCTTTCAACCAGTTCATAATTCCAGTCAACCGTAAAAAAGGCGATCCGGTACTGTTGCTTGCCTGGACCCATGCTTCAGTCTCCTTTTTGATCTCCTGTTTTTGGGACCCCTGTTCCCGGTTGAAAAGGGGATGTCCGGAATATATTTTACGGTCTATTTATTGTAAGATGAATTGCCCGCAATGTCAATATTTGATTAGGGTCCTGCCCTGTTTCCGGGAGCGGAAATCCATTGACGGAACCATCAAAAACCGATATCATAATGATGCTTAATTGTGAGGTGAAGACCATGCGGAAACTTCCGGCATTGCTGCTGGCATGTATGCTGTGCCTTCTTTCCGTATGCCCTTCTGCCGGGGCCGCTTCACCGGATAACGGGATCCTCATCAGCGGGGATTACGAATACATTCTCCAGGGCAACGGAACTGCCATGATTACGCGTTTCACGGGAGACGCGGATGTGGTGGTTGTACCTGCCCGGCTGGACGGTATCCCGGTCTCCTCCCTGGGGGAAAAATCCTTTGCATGGTGTCCTTCACTGCTGGATGTCACAATTCCCGAGGGCATCACATCCATCGGCGATTATGCTTTCCTCTACTGCACCGGCCTCGCGGCCGTCTTCCTGCCGGATACCCTGAACGATATCGGCCGGAACCCGTTTACCGCGTGCGGCATGCTGGCAGATATCATTGTTTCGGAAGATCATCCGGCGCTTCTGTGGGATGACGGTGTGCTTTTCAGCCGCCAGGACCACCGGCTGGTCACCTTTACTGCGGTGCGTCCCCGCGGATCCTATACCGTTCCGGTTGGTATGACCACTATCGGGGCGTCCGCATTCTATGCGTGTGATAACCTCACAGAGCTGATTCTGCCGGATTCCGTTACCACCATCGGGCAGAAGGCTTTCGGCCTCTGCACCGGCCTGCGTTCCGCCGTACTGCCGGACAGCATTGATTTCATCGGCGCATCTGCGTTTTACGGCTGCCATTCCCTGCGTTCACTGATCATTCCGGAGTCCGTCACTTCCATCGCGGAAAAGACATTCGAGGACTGCACAGGCCTCCGGGAGCTTCTCCTTCCGAGGTCTGTCAGAACCATTGGGGAGCGTGCCTTTTACAACTGTTCCGCACTGGAAACAGTCGAACTTCCTCCGCGCCTGAAAGTCATCAGCCGGAGCGCCTTCGCCGGGTGCCGGAGTCTGGTCCGCGTCACCCTGCCGGGGAAGGTCACCCGGATTGAAGACGGTGCTTTCCTGAACTGCATCGGACTGGAAGGCATCGATCTTCCCGTTGGCATTCGTTCCGTCGGCGCTAATGCGTTCTCCGGCTGCTACAGCCTCCGGGAAGTCATCCTGCCGCCTGAATGTGCGGAAATCGGCACCGGTGCATTCCGGAGCTGTTTCGCACTCACCTCTTTCAGGGTTCCGGAATCTGCGGAAGAAGTCCCGGATGAGCTGTTTGCCGGATGCACCGGCCTGACTGAAATCCTTTTCCCATCCGGTCTCCGTTCCATCGGTGCCCGCGCGTTCCTGGCCTGTGGGCAGCTTGCGGAAGTCATCATCCCGGACAGCGTGCGTTCCATCGGTCCGCAGGCATTCCTGGGCTGCCGGAACCTGTTCCGCGTCTCGCTGCCGGTTCCGTCCGCGGATATTGCGCCCGATGCATTTGAGCAGTGTGACAGCCTGGCCGGGATTCCGTAAATAACTTCTTCAGAAGTACAGGCGCCTGCCATTCCGGCAGGCGCCTGTTTTTTTATTTTTCCTTGATCCATGCGGCAATATCGGCCATGACTTCGTCCCGGTTCAGTTCATTCAGGACCTCATGCCGGCATTCCGGATAGATTTTGGTGGTCACGCGCGTATGTCCGCTCTCCTTCAGCATCTCCGCAACCTTCTGTACTCCGGCTCCGTAATCCCCCACCGGGTCCAGCCCGCCGCTGATCAGCAGGATGGGAAGTTCCGGCGGAATTCCCCTGGCCCATGCCTCTGTGTTGGAAGCAGCATTGACCCGAACCAGGTCGCTCATGCCCTGTACCGTAAACAGGAATCCGCAGTATGGATCCGCCATATATTTGTCCACGATTTCCCGGTCACGGGTCAGCCAGTCAAACGGGGTCCGCCCTTCAAACTTTTTCCCGTATGTGCCGAACGCCATGGTGTTCATCAGATTGCTCTTATGCTTTTTCCCGCGTACCGCACCGATCACGGCAGCCGCCGCTTTTCCCGCACCTGCTGCCGGATTGGGGCCGCCGGTTCCCATAAAGATCGCGCCTGTAAATCCATCCTGCGGATAGCGGGATACATACATCCGCACGATGAATGAGCCCATGGAATGCCCCATCACAATGATCCTGCAGGACGGATGCTCCTGCTTTGCGCGCAGCACCATTTCCCGGTAATCCTCAATCAGCGCATTCCAGCCATTCCGCTTTCCGAACCAGCCCTTCAGTTCCGGGTCCTGGTTGGATTCACCGTGGTTGGCCATGTCATGCATGTATACCGCAATCCCGTGATCACACAGGAATCGGATGTATCCCTCATATCTTTTCTGGTGTTCCGCCATGCCATGGTGAATCACCATCACGGTTTCGAAATATCCGTCTTCCGGCGTATAGATATGGGCGCTGATTTCACACACACCCGTCTTGGACGGAAAATGAAACGGTATGTTCTTCATGGCTTGTCCCTCCCCGTTATGGGTTTTATGGTTTTTGTCTCTTGCCCCATTTGTACCATATTTTGCCGGAATGCGCAACCGTTTCTGCTGCTTTCGTCCGGTTCGCAGCGTCCCATCATGCCCGGGTGTGGAAAAACGGATGCCCCGCTGATCCGGGGCATCCGTTTCGTTGGCATATTTACTGCCGTTATATGTTCATTCCTGGGTTTCGTCTTCCGTTCCGCCGGCCGTTTCCGGGGCTGCGTTATCCGCTTCCCCCGGAGTATCCGCCGCTCCGGACAGGCGCTCTTCCGCCTGTTTCCTTTTCTTCTCCTGCCGGATCAGGCGCTTGTCGTTCAGCACGGTCCCTACGCCCACAATCAGGAACATATAATAGGTGAAGAACCGCCAGATCAGCAAGCCGACACCGATTGTACCGTCCGTAAAGATCCCGGCGAAATAGGCCATGAAACCGCCTTCCTGGGCGCCGCTCGCACCGGGCAGGGGCGTATAGCTGGCCGATACAAACAGCAGGCAGCTCATCGTCAGGATCTGGTACCACGGTGTTCCGCTCAGCCCGAACGCATAATAGGTAAATACAATCGATCCGGTCATTCCCAGCATGCTCAGCGCACTGAACAGGATCTGCATCAGGATCTGCCCGGGGGAATGGATCAGGGCAATCATGGCGGCATGATAGGAATCCAGGATCTCGGTGATTTTGGCAACGGTGGCTTCCTTGTCCCGTACCAGGTGCATTTTGTGCAGAAGCGAGATCAGCCACTCAATCACCGCCTGGATCAGGTTCCGTTTGAACGCGGCAAGCAGCACCAGCGGAACCGCGATAAAGTTAATCGCCCAGCCGATCCGTGCCGCCCAGATCAGGCCGCCCAGCTGATTGTAGGCAAATGTCCGGTTGGCAATCAGGAGGCCGAGGGTCATCATGCAGATGGTCAGCTGGTTGGAAACAAAGCGGATTGTCACTGCAGTGGTGCCGTAGGCCACCGGAATTCCCGCCTTCCGCAGGCTGTTCACCTGCATCGGCTGTCCGCCGGCAGCGCTGGGGGTAATATTGCTGTAGTAGAATCCGATCAGGGCCACGCCGATAACCCGGCCGAGGTTGATCTTATATCCCTTGGACCGCAGGTAGCTCCATGTACCGCAACCTTCAAATCCGGCATATGCTGCCCAGCACAGGAACAGACCGAGCACCCACTTGAGATCCATGGAAGCAAGCGCCTTCCAGGCGTTCTTCATCTCGGGGTTGCTGAAAGCGATAATAATCACTGCAGTGATGGAAATAATAATCACCAATGCACTGAGTACCCGCTTGATCGTGCGATTCATGTCTGACTCCTTGCTGTTATTGTTCCATTTATAGCATATACCGCTCTTCGCCTTATTCCCGGTTCGAGATAACGGCTGCGGAATACGGCGGTATGTTGAATGCCAGGTAACCGTCCGTCACGGTTCCCAGCGGTGCACATTCCGTCTCGTGCGCTTCCTGGGTGGTCAGGATCCGGCGGAAGTAAGCCTCCCCTTCCTCCGCGCCTGCGTCCCGGACAAACAGGCGGAAATCGGTCCATCCGCCCGTGTTGTTCACGGCGGTAATGCACCGGCAGTTTCCGTCAAACCGTGCGTACGCGATTCGTCCGTAATCCGCCAGCAGCGGTTTCAGGCTGCCGTGTGCCAGTACGGGCAGATCCTTCCGCAGGGCAATCAGGTCCCGGTGAAGATCAATCAGGCTCTGATCCTCATGCCCCCAGGGATATGTCCGCCGGTTGTCCGGATCGGTCCAGCCCACCTGGCCCGCCTCGTCCGCATAATATACGGTCGGTGCGCCCGGCCAGGTCATCTGGATCGTTACCGCTTCCCGGAAAATGCCCTTGTTGATTCCGGCAGCAGCCGCGCCGGATCCGACCGTTGTCATCCGGCCGACCATCCGGTTGGTCCGTGTCAGGAACCGGGAATGGTCATGGTTGCTCAGCTCATTCATTGCGGTAATCAGGCTCGGATACTTCAGGTGCGCCATCTTTTCCCGCATAATGCCAAAGAACGCGCTGCCGTTCTGGTACAGGTCATCCCGGTAGGAATCGGAATGTTTTTCCATCCCGGTCAGGAACCAGGATACCGGTTCCATGAATGCATCGTAATTCATCACGGTATCCCATTCCCGGCCGTTCAGCCAGGGGGTGGGATCGCCGTAGTGCTCCGCGATAATCAGGGCATCCGGATTCACCGCTTTCACCCGCTTCCGGAAATCCTGCCAGAAGCTGTGGTTGCATTCCTTGCTGTGTCCCAGGTCCGCCGCGACATCCAGCCGCCATCCGTCGATGCAGTACGGCGGTGCCATCCACTTCTCGGCAATCTTCAGGATCTGCTCCCGCAGTTCCGGCGATCCCTCGTAGTTCAGCTTCGGCAGGGTGGAATAACCCCACCAGCCTTCATACGCGGGCGACCGGCCGTTGCCGGATTCGTTGAAGTGGAAGTAGCTCCGGTAGGGGCTGTGAACGCTCTGGAACGCGCCCGGCAGGAAACCGGCTTTCCCCAGGTAAATTCCCTCGTGGTCCATCCATTTGTTGAAGGATCCGCAGTGATTGAACACGCCGTCCAGGATGATGCGCATCCCACGCCGGTGCAGTTCCTCGCACAGCCGGGCAAACAGCGCATCGCTCTTTTCCAGGTTTTCGGTGGAGGTCACCCGCCGGATATACCGGGGGGCGTAGCCGTTATGCTTCTCCCACAGCTGCATCTCATGCTCAACATCGTCGGTAATCACACCGAAATGGGGATCCACATGTTCGTAATCCTGGGTATCGTATTTGTGGCTCGAAGGCGAAACGAAGATCGGGTTCAGGTAAAGCACCTCAATCCCGATTCCCTGCAGGTAATCCAGCTTGTCCATAATCCCCTGCAGGTCTCCGCCGTAGAATGAACGGATATCCGTGTCGGTCGGCAGCGCATCCCAGTCGCTGATATGCTTCGCGTGCCCGATCGTATAATAATACTCATTGTCCGTCACGTCATTCGACGGATCCCCGTTGAAGAAACGGTCCGTGAAGATCTGGTACTGTACGGCGCCCTTGGCCCATTCCGGCACATGGAATCCGGGAACAAAACGGAAGGCGTATACCGGGTTAAAGTCCAGCGTGGTGCCTTCTTCCACCCGTGCGCCGCTCTTGTCATAGGCAATTCGGCCGTCATCATGGCACTCAATCAGGAACCGGTACATTACCTCCTGGTCATTGCAGACCAGGCTGGTTTCATAAAAATCGAAATAATCATCGCTGCGGGTTTTCTCCATCTGGGTACCCACGTTCATGGAATCAAAAAGGATAATCACCCGTTTTGCGCTGTTTTTGGCCACCCGGATCCGGATGGTAACGGAATCTTCCGGATCCGGCTCAGCCGGAAACCGGTAATCCGGCGTTTCATCGCTGAACACAGCGGATAAAACGTTCTGACTTACAACCATGAATGCCTGCTCCTTGTAATCCAAATCTGTACAGCCGTCACTTGTCCAGTCCGACCTTGAACAGATAAAGCCACAGTTTCTTTTTGTATTTCCCGTACTCATTCCGGAAGATGTACATATCCCGCATGGAATGGTACAAGCGGATCTTGGTATTGATATTCCGCAGCGGATGCGTTACGCAGCTGAATGCCTGCCGGAACGTCATGCTGCCCATGGACCGATGATAATCGTACAGGTACTCCTTTACAAAGGAAACCCGCTCCGCTTTCTTCAGGTAGGTAACATGGAACACAAAGTCTTCCCCGTATGTCAGTCCGTCCTGGAAAGCCAGCCCCATATCTTCAATGATATCCCGCCGGAACAGCTTGTTCCACAGTACGCCGTAAAAGTATGTGTTTGCCTTCCGGCACAGCATCGGCAGCATATCCGTCACGCTCATCGTGTCGTCCCGGTTTTCCAGGTTGAATCGGAATTCGCGGGTTCCCAGGCATTCCTTGTACCCGCCGATCACCAGGTCAGCGGCCTCTTTTTCCGCTTTGTTCACCAGGATCTCGGTGGATTCCGGCGGCAGGGTGTCATCCGCGTCCAGGAAGCGGATATATTTTCCCGTACAGAACCGCATCCCGGTATTCCTTGCCTGGGACACACCCCCATTTTCCTGGGTATGCACCTGGATCCGGTCATCCCGTTCCGCAGCCTCACGGGCAATCTGCAGGGTATTGTCCCGGCTGCCGTCATCCACCAGGATAATCTGGATATTCCGCCAGGTCTGGCCAATAACGCTGTCCAGCATGCGTTTCAGCGTTTTTTCCGCATTGTACGCCGGAATCACAATACTGACAAGCGGCTGTCCTTCCAACTTCGCGCACCTCTCTGATAAGGGATCGTGTGCAAATGCATACAGGTTATTGTACCATGGTTTTCCGGGAAAAGGAAGTGCAAATAAAACAGCAGGGGCCGGATGCCCGGTCCCCGCTTTCTGTTGCAGATGTCGCTTCTCAGTCTTCCAGCCCGGCTTCGATCACGCCGAAGAATGCAGGTTTCGGATTCATGTTCTTGTCAAACAGCAGCGGATATCCGTCCCTGCGCCAGCTCATGATGTCCGTCACGCCCCACACCTGGACCGCTTCGGTCTGGTCCTTGAACCGGAGCATCAGCTTCATCACCTGTTTATACTTGTTCTTCTGGGATTCGAAGTTTTTCTCCGTCGCCTTTCCGGCGTTGATGTCCAGCTCGCTCACACGCAGCCGCAGCCCCAGCGATGCTATTTTCTCCACCGCCCGGGTAATCATATCCATGGACGGTTCACCCAGGCTGTGGTGCATCTGGAATCCGTATCCGTCGATATTGCCCTCGGCAATCAGGCTCTCCAGCAGTTCCACAATCCCGTACAGCTTGCCGCCGTATGCGGTATTGTAATCATTGTAGTACAGCAGTACGCCTTCCGCCGCGTATTTCCGGGCATATTCAAACGCGCGTGCCAGGTAATCCGGTCCGACGGTCTTGTACCAGTTGGCACCGGTCCGCAGCTGGTTCGTCCCGTCGTCGATTGCCTCGTTCACCACATCCCAGGATACGATCACACCCGGGTAATTCTCTTCGGTCCAGGTCAGCACTTCGCGGATGTAATTTTCCATCCGGCCCAGCATCACTTCCCGGCTGGCCATCGGCTTGGTGGTATCATAACCTTCGTGGAAAAGGGCTTCCGGGGTCTGGTTGTGCCACAGCAGTGTGTGGCCGTGCACCTTCAGGCCGTTGGACTGTGCAAACCGCAGCAGCGTCTTGCATGCTTCAAACCGGACAGCCACCGCTGTCTCGTCCTTCTCCGCCAGTTTCTTGCTGCCGTACACATCCAGGATTGCATCCGGCTTCATCTCGTTTTCCGGCGTCAGGATGTTGAACTGGTCCTTTACCAGTCTCAGCAGCTGGATATCATTGAACGCATTCCGGGGCAGCGCCGTACCGAAATCGAATTTGCCTGCGTACACATCCTTCAGGGAAGGCATTTCTCCTTCCGGAACAGCCTGTGCGGCCGGTGCGGCTGTGGGCTGCACATCCGGCACTCCGTCCGGTGCCACCACCCGGAAATTCCGGATTTCATAGCTCAGCTCCGGTGCCCCGACGGTTTCCACATACAGGATATATTCGTCGGAAGGATCCGGCGTGTAGCTGCCCGCCAGGGTGGTCCACTCGCCTTTCTTCGCTTCTCCCTTGAAGAGGTTCTTCCAGTCCGGTGATCCGTCTTCTTTGGTCACCTGGGCAGAAACCATCAGCGTGGCTGTTTCCGCGTCATTCTGGAGCACTTCAACGCTTATGTCATATTTGGTCCCGGCAGCCAGTTCAAAGTTCCGTCCCGGGGAATTCCAGTCGCTGGTCCGTCCTTCGGTCCGGAGGGTTGCCTCCGTTGTGTGGTAAACCTTCTGGGCGCCCCTGGCATACCAGAGATCTGTTCCGGCTCCGAAAGTGGAGGCATATACCAGTGTCTCCTGCCCGGCCTGGGCAGCGGTCATTCCCGTCATCATCAACATCATGGCTGTCAGTATGATCCCGATCCTTCTCATCGGTCGATCCTTTCTCCGGTCAATCCGGCTTTTGTATATCCATATGATACACGGAATCTCCATCCGAATCAAGATTTGTTCGTACAAATTTTTTCGAAAAAAACAGTCAGAAAAGCCCCTTTCCCTGCGGAAAGGGGCCTCGGTTTCTGTTAGTCGAAGCAGTCGCCCACGTGGTTGATAATCGTCTGTACTCCCAACGGGGTATCGTACTCTTCGAATCTCTCCCATGTGCCGTCCGGAACGGTCGGCTTCTTCGGGAGATCCGGAACCTTCGGGATCTGGGTGAAGCTGTTCGTGAAGATCGTGGTGTTGCCCTGCTGTTCCACCTTGCTCTGCTTGTAGGCAATCACCGTCTGCTCCGTCCATGTATAGGTGACGGGCTGGCCGTTCACCCGGGTGGGCAGGTTGTTGATCGTCGCGGTCCAGCCGTTCTCCTCGCTCAGGAGTACGGTGGTTCCGTTGCTCAGCATCACATGGATGCTGGACGGTCTCATCTTCTCGGCGTTGTTGTTGTCATCCCATACCTTCCGGACCGTTGCGCTGGTCACTTCCGGCACGTAATTGTTCCGGATGTTGAATCCGTTGATCTCAGCCGTGTACCAGGCTACCGGATCTTCGGTGATGGTGTAGTGGATCTTCTCCTCGCCGTTGTAACGCGGCAGGCCGGTGAATACCGTACCCCATCCGCCGGCGGCGGTCAGCTCGGCGCTGGCGACTTCCGTTCCGTCAGCCAGCAGGCGTACCGTAATGCTCGCCGGCCGGTTGCCGTCCTTGTTTCCGTTGTCATTCCAGGTCTTGGTAACCGGGATATCCATCGGAGTATTGTCCGGCTCATCGGGTTCGATTTCGCCAAACTGGAAGTTCTTTTCGATGATCAGTTTGCCGCGTTCCAGCACGTTCCGAATCACAAATCCGGTCTTGGCATTGCCGCTCACAGCTGCCTGATAGCCTTCCGGCACTTCCAGCTCTTCCACCGTGTAAATGATTTCCTTCGCGTGCCCGGTCTGGCAGTCTTCATTGACGAACTTGTCCAGTCCGGTCCATTCAGCTTTCCAGCTGTTTGCCGCGTTCAGCGCAACCGCGTCACCGCAGGCTTTACCGTCCGCGTACAGCTGGACTTTGATCTCGGCAGGTCTGGTCTGGTAGGCATTGTTGTCATCATCCCAGGTCTTCTGCACGCTCAGTCCGGTTGTCTCCGGCGGCAGGCTGTTGGTAATGGTGGTCAGGGTACCCTTCTTCTCCTGGCTGGTCAGCGTGTATCCGTTGCCGGGTGCTTCTTCTGCCCAGGTGTATTCGATATCCTTCTGTTCACCGTCCACCATCGGCAGGTCATTGATCACTGCCATCCAGCCATTCGCCATGCTCAGCACAACGCTGTCAACCTTCACACCGTTCGCCAGCAGGTTCACTCTCACGATGAGCGGCCGTACGCCGTCCTGGTTGTTCCCGTCGTTCCATACCTTCTTCACCGCGGCAGGAACTTTAAACATGGCGTCTTCCACCAGCAGAATACCGTCTTCGGTCACCGTACCGGTCGAGGTCACATTGCCCAGTTCGTCAATGGTGAATGTGGTGTCTGTCGCGATATCGTATCCGTTCGGAGCTACAGTCTCGCGCAGGATATACTCGGTACCCGTCAGCAGGCCTTCGATCACGTGGGTGTTGTCCTTCTCGGATGTCCACTTATCCACGACTTCATAGGTCTTGCCTTCGATTTCGACGTATTCCTTGCCGGCCTCCTTCTCCTCGTCGCCCTTGACTTCCTTCAGGATCTGGATCTCAGCGCCCGGCAGTTCCTCGCCGTTCGCGATGTCGACCTTGCTCACTTCGATATGGGTCTTCGCGTCTTCCACCAGCAGGATGCCATCTTCGGTCACAGAGCCAGTGGAGGTCACTTTGCCGTTCTCATCAATTGTGAAGGTGGTGTTCGTCGCGATGGTGTATCCTTCCGGAGCCACCGTCTCACGCAGCGTATACTCGGTATCTGTCAGCAGGCCTTCGACCACGTGGGTGCTGTCCTTCTCGGATGTCCACTTGTCCACGACTTCATAGGTCTTGCCTTCGATTTCGACGTATTCCTTGCCGGCCTCCTTCTCCTCGTCATCCTTGACTTCCTTCAGGATCTGGATCTCAGCGCCCGGCAGTTCCTCGCCGTTTGCGATGTCGACCTTGCTCACTTCGATATGGGTCTTCGCGTCTTCCACCAGCAGGATGCCATCTTCGGTCACAGAGCCAGTGGAGGTCACTTTGCCGTTCTCATCAATTGTGAAGGTGGTGTTCGTCGCGATGGTGTATCCTTCCGGAGCCACCGTCTCACGCAGCGTATACTCGGTATCTGTCAGCAGGCCTTCGACCACGTGGGTGCTGTCCTTCTCGGATGTCCACTTGTCCACGACTTCGTAGGTCTTGCCTTCGATCTCGACGTATTCCTTGCTGTCGTCCTTCTCCTCGTCGTCCTTGACTTCCTTCAGGATCTGGATCTCAGCGCCTTCCAGCTCTTCGCCGTCGGCAATGTCAACTTTGCTCACTTCGATATGGGTCTTCGCGTCTTCCACCAGCAGGATGCCATTTTCGGTCACAGAGCCAGTGGAGGTCACTTTGCCGTTCTCATCGATTGTGAAGGTAGTGTTCGTCGCGATGGTGTACCCTTCCGGAGCCACCGTCTCACGCAGCGTATACTCGGTATCCGTCAGCAGGCCTTCGACCACATGGGTGCTGTCCTTCTCGGACGTCCACTTGTCCACGACTTCGTAGGTCTTGCCTTCGATTTCGACATATTCCTTGCTGTCGTCCTTCTCCTCGTCGTCCTTGACTTCCTTCAGGATCTGGATCTCAGCGCCTTCCAGCTCTTCGCCGTCAGCAATGTCAACCTTGCTGACCTCAATGTGGGTCTTGGCATCCTCTACCAGCAGCACGCCGTTGTCACTGACCGTGCCCGTGCTGGTGACTTTGCCGTTCTCATCGATTGTGAAGGTCGTGTTCGTCGCGATGGTGTACCCTCCCGGAGCCACCGTCTCACGCAGCGTATACTCGGTATCCGTCAGCAGGCCTTCGACCACATGGGTCTTGTCCTTCTCGGACGTCCACTTGTCCACGACTTCATAGGTCTTGCCTTCTATTTCGACGTATTCCTTGCTGTCGTCCTTTTCCTCGTCGCCCTTGACTTCCTTCAGGATCTGGATCTCAGCGCCTTCCAGTTCTTCGCCGTCAGCGATGTCAACCTTGCTGACCTCAATGTGGGTCTTGGCATCCTCTACCAGCAGCACGCCGTCTTCGGTCACTGTACCGGTGGAGGTTACCTTGCCGGTTTCGTCAATCGTGAAGGTCGTCGTTGCTGCGATCGTATATCCATCCGGAGCCACTGTCTCCTTCAGCTTATACTCAACGCCCGTCTTCAGGCCCTTTACAACATGCGCTTCCTTCGTGGAATCCCATTCTGTGACTACCTTGCCTTCGCTGTCCAGAATCTGGATATGCGCACCTTCAAGCTCGGCACCGCCGGCAATGTCTACCTTGCTGACCTTGATGCTGGTCTTCGCATCTTCCACCAGGATGACCGTGTTTCCATCATCATCGATGATTGTCTTTGCTTTTGTTGTTACATTACCAGCTTTGTCAACTGCAAAAGTGATATCCGTTGTGACTGTGTACCCATCTGGAGCTATTGCCTCACGCAGTGTGTATGTCGCGCCTGCATCCAGGTTCTTGATGATGTGGTCGCCTTCCGCCTTGCTCGACGTCCAGCTGTCTACGACCTTGCCGTCCTTATCCAGCACGATCAGTACCGCGCCTTCGACTTCTTCGCTGCCCGCGATGTCCGTCTTCCGCACTTCGATATCCAGGAGCGCATCCTTCACCAGGATGACCGTGTTCCCTTCTTCGTCCGTCGTGGTGGATCCCTTTGTCGTTACACTGCCATCCTTGTTCACCGTGAACTCGATGTCTGTCGCATACGCATATCCGGTCGGCGCCACCGTCTCACGCAGCGTGTAGCTTTCGCCCGCGTTCAGGTGCTCGACCACATGAGTCTTGCCTTCCTCGGAGACCCAGCTGTCGACTACCTTCTCGTCCTTGTCCAGAACAACCAGTGTCGCGCCTGCAACTTCTTCGCTGCCCGCAATATCGGTCTTCTTCACCTCAACATGGATGAGAGCATCCTTCACCAGAATGACCTGGTTTCCGTCTTCATCATGTGTCAGTGCATTTCCGGCATCTACTGTGCCGTCTTTCTTCACCGTGAACTCGATATCTGTCGTGTACGCGTAGCCTTCCGGCGCCACTGTCTCACGCAGCGTGTAGTTTTCGCCTGCGTTCAGGTGCTCGACCACATGAGTCTTGCCTTCCTCGGAGACCCAGCTGTCGACTACCTTCTCGTCCTTGTCCAGAACAACCAGTGTCGCGCCTGCAACTTCTTCGCTGCCCGCAATATCGGTCTTCTTCACCTCAACATGGATGAGAGCATCCTTCACCAGAATGACCTGGTTTCCGTCTTCATCATGTGTCAGTGCATTTCCGGCATCTACTGTGCCGTCTTTCTTCACCGTGAACTCGATATCTGTCGTGTACGCGTAGCCTTCCGGCGCCACTGTCTCACGCAGCGTGTAGTTTTCGCCTGCATTCAGGTGCTCGACCACATGGGTCTTGCCTTCCTCGGAGACCCAGCTGTCGACTACCTTCTCGTCCTTGTCCAGAACAACCAGTGTCGCGCCCGCGACTTCTTCGCTGCCCGCGATATCGGTCTTCTTCACCTCAACATGGATGAGAGCATCCTTCACCAGAATGACCTGGTTTCCGTCTTCATCATGTGTCAGCGCATTTCCGGCATCTACTGTGCCGTCTTTCTTCACCGTGAACTCGATATCTGTCGTGTACGCATAACCTTCCGGCGCCACTGTCTCACGCAGCGTGTAGCTTTCGCCTGCGTTCAGGTGCTCGACCACATGGGTCTTCCCTTCCTCGGAGACCCAGCTGTCGACTACCTTCTCGTCCTTATCCAGAACAACCAGCGTCGCGCCCGCGACTTCTTCGCTGCCCGCGATATCGGTCTTCTTCACCTCAACATGGATGAGAGCATCCTTCACCAGAATGACCTGGTTTCCGTCTTCATCATGTGTCAGTGCATTTCCGGCATCTACTGTGCCGTCTTTCTTCACCGTGAACTCGATATCTGTCGTGTACGCATAACCTTCCGGCGCCACCGTCTCACGCAGCGTGTAGCTTTCGCCCGCGTTCAGGTGCTCGACCACATGGGTCTTCCCTTCCTCGGAGACCCAGCTGTCGACTACCTTCTCGTCCTTATCCAGAACAACCAGCGTCGCGCCCGCGACTTCTTCGCTGCCCGCGATATCGGTCTTCTTCACCTCAACATGGATGAGAGCATCCTTCACCAGAATGACCTGGTTTCCGTCTTCATCATGTGTCAGCGCATTTCCGGCATCTACTGTGCCGTCTTTCTTCACCGTGAACTCGATATCTGTCGTGTACGCATAACCTTCCGGCGCCACCGTCTCACGCAGCGTGTAGCTTTCGCCTGCGTTCAGGTGCTCGACCACATGGGTCTTCCCTTCCTCGGAGACCCAGCTGTCGACTACCTTCTCGTCCTTATCCAGAACAACCAGCGTCGCGCCCGCGACTTCTTCGCTGCCCGCGATATCGGTCTTCTTCACCTCAACATGGATGAGAGCATCCTTCACCAGAATGACCTGGTTTCCGTCTTCATCATGTGTCAGCGCATTTCCGGCATCTACTGTGCCGTCTTTCTTCACCGTGAACTCGATATCTGTCGTGTACGCATAACCTTCCGGCGCCACCGTCTCACGCAGCGTGTAGCTTTCGCCTGCGTTCAGGTGCTCGACCACATGGGTCTTCCCTTCCTCGGAGACCCAGCTGTCGACTACCTTCTCGTCCTTATCCAGAACAACCAGTGTCGCGCCCGCGACTTCTTCGCTGCCCGCGATATCGGTCTTCTTCACCTCAACATGGATGAGAGCATCCTTCACCAGAATGACCTGGTTTCCGTCTTCATCATGTGTCAGTGCATTTCCGGCATCTACTGTGCCGTCTTTCTTCACCGTGAACTCGATATCTGTCGTGTACGCATAACCTTCCGGCGCCACAACTTCATGCAATTTATAAGTTTTGTTTGTCACAAGGCCTGTGATCTTTTTAGGTTCGTTACCAGAAATCCATTCCTTGAACGCATTGCCTTCGGCATCCAGAATCTGAATTTTCGCACCAGGCAATTCTTCGCTCTTTGCGACATCCTGCTTACTAACGCTGATTTCTGTCTGGCTGTTTGTGATGGTATATGCCCATATGTCTTCAGAAATCTTATGAACAACAGGCGTCTTATAACCCGGAACCTGTACTTCGGACACCGTATACTCGATCTCCGCGCCGCCTTCGTACTTGTTCAGGCCAGTCCACACATGCTTCCACTCATTACCCGCGTTCAGCGTCACTTCGCCGGCTTCCTCGTTATTCGCCAGCAGTTTTACCGTCACGCTCGCCGGACGGAAGCCGTCATGGTCCTCACTGTCGTTCCAGACCTTCACAACAGACGCTTCGGTATGCTTCACGTCATAGCTGTTCGTCAGCGTCGTCACCGTGCCGTTCACGCTCGTGTCGGTCAGGCTGTAGCCTTCCGGCATATTGCCTTCAGCCCAGCTGTATGTAATTTCCTGGCCGCCGCTGTACTTGTCCAGGCCGGTAATCGTCTTCTTCGCCCAGTTGTCTTCAGACGTCAGCGTCACGCTCTTGTCCGTCGCCTTGCCGTTCGCCAGCAGCGTCACGGTCAGCGTCGCCGGACGGAAGCCGTCATGGTCCTCACTGTCGTTCCAGACCTTCACAACAGACGCTTCGGTATGCTTCACGTCATAGCTGTTCGTCAGCGTCGTCACCGTGCCGTTCACGCTCGTGTCGGTCAGGCTGTAGCCTTCCGGCATATTGCCTTCAGCCCAGCTGTATGTAATTTCCTGGCCTGGCCGCCGCTGTACTTGTCCAGGCCGGTAATCGTCTTCTTCGCCCAGTTGTCTTCAGACGTCAGCGTCACGCTCTTGTCCGTCGCCTTGCCGTTCGCCAGCGCGTCACGGTCAGCGTCGCCGGACGGAAGCCGTCATGGTCCTCACTGTCGTTCCAGACCTTCACAACAGACGCTTCGGTATGCTTCACGTCATAGCTGTTCGTCAGCGTCGTCACCGTGCCGTTCACGCTCGTGTCGGTCAGGCTGTAGCCTTCCGGCATATTGCCTTCAGCCCAGCTGTATGTAATTTCCTGGCCGCCGCTGTACTTGTCCAGGCCGGTAATCGTCTTCTTCGCCCAGTTGTCTTCAGACGTCAGCGTCACGCTCTTGTCCGTCGCCTTGCCCGTCGCCCCGAGGGTCACGGTCAGCGTCGCCGGACGGAAGCCGTCATGGTCCTCGCTGTCGTTCCAGACCTTCACAACAGACGCTTCGGTATGCTTCACGTCATAGCTGTTCGTCAGCGTCGTCACCGTGCCGTTCACGCTCGTGTCGGTCAGGCTGTAGCCTTCCGGCATATTGCCTTCAGCCCAGCTGTATGTAATTTCCTGGCCGCCGCTGTACTTGTCCAGGCCGGTAATCGTCTTCTTCGCCCAGTTGTCTTCAGACGTCAGCGTCACGCTCTTGTCCGTCGCCTTGCCGTTCGCCAGCAGCGTCACGGTCAGCGTCGCCGGACGGAAGCCGTCATGGTCCTCACTGTCGTTCCAGACCTTCACAACAGACGCTTCGGTGTGCTTCACGTCATAGCTGTTCGTCAGCGTCGTCACCGTGCCGTTCACGCTCGTGTCGGTCAGGCTGTAGCCTTCTGGCATATTGCCTTCAGCCCAGCTGTATGTAATTTCCTGGCCGCCGCTGTACTTGTCCAGGCCGGTAATCGTCTTCTTCGCCCAGTTGTCTTCAGACGTCAGCGTCACGCTCTTGTCCGTCGCCTTGCCGTTCGCCAGCAGCGTCACGGTCAGCGTCGCCGGACGGAAGCCGTCATGGTCCTCACTGTCGTTCCAGACCTTCACAACAGACGCTTCGGTATGCTTCACGTCATAGCTGTTCGTCAGCGTCGTCACCGTGCCGTTCGCGCTCGTGTCGGTCAGGCTGTAGCCTTCCGGCATATTGCCTTCAGCCCAGCTGTATGTAATTTCCTGGCCGCCGCTGTACTTGTCCAGGCCGGTAATCGTCTTCTTCGCCCAGTTGTCTTCAGACGTCAGCGTCACGCTCTTGTCCGTCGCCTTGCCGTTCGCCAGCAGCGTCACGGTCAGCGTCGCCGGACGGAAGCCGTCATGGTCCTCACTGTCGTTCCAGACCTTCACAACAGACGCTTCGGTATGCTTCACGTCATAGCTGTTCGTCAGCGTCGTCACCGTGCCGTTCACGCTCGTGTCGGTCAGGCTGTAGCCTTCCGGCATATTGCCTTCAGCCCAGCTGTATGTAATTTCCTGGCCGCCGCTGTACTTGTCCAGGCCGGTAATCGTCTTCTTCGCCCAGTTGTCTTCAGACGTCAGCGTCACGCTCTTGTCCGTCGCCTTGCCGTTCGCCAGCCGCGCCACGGTCAGCGTCGCCGGACGGAAGCCGTCATGGTCCTCACTGTCGTTCCAGACCTTCACAACAGACGCTTCGGTATGCTTCACGTCATAGCTGTTCGTCAGCGTCGTCACCGTGCCGTTCACGCTCGTGTCGGTCAGGCTGTAGCCTTCCGGCATATTGCCTTCAGCCCAGCTGTATGTAATTTCCTGGCCGCCGCTGTACTTGTCCAGGCCGGTAATCGTCTTCTTCGCCCAGTTGTCTTCAGACGTCAGCGTCACGCTCTTGTCCGTCGCCTTGCCGTTCGCCAGCAGCGTCACGGTCAGCGTCGCCGGACGGAAGCCGTCATGGTCCTCGCTGTCGTTCCAGACCTTCACAACAGACGCTTCGGTATGCTTCACGTCATAGCTGTTCGTCAGCGTCGTCACCGTGCCGTTCACGCTCGTGGTCGGTCAGGCTGTAGCCTTCCGGCATATTGCCTTCAGCCCAGCTGTATGTAATGTCCTGGCCGCCGCTGTACTTGTCCAGGCCGGTAATCGTCTTCTTCGCCCAGTTGTCTTCAGACGTCAGCGTCACGCTCTTGTCCGTCGCCTTGCCGTTCGCCAGCAGCGTCACGGTCAGCGTCGCCGGACGGAAGCCGTCATGGTCCTCACTGTCGTTCCAGACCTTCACAACAGACGCTTCGGTATGCTTCACGTCATAGCTGTTCGTCAGCGTCGTCACCGTGCCGTTCACGCTCGTGTCGGTCAGGCTGTAGCCTTCCGGCATATTGCCTTCAGCCCAGCTGTATGTAATTTCCTGGCCGCCGCTGTACTTGTCCAGGCCGGTAATCGTCTTCTTCGCCCAGTTGTCTTCAGACGTCAGCGTCACGCTCTTGTCCGTCGCCTTGCCGTTCGCCAGCAGCGTCACGGTCAGCGTCGCCGGACGGAAGCCGTCATGGTCCTCACTGTCGTTCCAGACCTTCACAACAGACGCTTCGGTGTGCTTCACGTCATAGCTGTTCGTCAGCGTCGTCACCGTGCCGTTCACGCTCGTGTCGGTCAGGCTGTAGCCTTCCGGCATATTGCCTTCAGCCCAGCTGTATGTAATTTCCTGGCCGCCGCTGTACTTGTCCAGGCCGGTAATCGTCTTCTTCGCCCAGTTGTCTTCAGACGTCAGCGTCACGCTCTTGTCCGTCGCCTTGCCGTTCGCCAGCAGCGTCACGGTCAGCGTCGCCGGACGGAAGCCGTCATGGTCCTCACTGTCGTTCCAGACCTTCACAACAGACGCTTCGGTGTGCTTCACGTCATAGCTGTTCGTCAGCGTCGTCACCGTGCCGTTCGCGCTCGTGTCGGTCAGGCTGTAGCCTTCTGGCATATTGCCTTCAGCCCAGCTGTATGTAATTTCCTGGCCGCCGCTGTACTTGTCCAGGCCGGTAATCGTCTTCTTCGCCCAGTTGTCTTCAGACGTCAGCGTCACGCTCTTGTCCGTCGCCTTGCCGTTCGCCAGCAGCGTCACGGTCAGCGTCGCCGGACGGAAGCCGTCATGGTCCTCACTGTCGTTCCAGACCTTCACAACAGACGCTTCGGTGTGCTTCACGTCATAGCTGTTCGTCAGCGTCGTCACCGTGCCGTTCGCGCTCGTGTCGGTCAGGCTGTAGCCTTCTGGCATATTGCCTTCAGCCCAGCTGTATGTAATTTCCTGGCCGCCGCTGTACTTGTCCAGGCCGGTAATCGTCTTCTTCGCCCAGTTGTCTTCAGACGTCAGCGTCACGCTCTTGTCCGTCGCCTTGCCGTTCGCCACGCGCGTCACGGTCAGCGTCGCCGGACGGAAGCCGTCATGGTCCTCACTGTCGTTCCAGACCTTCACAACAGACGCTTCGGTATGCTTCACGTCATAGCTGTTCGTCAGCGTCGTCACCGTGCCGTTCACGCTCGTGTCGGTCAGGCTGTAGCCTTCCGGCATATTGCCTTCAGCCCAGCTGTATGTAATTTCCTGGCCGCCGCTGTACTTGTCCAGGCCGGTAATCGTCTTCTTCGCCCAGTTGTCTTCAGACGTCAGCGTCACGCTCTTGTCCGTCGCCTTGCCGTTCGCCAGCAGCGTCACGGTCAGCGTCGCCGGACGGAAGCCGTCATGGTCCTCGCTGTCGTTCCAGACCTTCACAACAGACGCTTCGGTATGCTTCACGTCATAGCTGTTCGTCAGCGTCGTCACCGTGCCGTTCACGCTCGTGTCGGTCAGGCTGTAGCCTTCCGGCATATTGCCTTCAGCCCAGCTGTATGTAATTTCCTGGCCGCCGCTGTACTTGTCCAGGCCGGTAATCGTCTTCTTCGCCCAGTTGTCTTCAGACGTCAGCGTCACGCTCTTGTCCGTCGCCTTGCCGTTCGCCAGCAGCGTCACGGTCAGCGTCGCCGGACGGAAGCCGTCATGGTCCTCACTGTCGTTCCAGACCTTCACAACAGACGCTTCGGTATGCTTCACGTCATAGCTGTTCGTCAGCGTCGTCACCGTGCCGTTCACGCTCGTGTCGGTCAGGCTGTAGCCTTCTGGCATATTGCCTTCAGCCCAGCTGTATGTAATTTCCTGGCCGCCGCTGTACTTGTCCAGGCCGGTAATCGTCTTCTTCGCCCAGTTGTCTTCAGACGTCAGCGTCACGCTCTTGTCCGTCGCCTTGCCGTTCGCCACCCCGGTCACGGTCAGCGTCGCCGGACGGAAGCCGTCATGGTCCTCACTGTCGTTCCAGACCTTCACAACAGACGCTTCGGTATGCTTCACGTCATAGCTGTTCGTCAGCGTCGTCACCGTGCCGTTCACGCTCGTGTCGGTCAGGCTGTAGCCTTCCGGCATATTGCCTTCAGCCCAGCTGTATGTAATTTCCTGGCCGCCGCTGTACTTGTCCAGGCCGGTAATCGTCTTCTTCGCCCAGTTGTCTTCAGACGTCAGCGTCACGCTCTTGTCCGTCGCCTTGCCTTGCCGTTCGCCAGCAGCGTCACAGTCAGCGTCGCCGGACGGAAGCCGTCATGGTCCTCACTGTCGTTCCAGACCTTCACAACAGACGCTTCGGTGTGCTTCACGTCATAGCTGTTCGTCAGCGTCGTCACCGTGCCGTTCACGCTCGTGTCGGTCAGGCTGTAGCCTTCCGGCATATTGCCTTCAGCCCAGCTGTATGTAATTTCCTGGCCGCCGCTGTACTTGTCCAGGCCGGTAATCGTCTTCTTCGCCCAGTTGTCTTCAGACGTCAGCGTCACGCTCTTGTCCGTCGCCTTGCCGTTCGCCAGCAGCGTCACGGTCAGCGTCGCCGGACGGAAGCCGTCATGGTCCTCACTGTCGTTCCAGACCTTCACAACAGACGCTTCGGTATGCTTCACGTCATAGCTGTTCGTCAGCGTCGTCACCGTGCCGTTCACGCTCGTGTCGGTCAGGCTGTAGCCTTCCGGCATGCTGCCTTCCTTCCAGGTGTACACAATCTCCGTACCCGCTGCGAACTTCTCCAGGTTTTCAACTGTTTCTTCCCAATTGTTATCTTCGCTCAGCGTAACGGTTGTTACCTTCGTCTCGCCGTTCATCAGGTCGACGCTCAGCGTCTCAGGACGTATGCCGTCCTGGTCATTCGCATCGTCCCAGACCTTCTTCACTGTCGCAGACGTCTTTTCCGTTGTACGGCTGTTCGTCAGGGTTGTGATCGTGCCTTCCTTATCCGTGCTGGTCAGGCTGTAGCCTTCCGGCATGCTGCCTTCCTTCCAGGTGTACACAATCTCCGTACCCGCTGCGAACTTCTCCAGGTTTTCAACTGTTTCTTCCCAGCTGTTATCCTCGCTCAGCGTAACGGTTGTTACCTTCGTCTCGCCATTCATCAGGTCGACGCTCAGCGTCTCAGGACGTACGCCGTCCTGGTCATTCGCATCGTCCCAGACCTTCTTCACTGTCGCAGACGTCTTTTCATTTATGTGCGTGTTCGTAACAGTCGTTTTACTTCCAATCGTTGTAGCAGCAGTTGAGTATGTTACTGTATAATTGTCATTCAGATCACCATTGTTTTCTATTGGATTGCCAATAACATCCAGTTCTTTTACTATATAGACAATTTCAACACCGCCAAAGGCATTCTTGTCCAGATTTTCCCACTTATAATACCAGTTGTTGGCAGAATTCAGTGTGACAGGAGCTCCATGTGTGACAGTGCCTTCATAAAGTTGTACCTGAATGCTTCCGAGCCGCTTTCCGTCATTGTTATCAGAGTCATCCCATGCCTTCTCAACTTCAATATTTGTTTTCTTTTTATTATGTGTATTTGTTATTGTGATCTTTTTGCCATTTTCTGTAGTAGCAGTAGAATATATAACCTTATAATCATCATTCAGGTTATTATTGTTATTTATAGAATTGCCGTTGCTGTCCAGTTCCTTTACCGTGTATACAATCGGAGTACCGTCAGACTCTTCTTTTTCCAAATTTTCCCATTTGCAATACCAGTTGTTGCTCTGGTTAAGCGTCACAGGATCCCCTTTGGGTGCAGAACCTTCATACAGCTGAACCCGGACACTCGTCGGACGCAGATTGTCATGGTTGTTCGCATCTACCCAGACCTTTTCCACTTCGATGGTAACATCTGCTTTTTTCGTATTTGTAAATGTACCAACATTGGCTTCCGTTCCGGAAATCTGTGTCCAGCTGGATGCATTCGACGGTGTCGTCGTCTTTTCCAGTTTCATGGTAACATCCTGCTGGTGTCCTTGTGCGGTTAATCTAATATAAATGTAATGATCATCAGGAATTATGTTGCTGTCGTTGCATTCTTCCTGAATTCTGTAATATCTGGTAATTGTCTGCCAGCCGCTAATATTACCATTAGATTCAGTTCTGAAGTCCGCTTTACTGATATGGAACGCTTTTTCAAAAGTAATAGTACCTGCTGTACCCTGTGCTGTGGCAAACAGCTCTGTCGGCTCCATTGTTCTTTCATCAAGCCGGTAAATTTTGAAAGTAAATGTTTTTTGCAGATCTGATGAAGATACCTGGCTTCCATCCTGCTTAACAAATCTCTTGGTGATACTGACACCCGTTTCAACATGAGCATCATAAGGTCTAATACGGCGATAAAAATGGAACTCAATTTCGGGTGAATCAAATGTTTTCCTAGTGACAACCCAACCTGCACCCGCTCCGTTTACCTGCTTGACATTTGCATTTGGCGCAAGAAATATGCCTGCAGCTGTATCAATCTGCAATTCACCTCGAAAATTATACATATTGAAAACGATACGGCTGAGGATATATGTATCAACATCTCTGTTATGGTCTTTGTTCTGATCCTTTTGCGAGGTAGCACTCTTCACGGTAATCTTGTGAGAGCCATCAGGATTCTTTACGTCTACCTGAAGCTGTTTAATCAGATATGTTCCATTTGTGTCACTGATATTAAATACAACAGTTTGATCTTCGTACTTTATTATCGTCCACCCATCCTGCTTCATAACATTTTTCATGTTTCTGCAGTCTACATAGATGGTGCCCGACGTTGGAAATCCAGGTGCAGTCAGGTCAATTGTCTTATCCCATTCTGACGTGAATGTTGGAGTACATGTTGCAGTTTTGCCATTTAGAATTCTTGATGAATTCTCGGCATAATCCAGAAGGTAATCCACATATGCGTTTATTTCTTCCTTTTCACGTCCATACACATTTGTTGCATGATCCAGATCCGAATACTGGATATACGGCGCATCATGGATATCTGGTCCTGGATTCTTATGGTCATCCTGCTTAAATCCTTTATGCGTTTGATCTTTATTAATATAAATATCAAAGTCGATATTCGTATCTTGACCATTCCAGAATACAGTATTGTTAACCAGTTCTCCGATATAGAAAGGAATGGAATCTGTATCTTCAATAAAAATCTCAATGGCTCTTCTGTCCATTTCGAACTGTTTTACGGCAAAATTAGTTTCTGTATGTCCTTTTTGCTTATATTTATTTGCGATTACGCCAAAGTTGACACCAGGCCCCAGAATTGCTTCTGGCGACAACGCTCCTTCCGGAAAATCCACCGGAAGTTCACTTTGATATACCGCTTCATTGCCGTCGCTCAGAGCGCCGGCGGGCAACATGACGTTCAATATCATTAATACTGCTGACCAGAGTGAAATGATTCTCTTTATGCTGCGATTCATAATGAAACTCCTCTTTTCGTCAATTTAGGCACAAGGTTTAGTCTCATTTCGTTCATTCTCTGGCAGTTATCAGTTTAACGATGACTTTCCAGAAATAATTCCCGTTTTCAGTGTCGACCACATAGCTGAATTCAAGATCATTTGCATCTTCTATTTCTTTGTATTCTTCGCCATCCGGACTATACTGCCAGCTGACTTCATACTGATCATCTTCAGTGAAGTTGACCAGTTCAGCTGTAAGCTCAATCTTTGTCCCGACAAACAGCATGTTCAGGATCGTTCCGTCCATATTGGAGTGGATGACAATTTCTCTTGTTGGCAGTTCTTCCATTCCTTCGGGCTTCAGCGTTGCAATAATATCTACCAGGTTAATATAACGGGCTGGTACGCTTTCATCAGGATCGAAGATGAAAGCACGTTCTGCGGCTTCAATCAGTTTCACCCACAGGTCGGTGCCAACATCCAGATGAGCAACAACATCATCTCCGTCAATGCTTCCGTACACATTCGCACCGATATCGATAGCCGCGTACACTTTGATATAGCCCATCTCAAGCATTTCTTCATCGGAAAGCATCTGCTTCTCAATATCAGCCAGAAGGATGTACTGCAGGATATCGTCACCAGTATAGATCTCAGCCCAGCCTTCAGCTTCGGTATCCTTAATCCAGAGTTCACTTTCAAAGTCAGCATGGCCGGCTACGGCTGCTTCTTCTTTAGTGCCGTCGTAGAAATCCACGCCGTTCTGGTTCAGGATCTGAATCTTCCGATATCCCAGTTCGATCAGCTGTTTTTCTGTCAAAGGCTGCTTTTCGGTCTCAGCAGGTTTGAGGAATTTCTGAACTTCATCTTCAGTATAGATCTCAGCCCAGCCTTCTACTTCGGTATCCTTGATCCAGAGTTCAGCACCGGTTTCAGCAGTGCCGATCACTGTGGCTTCTTCTGTGGTGTTGTCATAGAGATTGGTACCGTTCTGGTTTACGATCTGGATCTTGCGGTATCCCAGTTCAATCAGCTGTTCCTCGGTCAGGGGTTTTGCTTCTTCCTCTTCGGTTTCCTCTTCGGTTGCTTCCTCTTCTGCTTCTTCAGTCTCTTCTTCAGATTCAGTTTCTTCTGCTGTTTCCTCTTCTGCCTCGGCTTCTTCTTCAGTCACTTCGGTCTCGGTCGCTTCTACGATCACTTCGGTTTCAGCAGCAGCTTCTTCCGTTTCTTCCACCGTTTCTACTACTTCTTCGGAAACAACCGCTTCAGTTTCAGCAGTTTCTTCAGCAACTACTGCTTCGGCTTCTTCAGTGCCTACATCAGAAGCGGTTTCTTCTTCGGTCTCTTCAGAAACAATCGTCTCTTCTTCCGCTTCGGTTTCCGCGGGGATTTCTTCAATTACTTCTTCGGTTTCTTCTTCCGCCGCCTTCACAGTCGCGTGGATCTGGTACTCGGGAGAGAATTCTCCGTCAGCCAGTTTGAAGCGGAAGAAGTTGTCCGCGTTTTCTTCCGTTACTTCTACCGTCAGTTTCAGGCCGTAGCCGGCTTTCTTCCATTCCTCGCTGTCTGCGGAACGGGTCTGCCAGACAATCTGGTTATCCAGTTCGATATCCGCATTGGCGTAAACGGTGACGGTTCCTTCTTCTTCGTTATTATTGGCAGTTACCCAGGTATTGATTTTCGGCTTGCTTGTTTCTGCCGGTTTTTCTTCAGCAGGCTCCGTATTTTCATTGCTTGCTGTTGCTTCTTCTGCATTGTTTTCAACGGTTTCTGCGATTACCGCCTGGGTATTTTCCGTATTTTCGACTTCGGTCTGTTCCGTTTCAGTGGTGCCATTTTCAGACGGTTCGGCGGGTACTTCCGCATCTGTGGCGGGCACTTCGTCAGTCGTCTGTGCAGGTTCGTTGTTCAGGCTTTCGTTATTTTCCGTATTTCCATTCGTTTCAGTAGTCTCGGTGATTTCTTCAGCAGTTTCACCTTCGACTACAGGCGCTTCATTCTGCTCATCGACTGTTTCGGTTTCTTCGTCAATTTCTTCTTCGATTTCTTCCGGTTCTTCAACGACCTTCACCTCAGCGCTCAGCTGGAAAGCGCCCTGGCCGGAAATCCCAATGATGTAGGTTTGATCATACTGAACCTTCATCTCATAGGATTTGGTTCCGTCTTCATTATCGATGAAGTTCACAGCGCGCTCATTGATCCGCACCTGGATATTCCCGTTTGTCTGCAGAACCAGAATGATGTTCTGGGTCCGGGCGGCTTTGATGTAATACAGGGTCTCGTCCACACCCGCAGATCCGGAGACCGTGGAGCCGACCTTCATCTCAGTAATATTCTCATATTTCATTTCCGGGGTAATTTCCGGGAAATTCTCCGCGATGTATTCCGGGTCAATATATCCGCCATTGTCTTCCAGTTCTACCAGTTCATCTTCACTGTAGTTCGCAGGTTCATTTGCAAGCTCATCAATTCCATCTGCAGGTGTATTTTCTTCAGTAACGACGGCTTCATCACTGTTCGCATTGTTTTCTTCGGCAGGAGTAGTGTCTTCCTGAACGGGGGCAGCATTCAGGTCGGCAGCATCTTCCTGGGCAGGAGCAGTTTCCGCAGCAGAACCATCGTTCTGTGCAGGTGTTTCTTCCACGGTTTCAGGACTGGTTTCCTGCGCGGGAGCTTCTTCCGTGGTCACAGGAGTGGTCTCCTGGGCAGGAGTTTCTTCCACGGTCACAGGAGCAGTCTCCTGGGCAGGCGCTTCTTCCGTGGTCGCGGGAGTGGTTTCCTGGGCAGGAGTTTCTTCCGTCGTCACAGGAGCGGTCTCCTGCGCGGGAGCTTCTTCCGTGGTCACAGGAGCGGTCTCCTGGGCAGGGGTTTCTTCCGTGATCACGGGAGCGGTTTCCTGGGCAGGAGTTTCTTCCGTGGTCACAGGAGCGGTCTCCTGCGCGGGAGCTTCTTCCGTGGTCACAGGAGCGGTCTCCTGGGCAGGCGCTTCTTCCGTGGTCACGAGAGCAGTCTCCTGGGCAGGTGCTTCTTCCACGGTCACAGAAGCGGTCTCCTGGGCGGGAGTTTCTTCCGTGGTCGCGGGAGCGGTCTCCTGAGCGGGAGCTTCTTCCACAGTCGCGGGAGCTTCTTCCACAGTCGCGGGAGCAGTCTCCTGGGCGGGAGCTTCTTCCACGGTCGCAGGAGCGGTCTCCTGGGCCGGAGCTTCTTCCACAGTCGCGGGAGCAGTCTCCTGGGCCGGAGCTTCTTCCACGGTCGCGGGAGCGGTCTCCTGGGCCGGAGCTTCTTCCACAGTCGCGGGAGCAGTCTCCTGGGCGGGAGCCGCTGCTGCTTCAGTATTGTCGGTCGCATTCGCTTCCGCCGCAGGTTCCTGTACTACGGGCAGTTCCGCTTCAGGATCCCCGTTCGCAAACACCGTCGCAATGCTGGAAACCAGCAGTGCGATAATGCACAGCGCGGAAAGCAGTTTCTTGAACCGTTTTGTCATGTTGCCTACCCCTTTTTCCGTCGTCCTGGTAATAACTTCTTCCGGTTACGCTTTTCAGGCTCTCAGCCTGGGTCCGTTACATAAAAGTTACATTTTGGTGGTTTTTCGTGTTTCATCATGCCTAAAAATGGGCATACTGAGCCACTGAAATCATACCATATAAATAAACGATTTGCAACCATTTTGCCAGTATATATTGTATATGTGGCGTTCTTATGCGGTTTTTGCCCGCCAGGCTTTGGTTCTCAAGGGTTTGAAAATTGCATTTGCTCGTTTACTCTTGCTGTTTGCATTTATTTTTCATGTAACCGTTTTGTAGCCAAAATGCGCAAATGTCATTCAAAGTTTGTCTTTGGTGTAACTGAAAAAAGGTGATTTATGGTCCGTTTTCTCCTGTTTTTCGACATCTTTTGGGCAAGTTCTGCTATGTCTGAAAACGTTTGAAAATTGAAGAAACCTTGATATTCCGTCATTGGTATCGGTTCCATAATTTTCGTTTCAATTCTGTTGCTTTTCAAATTGCAATATCTGTTCAAGTGTTGCATATCGTGCGAAATGAAACTATTTCCTGTAAAAGTTGTACGTATGATAAAAAACAACTCCGAACCTTTGAATATCAAGGGTTCGGAGCATTGGGGAAAATTGTTTTTTCTTTGTTTTCATCGGGCGTGAATGGAAAAAGTTGTTCGTCTGTTTTGCTTTGTTCATTCTATGTTGTATCAAATGTTTTTTGCCGCGTGTTTTCTATGCCGACAATCGTTTATGTCAGCCGGCCCAGGCGGGCATGCGCCCACTCGAACTGCTCATTCAGCATATCCGTGTGGACCGTTCCCTCTTTGTCGAAACCCGTTGCTTCAAATGTAAATGTGTCCCGGTATCCGATCTGCTCAATGAATGCAAAGAAACGGTCAAAGTCTATATGTCCTTTCCCGGGCGCAAGGACCTTCAGGTTGCTCCAGTCCATATATCCGCCGCCGTAATCATTGATATGATAGTGGCGGATATGGTTCCCTTTCCATAGCCAGTCATATTCCGGCAGGTAGAGCAGATCCATCTGGCGGTGGAAATCCGCCATCTTCGTATCATATATAAAATGGATGTCCGGATATTCCCGGTACAGCTCCACCCAGTGGCTCATGGGATCCTCCAGGCAAACCACATTTTCCACCAGCAGGTCGATCCCATATTCCTCGGCTGTCTTTCTCAGGCCGCCGTAGGCTGCCAGGTTGTTTTCAAAGCGGGTATCCGAAATCAATCCGTTCCAGAGATGAAGTACCATCTTCTTTGCGCCAAGGCCGGCCGCCATACGGCAGTTGAGATGGAACAGGCGGAAAGCTTCCTGCAGTTCCTCTTCCCCACCCCTGGAGATGTGCTCCGCCAGCGATTTCTCACAGTGCAGAACCGGAATATTCAGCCGCAGTCCCTGCAGGTAGGGCAGCATTTCATCGATCTGCGGATACCAGGTATCGTACATCATGAATTCAAAGCCATCGCAGCTGAGTTTCGGTGCCAGGGTTTCCAGCAGATGGTAATCCCGTCCGTTCGGACGGCCGATCAGCGCACCGGTGGAGCACAGAATCTGCATGTGTTTCTTCCTTTCGGGACTGCCAGGAGGCAGTTTGATCTGGACCTGGAAAAAGATTCACCGGGCGAGGCTTCGCCCGGTGAATCTGAATGTGTTTTTTACTGCTTGCCGTCGGTTTCCGGATCAATCAAAGACTGCTTCGTCCTCTCCGATTGCTTCCACCTCTTCAGCAGGCGCTTCCGTCTCCGGCAGACCGAAGTATGCCAGCAGGATTGCCTGGGACCACGTCACCTGGGCGGTGATCACGTAGTTCTGCAGGTAGGGAGTGTAGAAGTCGTAGTAGATGTTCGAGTAGACCGGGATGGTCGGCAGCACCTCGTTATAGCGGCGCTGGAAGGACATCCACTTGCTGACATACTGGAACACATCGCCGGGCTCTGTCTTCCGCATGTCCACAGCCAGGTCGAACAGGTACTCGTCATCGGAATACGTGTTGTTCCACTGCATATGGCCGACGGTCTTGTCCGTGCTGTAGGTGATGGCCGGGTCCACGATCACATGGAAGTTCGTGGCCAGGTAGATCATATCCGTGGTGCGGTCCGCTTCGCGGTAGTAGGACTTCAGCAGTTCTTCCATGGCGGTGGGCACCAGTGTCAGCTTGATGCCGACCTGCGCCAGGTTGTCCACGAAGTTGCCTTCCTCAGACATGAAATCCGCCATATGGTTGCCGGCCGGATACATCATCTTCAGATCCAGGGCAACCAGCTCATCGCCGATCATCTTGCAGCGGACGTCGTCCGTCTCGGGATTGAATGTTTCGCCGTTCCGGTTCAGTGTCCAGCCGGCACGGTCCAGCAGTTTCCGGGCCTGATCCAGGTCCACCGTGTACTTGGTCAGCAGGCTTGTTTCACCGTCGTCCCACTCATCCGCCAACGCGTCCCATGCCTTGACAGCCGCTTCGTATTCGGCTTCAGAGCGGACCCAGCGGTTCTTGAGCTTCAACATCCGGTCCAGTTCGTCTTCTTCATATTCGATGGGTGTTCCGATTGCGTCGACCTCCGGCAGGAAGTTCACCGGGAATCCGATCCGCCGGGTCAGCAGCTGATATTCCCACTGTTCCAGTCCGAAATAGCCGTCCACGCGCAGGCCGTTCGCTCCGCAGTATTCCTCAGTCAGCAGATCCCGGTCCATGCACCAGGCAATCGCCTGGCGGACTTCCTTCTCATTGACGGTCTTCCAGTCATAGGTAAAGGTCAGGAAAGCCAGACCGATCCGCGGATAAGCCTGATACTCAACAGCTCCTTCGCCTTTTCCGGCAAGTCCCTTTTCAACGGTTTCCTTATAAGTCACCTTGTTTACCAGGTGCTTTTCACCCGCGGCGATCTCTTCGATCACCGTGTCGTTGTCCGCAACGGTGAAAGCGATCTTTTCAATGGAGGGAAGGACCAGTTCAATATCATTGCCTTCCGCGTCCTGTACGGGATTGCCGAAGGAATCCGTATCCTGCACCACACGGCCCTGTTCCCGGGCCTTTTCCCACGCGTTCGCAAGCGCGCCGCCGGGCAGGTTGTTGACCATCCAGGCGCCCTTGAATTCGGGGTTGATCTCAAAGTGGCCGGTCACACCGTCCCAGGATTTGATCACATAGGGTCCGGATACCTTGGAGGGGAATGTGTTGTACCCGGTTTCAGGATCCAGGATCGTCTTCTTCAGGAGGTCCGCCGTATAAATGGGAGCGGATTTCTCAGCGATCCGGTAGCCCACGGTCTCACCCTGCTCGTTCAGCACGGGTTCTTCCACGGAATCTTCCGCGTTGACGATCTTGATGCCCAGGGGGTTGTCCTCCAGGTCCTTGAAGCCGTAAACCACCTTGCATCCGGGAGCGATTACGTCGATCGGATACGGGACGGTCATCAGCAGGCCGATCTCAAAGAAGTAAGGAAGAAAGTCCGGATCCAGCCAGATCCGCAGCTGGTAATCGCTCAGCACGGTCACCGCGGTCAGGTAATCCAGGTCCTTGTCGGGATCCAGGGTTTCCCCGGCCATTGCCTTGCGGCGGGCCGCAATATATTCATCGTAATCCACCAGGTGCTCAGCCCGGTAGATTTTTCCGCCGATTTCTTCAATTTCGGGGCTCATCATGAGCAGGAAGGAGAAGGCATAATCCCACGCGGTGATCGGCGTTCCGTCGGAATACTTCAGGTTGTCCGCAATCCGGAGCGTGTACTGCCGGTAACCGTCATTGTCCGTTCCGACGATCACTTCCCGTACCACGCTCGGATCAAACACATAGGTGCCCTGGTTCTGGTCCCAGTTGACCAGGTTGTATCCGTGAATCAGCGCACGGACGTCGATATCCGCGGTATCATTGCCGAACATTTCGGTGAAGAAGTCGCCCTTGGTAATCGTCGGATGGGAAACGATCAGCTCATCCGGAAACTCGATTTCCTCCTGCGTCTCTTCCGCAGCCGCCAGCGGCAGGCAGGACAGCAGCAGCATGGCAGCCAGCAGCATGCTCAGGATTTTTTGCAGCTTGTTCACGTTAATCAGACCCTTTCTAATATATTGCGTCGGAAAAAAGAAACATCTTCTGGAATCCAGCCGGTTCTTCTCCGGGAATCAGTCGAAGCAGTCGCCCACGTGGTTGATGATCGTGTTGATACCCAGTGCGGTGTCGTATTCTTCAAAGTAGGCGAAATTGCCGCCCGGAACAGTCGGCTTCTTGCCGCCGTTCGGGGGTTCGGGAATCCGTGTGATCCGGTTGGTGAAAACGGTCGCATTTCCGTTGATCTGCGTGTTCTCGAGGACATAACCGACCGATTCCTGTTCTTTCCAGGAATACTCCACCGGTTCTCCGTTGATCTTCACTGGCAGTCCAGTCGCTGTAAACGTCCATCCGTTGGTTTCATCCAGCACATAAACCGTGCCGACCGGCTGCAGGATCATCGCCAGGGATTTCGGCCGGATCCGCTGGAAGTTGTTTCCGTCATTCCAGACCTTGCTCACCGTGGCGGTGGTTGTTTCCGGTGTATAGTTGTTCGTGATGTTGTATCCGTTCACCTCAGCGGTATACCATTCGACCGGATCCTCGTTCACGGTGTACCGGATCTCGTTGCCGTCCGCGTAGTAGCGGGGCTTTTCCGCAAAGGTAGCCACCCAGCCGCCGTTCGCGGTCATCACCGCGGAATCGACCTCTGAGCCGTCCGCATACAGCCTCACCGTGATGGACTGCGGGCGGTTGCCGTCCTTGTTGTTGTTATCGTTCCAGGTCTTGGTCACCGGGATGTCAATGATTTCGATTTCCGGTTCCGGGGTCGGGGTGGGTGTGTAGCGGTTGAACAGGACGGCAGCCGCCGTTCCGGTGCCGACCGTAATGCTCATGCCGGTCACGCTGTCGCTGGTCAGGGTATAGGCCTGCACCAGGTTTTCGGCATTCCGTTCCACTACGTAATAGGTGCCGGGAACCAGGTTGTCCAGGGTATACTGGCCGCCCGTAAACTGGCTGTAGGTCACCGTCATCGGCATCCGGGGGTCTGGTCCGTTGATTTCAAAGCTCAGCGCGCCCGTGGAAGCCATCGGATCCTCGTTCGGTTCCGCGGCCACCGGCTCACGGTAGGCATAGCGGAAGGAAAGCGTTGCGGACTCCCCGCTCTTCACCAGTACGGCATCACCGACACGGCTGTTCGCGGGATCCATCTCATAGCCTTCCACCAGGGAATCGGCGTTCTCTTCCTGCACCACATAGGCGCCGGGCAGGACGCTGCCGAAGCTGTAGGTGCCGCCGGAGATCTGTCCGTAGGTCAGGGTCACCGGCATTTTCGGGTCGGGGCCGGTCACCGTCAGCTTCAGTCCGCTGACGTCCGCACCCGCCGGGGCACCGGAAACCGCCGCCTGCAGGGACAGGGTCCCGGTCTGCAGGGTGTTCACAATCGTCAGTCCGGAAACCGACGCGGTATATCCGTCAGGAATGGTTTCCTCCACGGAATAGGCAATCGCGTTCGTTTCGCCCTTCTTCGTCACAGGAAGGTTTTCCCAGGTGACTTTCCAGCCGTTGCCGGCGTTCGCGGTCTTCTCCGCGCCGAAGGGCTTCCCGTCCGCCAGCAGGCGCACCTGCACGGAGGTCGGCCGCACTGCGGCAGCGTTTTCATTGTCGTTCCAGGTGACCGCCGCGGCCGCGACGGTCTTCTTCACCGCGTGGGTATACGTGACCACGGTGATATCCTTACCAGAGGAAGACTTGACATATCCGGCAACATCGGGGATTTCCCATTCGCTGCCGGCCGGGGCGGAAGCCTCGCCTGTCCAGCTGTTCGCGACGTTCAGGACAACAGCCTGCCCGCCGAGCGACACCGATACGTCTTTCCGCAGGTTATCGTAATTGTCCTCATCCGCCCACTCCACGGTGATGTACCGGGTTACGTTGTCCGTGCCCTCCGCCATGGAAGAGCAGACTCCGCAGCCGATCATCAGCGCAAATGCGCACACGACAGACACAATCCTCTGCAGCTTTCTTTTCATCTTTTTATCTCCCTTCGGTGATACTCCGAAAAGCATTGATGGATAAACAGACACTCATTATGGATATACAAACTCGAAATTAATTATATGCGAATGAACCGCAAAAAGCAAGTACAAAAGAAACAGCTCCCGGCACATTCCGGCAACCTTTTTGGCCGGATTGCACCGGGTGCTGCATCTGCAAATTGTTTGTTTATTGTTTATTCTCTGTTTCTTCAGGGGATGAAGCTTTCCTTCCCCGCCGGCTTCCGCTGTTCTGCCCTGCGGCCGCCTGCTCAATCCACCGCCGTCCGGAAGCTTCCCAGGTACGCTCGGAAATGATGTACCGGGGCCGGTGTTTGGTTTCCATATAGGTCTTCCCGATATACTGTCCGATCACACCCAGGCTAATCAGCTGGATGCCGCCCAGCAGGCAGATAATGCAGATGGTGGAGGCCCAGCCGGCCACAGCATTCCCGGTGGCCGCCTGGATCACCGCCCAGACCATCAGGATCAGGCCGATCACGCTGAAAATCAGGCCCGCCCCGGTGATCAGGGTGATCGGTTTCACGGACAGGCTGGTAATTCCGTTGAAGGCCAGCGCGATCATCTTCCGCAGGGGGTAATGGCTTTCGCCGGCCAGCCGGGCCGACCGCTCGTAGTACACCTTCGTGGACGGGAACCCGACCAGCGGCACCATGCCGCGCAGGAAGATGTTCACTTCCTCAAAGTCCGCGAATTCCGCGAGTACGCGGGCGGAGATCAGCCGGTAATCCGCGTGGTTGAACACCACCTCGGCCCCCATGGTCGTCATCAGCTTGTAGAATCCCTCGGCGGTCACCCGCTTGAACCATGTGTCGGTATCCCGCTTGGAACGGACGCCGTAAACCACCTCATACCCGGCCAGGTACTGATCCACCATCTCGTCCATCGCATTGATATCATCCTGCCCGTCGCAGTCGATGGATATTGTGATATCACAGCGGTCCTTCGCTTCCATCAGCCCGGCCAGCACCGCGTTCTGGTGTCCCCGGTTCCGGCTCTGGCTGATGCCGATGCAGCGCTCGTCCGTCTTCGCCAGCTCCCGGATAATCTCCCAGGTCCGGTCAGAGGATCCGTCGTTCACAAACAATACCCGGCTGTTCCGGCTGATCCGGCCGCTGTCTGCCAGCTGGGTCAGCTTCTGGGTAAACACGGGTGCTGTCAGCGGCAGCACCTTTTCTTCGTTATAGCAAGGGATAATCATCCACAGAATCGGTCTTGCTTCCATGTTTCCGGTCCATCCTTCCGGGCAGCCGGGAAACCTCCTGCGGCTTCCGCGCCCTGTTTCTTTCCGGTTATATAACGTCCCGGATATTATATTCCATCCCGGCCGGGGATTTCAAGCCCGCTTGATTCCGCGGGCCGGTATAGTGTATACTGTTTTCCCGGAAGGAAGGGAAAACAATGGCCACAGGAAAGCAGACCCGTCGCCCGAAAAAGCAGTGGAAGCACCGCCGTGCTGTCAGCATCAGCCGGATCATGGCGTTTGCCTTCCTGGGCATTATCCTGGTGGGCACGCTGCTGCTGAACCTCCCGGCTGCTTCCCGTTCCGGCCGTTCCGCAGGGATCATGACCTCCCTGTTCACCGCCACGTCCGCCACCTGCGTAACCGGCCTTGTGCTGCGTGATACCTGGACCCAGTGGAGCCTCTTCGGCCAGCTGGTGATCCTGCTGATGATCCAGGTCGGCGGCCTCGGCTTTATGTCCGCGGCTTCCCTGGCCTACATGACGCTCCGCCGGAAGATCGGCATGCGGGAGCAGATGGTCATGGCGGAAGCCATCGGATCCAGCAGCATGAGCAACATCGTCGGCCACCAGCGCCGCCTGCTGGCCCGCGCCTTTGCCGTGGAGGGCATCGGTGCCGCCATCCTGACCGCGCGCTTTTCGGTGGATTATCCGTTCGTCCAGGCGCTGAAGCTGGGCGTTTTCCATTCGATATCCGCTTTCTGCAACGCCGGCTTTGATATCCTGGGTTTCCGGGAACCCGGCGTCAGCTTCATGCAGGTGCATACCGATCCGGTCATCTGCGTTACCGCCGCCGCGCTTGTGATCCTCGGCGGGCTCGGTTTCCTCGTCTGGGATGATGTGCTGCGGGAGAAGAATCCCCGCCGCTGGAATGTATATACCCGCCTGGTCCTGGTCACCACCGGTGTCCTTCTCCTCGGCGGCATGCTTTCTGTCTGCCTGCTGGAGTGGAACAATCCGGCCACCCTTGGTCCCCTGCCCCTCGGGGAGAAGCTGCTGGCCGCCTTCTTCCAGTCCATGACGCTCCGTACCGCCGGGTTTGCCGGGCTGGACCAGTCCCTGCTGACTCCTGCCGGAAAAGCGGTCTCCATCTTCCTGATGCTGATCGGCGGTTCCTCCGGTTCCACCGCGGGCGGCCTGAAAACCGTTACGTTCGTGGTCCTGCTGATGTTCCTGTGGAACCGGATGCGCGGGCGGTACACCGTCAGCGTTTTCCACCGGACCATTTCGGACGATCATGTGCTGAACGCCATCACGATCTTTATCCTCATGATCACGCTCAGCTTTATCGGCGCCACCGTGATCTGTGCCACCTCTGAGGTGGATTTCGGGGACGGCCTGTTTGAAACCGTATCGGCGCTCGCGACCGTCGGCCTGTCCGCCGGGGGAACTCCCCGCCTGAGCCTGCCGGCACGGATCATGATCATCATCTTTATGTACTTCGGCCGGGTCGGCGTACTGACGCTCAGCGTCGGCTTCCTGAAGAAGAAACCGGCCGGCGAGAAATATACCTATGCCCATACCGATCTGCTGATCGGGTGACGGAAGGAGTTTTAGCAAATGAAGTCCTACATTGTCATTGGCCTGGGCCGCTTCGGCGCGGAAATGGCCGTCAAGCTCTATGAATGCGGCGAGGATGTGCTCGCGATCGACACGGATGAAGCGCTGGTCGACAAGATCGCGGACCGGGTCACCCGGGCGGTCGCGGCGGACGCCAAGGATGTGGATGTGCTGAAAAAGCTCGGCGCCGGCAATTTCGACCGGGCAGTCGTGGCCGTCGGATCGGACCTGGCGGCTTCCGCCCTGATCACCATGAACCTCAAGTCCCTGGGTGTGCCGTACATCCTGTGCAAGGCCCATGATGACACCTACCGGGAAATCCTGGAAAAGCTCGGCGCCACCCGCGTTATTATCCCCGAGCGGGAAATGGCGGACAAGCTGTCCCTGGGCCTCACCTCCGCCGGCATCATGGAATATATTGAGATTTCGGACGAATACGGAATCGTGGAAATGGCCCCGCCGGAAGCCTGGATCGGAAAATGCATCCGGAACCTGGACCTCCGCCGGAAATACAATGCCAACGTCATCGCCCTGCGGCAGGGGGATGACCTGTGCATCCCGCCGGATATCGACGCAGAGCTGGATGAAAATACCACCCTCGTCATGCTCGGCAGCTATGATATGATCAACAGCCTGAAGTAATTCTCCCGGAAGCAGGAAAAGAGCGGAAGCATCGCTTCCGCTCTTTTGCTTTGTTCAGTCAGTTAATCTTCGCCTTCGTTGTCCTGCTCTTCTTCCGCGTCATCCGGGAGCTCCGGGAAAAGCTCTTTCCCGCATTCCGGGCACAGGCATTCCTCGTCGAAATCCACGTCGTCCGCGTCGATCTGCACAGTTGCGCCGCAGTGGGGGCATTCATACTCGATGAAGCCTTCCCCGAATTCCCCGTCCTCTTCTTCGGCCAGGTCTTCGTTCTCGTCGTCGTACAGGTCCGCTTCCAGGTCCGCCAGATCCTCGTCGATGCTCTCCACGTAATCGCTCAGTTCGCCGTGGGATTCTGCCAGGGCTTCAAAGGAATCCCCCACCTCGCCCAGCACGTCCAGAATCTCCAGGATCAGCCGGTTGGAATCCTTCTCGGGATTCAGCTTCATTCCTTCCGCAAGTCCCTGCAGGTAACTGATTCTGTCTGTCAGCTTGCTCATGGTTCGTTTCCTCCGTATCGGGTGTCGGTTGCTCAGGCGCGCTTCAGGTATTCACCGGACCGGGTGTCGATCTGGATCTTGTCGCCGGTGTTGATGAACAGCGGCACCTGCAGGCTGAAGCCGGTCTCCAGCGTGGCGGGCTTATAGGTGTTGGAGGCGGTGTCGCCGGCGAAGCCGGGCTCGGTGTCCGTCACCTCAAGCACAACGAAGTTCGGCGCTTCCACGGAGAAGGCGCTGCCCTTGAAGAAGCGGACGGTCACGTTGGTGCCTTCCTTCACGAAGGGAATGGCGTCTTCCACCTGGTCCTTGCTCAGGGGCAGCTGCTCGTAGGTTTCAACGTCCATGAAGTAGTACAGGTCGCCGTCGTTGTATACGTACTGCATTTCCTTGGTCTCGATCATGGCCTTGGGCATTTTGTCCGTGGGGTTGAAGCTGCGCTCCACCACGGCGCCGGTCATGACGTTCTTGATCTTGGTGCGGACAAAAGCCGCTCCCTTGCCGGGCTTCACGTGCTGGAAGTCCACGATGTTCCATACGCCGCCGTCCCACTCAATGGTGATGCCCTTTTTGAAATCTCCCGCTGTAATCATTCGCTCTTTCCCTCCGTTTTAATATTCGTTCTTTCCCTTTATGTTACAGGATGATCAGATGCTTATCCGCCGTCGTCAGCGGTACGCAGCCGTTTTCCTTTACCAGGCATGTGTTCTCAATCCGCACGCCGCCGAGTCCCGGAATGTAGATACCGGGCTCCACCGTGATGACCACCCCGGCCTTCAGCACGTCGCTGCAGGCGGTGCTCAGGCGCGGCTCCTCGTGGATGTCGATTCCGACCGAATGGCCCAGCCCGTGGCCGAACCTTCCGGCGTATCCCCGCGCGTCAATGTAGTCCCGCGCGAGCTTGTCGATATCGGAGCAGACCTTGCCGGCTGCCAGCGCGTCTTCGCACATGGACTGGGCCCGCAGTACCGTCTCATAGATCTTTTTCATCTCGTCGGACGGTTTTCCAAACGCCACGGTCCGCGTCATATCCGCGCAGTAGTGGCCGACCTTCGCGCCGAAGTCCATTGTGATCATGTCTCCCGCACGGATCGTCCGGTCACCGGGAATCGCGTGCGGCAGGCTGCCGTTCTCACCGGAGGCAATGATCGTGCTGAACGCCAGTTCTTCAGCGCCCAGGCGGAACATTGTAAAGTCCAGTTCCACCTGCAGTTCCTTCTCGGTCATTCCCTCGCGGATCTTCGGCAGAATTGCGCTGAACGCTTCCGATGTGATGTCGCATGCCTTGCGGATCGCCACCACTTCCGCCGGGGTTTTCACCTGGCGCAGCTTCTGGGGTGCCTGGTTCAGCGGAACGAAGGAAACTTCCTCTCCCACCGCGGCGTGCAGCGCCTCGTAGCGGTCCACAGAGAGGTAATTGGTTTCCGCCCTTACCTCCGTGATCCCGGCGGAGTGAACCAGTTCCGCCACAATCTGGGTGGCCCGCCGGTCCTTGTCGGTCATCATGACCTCAAATCCCGGTGCCTGCCGTTCTGCCTGTTCGGTATAGCGGAAATCTGTGACAATCACCCGGCGTTCCGCTGAGATGTAAACCAGGCCTTCCCCGGAGTACCCCTCCGTCAGGTAGAACATATTGGACGGATCGTGCACCACAACGGCCGTTTTGGGCCCCAGGTGGAGCAGATCCAGCAGTCTGTCTGTTGCAGCCATTTAAACCTCGCCTTTCCGGCATGCCCGCACGCGAACACACCTACCGTGTATTTTAACATATCCGGGCCGTTTTGAAAAGAAAAAAATGACAGGACGAAAATCCGCCCTGCCATTGGTTTCATTCGGTTTATTCGCCGAGGATCGCTTCCGCCATTTTGTCCCGGTCGCACACCGCTGTATGGCGTACCGGAAGCTCCTTCAGCCGGCGCACCTGCTCCGGCATCGGAATACCGGTCCGCTTCTCCAGCTCCTCGCTGGCAGCAAACGGATCTTCCGTTTTTTCGCCGCCGATCGCTTCCAGCACATCCGCTGCGAACTTGTACGGGCTGGCCGTACCCACAATCACGGTCGGGGTGTCGTCACTGGTCTCCTCCCGGTATTTGCGCAGCACATGTCCGGCCACTGCCGTATGCGGATCCATCAGGTATCCGTCATGCGTATACCGGCGGCTGATCTCCGCCACGGTATCCTTGTTGTCGGCATAACCGCCCCGGAAGACGTTCCCCAGCCAGTCGCGGCGCTGTTCGCCTACGGAATAGCTGCCGGATTCCTTCAGCTGCTTCATCCATACGCGGATCAGGTCGCCGTTCCGGTCCGCCGCTTCATACAGCAGGCGCTCGAGGTTGGAGGAAACCAGGATGTCCATACTCGGGCTCAGCGTTTTGAAGAACGTGCGGTGGGTGGAATAGATGCCCGTGCCGAAGAAGTCCGTCAGTACGTTGTTGCGGTTGCTGGCGCAGATCAGCTGGTTCACCGGCAGTCCCATGCACCGGGCGTAATAGCCGGCCAGGATGTTGCCGAAGTTGCCCGTCGGCACGCAGAAGTTCACCGGATCACCGACCACGATTCCCCCCCGGCGGATCAGGTCCGCGTAGGCGGAGAAGTAATAAACCACCTGCGGTACCAGCCGGCCCAGGTTAATGCTGTTGGCGGAGGAAAGGACTTTCCCCTTTTCGGCCATCTTTTCCGCGAAATCCGCGGAACCGAACAGTTCCTTCACACCGGTCTGGGCGTCGTCAAAATTGCCCCGGACAGCGATCACCCGCGTGTTGCTGCCACCGGTGGTCACCATCTGCAGCCGCTGCACGTCGCTCACACCGTCCAGCGGATAGAACGTGATGCAGCTGGTTCCCTCCACATCCCGGAATCCTTCCAGCGCCGCTTTGCCGGTATCTCCGCTGGTTGCCACCAGGATGCAGATTTCCCGGTCTTCATGGTTCTTCCGGGCGGACAGGCGAATCAGGTGCGGCAGCAGCTGCAGCGCCATATCCTTGAACGCCAGCGTCGGCCCGTGGAAAAGCTCCATCACCCAGGTGCTGCCGTCCAGCTTTTTCAGCGGCGCGACCGCAGGATCATTGAAGCGATCCCCGCCGTAGGCGGCTTTCACGGCCTGTTCGATCTCCGGAATGGTGAAATCCTCCAGGAAGAGCTTCAGCACGTTGACCGCGCGGCTGATATAGTCCATATCCGTCATCTCGGAAATCTTGCTAAGGCTCACCGGCGGAAACATGGCCGGCACATACAACCCGCCGTCCGGCGCGATACCCTGCAGGATTGCCTGGCTCGCCGTAACGCAGTTTTCGCCGCGGGTGGAAAAGAATGACATGGAATCAACCATCCTCTCTGCAAAAAAGAGGCGTGCGTGATACCGCCGCCTCTTTCGGGATCGGGTTTATGCGGTATTCGTCAGATCAGATAGGCCTTCAGGAACTCCGGCACGTCCGCCGGATCCGCGCTCAGGCTCAGCACGAAATCAACGTCGTGCTTGCTGCCCAGCTCAGCCAGGGTCTTCACAACGGGCTCCGTGTCCTTCAGGTCGGTATGGCACAGGTTCAGAAAAGCATCGATGAACACGGTGCCGATATCAAAATTGGACGAGAGCATGCCGCACAGGAAGCCGATAAACATATCAGCATTGTGAATATGATAATCTTCGGCGTTGATAAAACGGACCTTGTGGTCCACGTCGAACATATAGCGATTGTCATCATCCAGGAAAACGACATCGTGTACCGCTTCCCGGGCCGTGGTATTGGTCAGGTCAATCAGCCGCTTCGTTTTGCCGGAGCCCTTCTTGCCTGCGATTACCTGTATCATGGGGATACGCCTCCTTTTATGGGTTTTTCTCTGCGGTCATTATACGCTATTTTCTTTCTTTGCGCAACGTGTTTTTCCCGCCGTTCCGTCTGTATGCCTCACTCGTTGTCCCGCGGGCGTTCATCGCCCCTGCGCGCGTGGCACACCGTCCGGTAATCACAGTACCGGCACGCAGTATCGTCACCGCTTCCCCGGGGTTCGGCCTCCACACGGCCCTCCCGGATATCCCCGCACAGTTCCGCGGCTTTTTCCACTGCGGCGTTCATCATCTCCCGCATGGCGGATTCGTCCATCGCCCACCAGATGCCTTTGGCCACCGAACCGTCATTGTTGAACACCTTGTCGATGGAATACGGCCGGATATCCCGGTCCATGGCGGCCACCACATCCGGGTCCGCGGTCACCATTCCCTTCATCCGCACATTTTTCAGCCGTTCCTCTTCCACCGCAGCCGGATTCGTCTCCGTTGTGCCGGTCTCCTTGTCCGTCACCGGGAAGAACATAGCGCCTGCCGGCCTGGATCCGGGATAGGCATCCGTCGCTGCCTTCAGGTAAATCATCAGCTGCAGCTGTTCGCCGGTCGCCATCCGTTCCGGATCCGGCTTCTTCTCGCGGCTCTTGTTGTCCACCACCCGCAGCCAGATTCCCTCGCCGTTTTCGTAGGTATCAATCCGGTCAATGGTTCCGCGGACCGCTACACGGCTCCCGTCCTTCATCGGCAGCATCAGCGGGGGCAGTGAGCCGTCCCCCGTTCCGAAGCTCCGCTCCGTTGCGATGGTCCGGAAACTGCTGTTGGCGGCAAACCGCGTCAGGGCCCATGCCGCATGGTGCACCCGGCGCTGGTAGCTTTCTCCCTGCCAGATACCGAGGGCATCCTCCTTCAGGGGACCCTCCGACCATTCCGCCGTCAGCGCGTCGCAGATCCGGTCCATTATCCGGTCCGCATCCTCATGGCTGATATCCGGCCATCCCAGCGTTATTCCCGCAGTCTGCATATACCGGTCCAGTGCCGCATGGAAGAACGTTCCGGCGTCACTGGCTTCAAAGTCAAACGTTTCCCGCTGTGCAGGCCGCAGCCCGTATTCGATGAAGTGCCGGTACGGGCATGCCGCGTATCCTTCCAGCCGGCTGATGGACATCTGGTCTGTAATGAACAGCCGCCGGGCCGTTTCCGGTTCAATGGTCTGCCCGCCCCGTTCGTCCCGGGCATTCCGGATCATGCCGGATACGGTCCGCCCGTAGGTTTCATCATGCAGCAGGCTGACCAGTGCCTGCTCCCATCTGGTACGGTCCGGTACGTTTTCGCCTTCCCGCACCGCACCGAGGAACATGCCAGCCTCTTCCGCTGCCGCTTCCCGGCTTTCCGGGCAGGGACCGATCCCGCCGTCCATCGCGCTGCCCTCCTCCTTCAGTGAGGGGAACAGCCGCCGCACCATGCCAATCAGGCCGTCCTCCGGCCGCACGGTGCCTTTCTCATCCCGCAGGCTGCGCGTAATCCTCAGCCGTTTTTCCGGCAGCGACAGGGTCCGGTAATAATCGCACCGGCGGATCATGCTCCGCCGCTCCCGGCTCGCGCCGATTTCCCGGCCGGTTGCGCTTTCCATGTCGGCGCGTTCCCGGTCTGTCAGCCATCCGCTGGCCGGTGCCGCCATAATGCCTTCCTGTACGCCGGTCAGGATCAGCGCGTCCACGTTGCCCGCCAGCATGTGGCCGACCTCGCCGATCTCCACGCCGTTCTCATGCTCCGGCAGCACCGCCACCGTTGCGCTTTCCAGCGCGGTCTCCAGGAGACCCCGCATATCCCGGATCGATGCCCGCCGCTGTCCCAGCAGTGCCCACAGCTGGTCCAGCAGTTCCATCAGCATCTGCCACACCTGCCGGTCCACCACCGCTTCGCGGTACATTCCCCGCGCAAGCAGCCGCTCCTCGCGTTCCTTCAGCCGGTTCCATACGTTCTCCGCCTCCAGGAAGTGGACCACCGCTTCCACGGATTCCGCTGCGGTCCGGGCTTTTTTCAGTTCCTCCCGCAGCGCTTCCAGCGGCCGGATCAGGCGGTTCCGCAGCATTTCCGCCTCCACGGCGTCTTCGCCCCGGGTAAACGGCCCCTGCCACTGGTTCCGGCTGATTCCGTGGGCCGCCGCGTAATTCTCCAGCCGCCAGGCTTCCTCATCCGCCAGCGTGCTGAAACCGCTCTGCGCCACATCCATCACGGTATCCGTCTGGTATCCGTCGCTCAGGCACCGCATCGCACCCAGCAGCATCCGGCATACGCCGTGGGAGGCTGCCGGGGTCTTTTCCGTGCAGAAGAACGGAATTCCGCTCAGTTTCAGCCGGGCCAGGAGGATACTGGCAGATCCGGTCCCTGCCGGAAGCGCCACCGCCATCCGGTGCCACTCGATTCCCTCCCGGTGCCATTCCAGCAGCGTTTCGGCAGCGTCCGCCGCTTCCTCCGCCGGTCCGGCAGCAGCATACAGCGTGATGGCCCGGCCGGTATCCCCGTCCCACGGATGTTCTTCATCCGCAAACAGGTAACGGTCCAGCCACCGGAGTGCTTCCGCCTGTCCGTCCCGCTGCCGTTCAGTCCGGATCCGTTCCGTTTCCCCGCCGGCTTCCTTCAGCGCCCGCTCCAGGGCGTCCACGCTCCGCCGCTGTTCGTCGAACACCCGGCCGTCCGGCGCTTCCTTTCCGTCCATCATCAGGAACACCGTCACCCGCGCTGCCTGTGCGCTGACGCTCACCAGCAGTTCCCGCAGGTCCGGACGAATGCTGTCAAATCCGTATACCAGCACCTCATTCCCGCTCCACAGGCGGTAATGTTCCATCTGGTTCACCATCCGGGTCCACGCGGTTTTCTCGTCCTCAAAGCGTTCCGCCGCCAGTTCCCCGTATGCCTTCCGGATCCGGCACAGGTCTTCCAGCCTGGCCTTTTCCGCGCCCTTTGCCTTTTCCTCTGCGTACCGGGCCAGTTCCTCCCCGGTCATGCCGCTTTCCTGCAGCTCGTCCAGTGCCTCCTGCACCCGGCTGACAGCACCCGGCATATCACCGGTGCCCCGGTAATATACCAGCTCATCCGCCTGCTCGGTCATCGCCCGATGAATGGCCATCGACCGGCCGAAAGCATCCAGGGGCCGCAGGTCCCCGGTGCCGGCGGTTTCCTGCACCTGCCTGCGCAGCTTTTTGGGGCTGATGACGTCCATATCCAGCAGTCCGGGCAGATGCAGGCCCGTAATCAGGCCGCGTTCCGCCTGCAGCGTCAGCTGTTCCGGCACATACAGAACAACCGGGCGTCCTTCCCGGCGTCCTTCTGCCGCTGCCTGCAGCACCTCCGGCCACAGCCTGCCGTTCCGTCCTTCGACGATCCGGATCTTCCGCATACTGCCCCTCCCTGTGAAAAGAATCAGGAGGAGATCCCCGCCCGGCGCCGCGCCGGGCAGGAAATCTCCTCCGTCCTGTTATTCGTTGGTTCCTTCCGTGCCGTTTTCCTGTCCGAACTGCAGCACCGGAATGGTCGTGCCGCCTTCACCCGCCATGTATACGGGCAGCTTGCCGTCCCAGGACTTGATCTCGTTCGCGCGGATCAGGTTCTCGGTCAGGCTCTCCGCGATCATCTTGTTCGCCTCGGCTTCCGCCTCACTGCGAACCTTCATCGCGTAAGCGTCCGCGTCCGCATTGATCTTCGCCACATTGGCCGCCGCTTCCGCGTTGATGCGCTGCCGTTCCGCCTGCTGCTGCGTTTCCATGGTCATCTGGGCCTGCTCGATCTCCGCCTGCAGTTTCCGCTGCGCCGCGACTTGCTTCGCCTCAACCGCGTCGGTGAAAGCGTCGGTGAAGTCGATATTTTCAATGCTCAGGCTGATCACGTTGATGCCGTAGCTCTGAAGTTCCTCGCTCAGGCCGTCCCGGATCGATTCGCTCAGCTTCTGGCGGTTCGCCACCAGGTTCTCCGCGGTATACTTGCTGAACACGCCCTTGGTAATCTCCAGCATCCGGGGATAAACCAGCTTGTTGAAGTAGTCCGTGCCGACCTCTTTGAAGAGGTTCATGGCCGTGCTCTTGTTGATAGCGTAGTTGATGCTGCCGGTGATGTTCACCTGCTGGATATCGCTGGAGAACGCCTCGGTTGTGAAGGTCGTCTTCTGCTCCCGGTTATCCATCGAGATGATCTGCTGGAAGGGGCTCTTCAGGTGCAGTCCGGCTTCCAGGGTCATGTTCTCCACCTTGCCGAAGGTGGTCACAATACCGGTATATCCGGTCTGTACCGTTGCCGTGCACAGTGTGCCGACCAGTACCAGTGCGAGCACCACAACACCCGCAATAATCAGTCCTTTTTTCTTCATGGCCTTTCTCTCCTTTTCCGTGTTGCCGTGTCCGGCATGCCTCCCCGGATCACGTGTTTATTATATCCGCTCCGCTGCACCGGATAAACGGCTGCTTCGGAAAATTAACATGCATTATTTTTCTTCCGCGGTACCGCAAAGAAGAAGGCGTGGTCCCGTTCCGGGATACTCCCTTCGCGGGGCTCACGCCTCCGGTTCGTTCACAATGTCATCTCTCGGTGCCTCTGAAGAACAGGGCCAGCGTCCCGGGACCCGCGTGCGCGCCGATCACCGATCCGATATCGGTAATCATCGTCACGTCCTTGTTGTATTCCTCTTTCAGGATCTCCTTCAGCTTTTCCGCGTCTTCCATGCAGTCCGCCTGGGAGATGAAAATCGGGGAACCGTCCAGGATCGTCGCGCCCAGTTTCTCTGCCATCGTGCGGATGGATTTTTTCCGTCCGTGCACCTGGGTAATCTTGATCAGGTGGCCTTCATTGTCCACATGCAGGACCGGCTTTACGTTCAGCGCGGTACCCAGCAGGGCTGTCGCGGCGCTGATCCGTCCGCCCCGCTTCAGGTACTTCAGGTCCTCCACGGTGAACCAGTGGCAGATGTGCAGCTTGTCGGCTTCCAGCGCATCCGCGTTCTCGTCCAGGCTCATTCCGTTGTCCTTGTTCAGCTTGCCCAGGTAGACAAACAGGCCCTGCCCGGCGGATGCCGCCAGGGAATCCACCACGCGGATCTTCCGTTCCGGATATTTTTCCGCCAGGGCATTCGCCACTTTTTTGCCGTTTTCGCAGGTCACGCTCAGCCCGGAGGAAAAGCCCAGGTACAGGATATCCTTCCCGGCTTCCAGGATCGGGGTGAACAGGTTGAAGAACGCGTCCTCATTCACGGCGCTGGTCTTGGCGACCCGGCCGCTCCGCATCCCGGCATAGAACTCTGTCAGCGGCTGCTCATGTTCCTTTTTCTCGACTCCGTCGTCGGTGAAGAGATACGCCAGGCATATCAGCCCGATGTCCCATTCCTTCAGCGTTTCCGGTGAAAGATCACACCCGGAATCGGTAACCAGTACATACTCAGCTCCCATGGCAGGTTCCTCCGTTTCTGTTCTCTGTGCCTCGCAGCATCAGGGTTAGTTATAACATACTTGGCCGATTAAATCAAATCGGCGATGTCGGTGTTCACACCCTTGATCAGAACCTTCGCGCCCTGGGCCGCTTCGGCGGAGTCTGCATGGGCCAGCAGCCACTTGTTGGCCGCCCACAGGATGCTGTCCTCATCGTTCTTCACAGCAATTTCCGGCTTGGCCAGGTTTGTGCCCTTCGGCAGCACCACGATCACCTTGAAGCCGTCGCCCTTCTTTGCGCTGCAGGGCGCATAGTGCAGGGTCGTGGCGTACACTTCCACCAGCACGCCGGCCGGGCATTTGTAAGCGACCACCTTTTCGGTGTCCAGCTCGCCGTTCACCAGGTCTTCGCGCTTGGCCAGCAGCAGAATGAAATCCTTCGTGCCGACGTTCAGTTCGCTGTCCCGGTGATACTCCAGGCAGTTCAGCTTCGTGTTGTGGCCGTTGCACCAGCCGATCTGGATGGGCATTCCGCCGTACGCGTTGTTCTTCAGTTCTTCCGCGACCGGCAGCGCCATCAGCTCCGCCTGTTCCGGCACATAGTCCACGCCGTCCGGCAGGGGGGTCACCTTGTCCAGGGTCGCCAGCAGTTCTTTCACGTCATAGCCGCCCAGCACCTGGCCGTAGTTCTGGAAGGAAGGATCCATTACCGACAGGATTTTCATGTTTGTTGCCTCCTTTTTTTATCCGGTTGGGGGTATCCCCCAACTGAGTTTCCGTTATGTTCCGTCAGAAATTCTTCGTCAGGTCATACCGCTCGTAGAATTCCTTCCGGTAGTCCAGCAGGCGGTCCTCCGCGATTGCCTCCCGGATTTCCTCCATCATGTGGATCAGGAACCGGAGGTTGTGGATGGACGCCAGGCGCCCGGCCGTAATCTCCTTTGCGTTGAACAGGTGGCGGATATACGCGCGGGTGAAATTCCGGCACGCATAGCAGTCACACGCCTCATCCAGCGGGGAAAAGTCATGCGCGTACTTCCCGTTTTTCACCACCACGCGCCCGCGGCTGGTCATCACGGAGCCGTTCCGGGCGATTCGGGTTGCCAGCACACAGTCGAACATGTCCACCCCGCGGATCACGCCCTCAATAAAGCAGTCCGGCGTGCCCACGCCCATCAGGTACCGGGGCTTTTCCTCCGGCATGTAAGGCATAATCTCATCCAGCATCTCATACATCACAGGCTTCGGCTCGCCGACACTCAGCCCGCCGATGCCGTATCCGATGAAATCCATATCCCGCAGGGCCTTGGCGCTTTCCACCCGCAGGTCCTTGTAGAACGCGCCCTGCACGATGCCGAACAGCGCCTGGTCTTCCCGGGTATGGTACGCCTTGCAGCGTTCCGCCCACCGGTGGGTCCGCTCCATGTTGACCTTGGCCGTCTCCCAGTCGCACGGATACGGCGAGCAGACGTCAAAGGCCATCGCGATATCGGATCCCAGCGTCTCCTGGATATGCATGGATTCCTCCGGGCCGATAAACTGCCGGGACCCGTCCAGGTGGCTCTGGAAGGTAACGCCTTCCTCTTTGATCTTCCGGATCCCTGCCAGGGAGAAAACCTGGAATCCGCCGCTGTCGGTCAGGATGGGCTTGTCCCATCCCATAAAACGGTGCAGCCCGCCGGCCTCGCCGATCAGGTCCTCGCCCGGCCGCAGGTGCAGGTGGTAGGTATTGCTCAGCAGGATCTTCGTGCCGATCTCTTCCATCTCCCGCGGCGTCATCGCCTTCACACAGGCACTGGTGCCTACCGGCATGTAGATCGGCGTGGGAATATCCCCGTGCGGCGTATGCAGCACGCCCAGCCGGGCGCCGGATTGTCTGCATACGTGCTTGACTTCATAGCTGAATAACTGGCTCACGCGTTTCCCCCGTCACAGCAGTTCGTCGGTTTTCACCGGCGGGAATTTATCGAACTCCTCCAGCTTCTGCACAACCTCTTCCTGGATGTGGATCTGGTCGGGTTCCCGTTTCTCGTCAATATCTTCCGGAATCGTCAGCTGGTCCGCGTACAGGTTCCAGATGCTCCCGTCCGGCATGGCATGGAACGTCATGATTTCATGGCTCACCGGGTGCTCAAAGGTCAGCTTGTAGCCCCACAGGGCGATCTGCTGCCCGGCCATCCCGCTGCCGTACCGGTTGTCGCCCCACAGGGGCAGTCCGGCATTGCTCATCTGCGCCCGGATCTGGTGCTTCCGCCCCGTTTCCAGCCGGATGGCCACCAGGCTGGTTCCCTCCCGCCGGTCAATGCACCGGCCGTGCAGGATGGCCAGCTTGCTTCCTTTTTCGTCCGCCTCGCACACAACCTCCCGGTTCCGGATCTCATCGTGGATCAGGTAATCAGTCAGCGTAAAGGTGTCCGGCGCTTCGCCGACAGCCACACAGAGGTATTCCCGGCCCATATCATGCTCGCGCATCTGGGCGGACAGGCGGCCGGCTGCCTTGCTGGTGCGGGCGAAAACCATCAGCCCGCCCACCGGGCGGTCCAGCCGGTGCACCAGTCCGAGATATACGTTTCCGGGCTTGTGGTATTTCTCCCGGATGTATTCCTTCAGCAGCGTCAGGATGTCCGTATCCTGGGTATGGTCCGCCTGGGAAAGCATGTTCGGCGGTTTCACAGCCACCAGCACATGGTTGTCCTCGTACAGGATATCAGGCACGCTGCCACCTCCCGCTGGCGCCGCAGGGTAGCACCCCGCCGGTCGTCACCGGCAGGCAGAGTTCCTGGCTGTCCACATAACCGCCGTAGCGGTTCACCACGCACTTCGTCAGCATATTGCTCAGCACGCTGGCCTGGAAGCCGGTGGTATAGCTGTTGATCAGGAAGAATACCGGTTCTTCGGACAGCGCCTGCGCACTGGTTTCGATCAGTCCGTACAGCTCGTTCTCAAGCTTCCATACCTCGCCGGATGGTCCCCGCCCGTAGCTGGGCGGATCCATCAGGATGCCGTCATAGCGGTTCCCGCGGCGGATTTCCCGCTGCACGAAGCGCAGCGCGTCCTCCACGATCCACCGGAAGGAGGTCTCCGGCAGCCGGTTCAGCTCCCGGTTCTCCTTGGCCCAGCCGACCATGCCCTTGGCCGCGTCCACATGGGTCACATGCGCGCCTGCGGCCGCGCAGGCCAGCGTCGCCGCGCCGGTATAGCCGAACAGGTTCAGCACCCGCAGGTCCTTCCGCCCGTCCTTCCGGATCCGTTCGTCCATCCAGTCCCAGTTTGCCGCCTGTTCCGGAAACAGCCCCGTATGCTTGAATCCCGTCGGGCGCACATAGAAGGACAGGTCGCCGTGGCGCACCGTCCATCTCTCCGGCAGCTTCTGCAGGAATTCCCATTCCCCGCCGCCGCGGTCGCTGCGGTGATAATGCGCCTGGGCCTGTTTCCACAGCCGCTCATCGGCCTTCGGCCAGATGGTCTGCGGGTCCGGTCGGCGCAGGATCACCCTGCCCCACCGCTCCAGCTTCTCGCCGTCGCCGGTGTCAATCACCTCATAGTCCGTCCATGAATCCGCTAAAAACATCACGGTTCTCCCAGCATATCTTCGTTCAGTCGGATCAGTGCTTCCACAACATCCTGGCAGTACAGGCGGTCCAGTCCGCCGAGCGCCGGATCGTTTTCCACATACTCCCGCAGCGCGCCCGGATCTCCCATGGCCGCCCGGGCCGCCAGCCGGTTGGCGACGTCAATTTCCGCCATTGTCTCCGCCAGCGCGTCCGGAATCCGGATTCCGCGTTCCTCTGCTTCGCCGTCCTTCAGGCACAGGGTCGTTTCAATCACCGCTTCCCGCGGCAGCTGCGGCATTTCCCCACCGTTCCTCCGGGTCACAGCCGGATAATCGCCCGTCTCCTTCCGGATCAGGGCCAGGGCCAGCCGCATCGGCCGGATGGGCGGCGCCTTGGAAAGAAGCAGCAGCTGCGCCATTGCGCCTTCCCCGGCGTCCGCGCCCTGCTCCCGCACCGTGTTCATATACAGGATGCGTTCCTTCCGCCGTTCCACGGTCTCGCCGAATTCCGGTTTCTCATCCGGAATATAGTCCGGCTGGGCCGGCAAAAACTCCGCATGGTCCGTCACATCCCCCGCAGGGACCGCGTCCCACCATCCAAGCCACCGCCGGCTGAGGCTTCCGAGCTCCCCGTTTGCCGCCGCCTTTTTCAGTTTCGGCATCAGGTCGCCCGCGCCGTCCCGGATTTCCGTCAGGAATGCGAATCCGGGCAGTCCGGCGGTTTCCGCCTTCAGGTTTTCCGGCGTGATCTGCAGCCTTTTCGCGTACGTGTCCACGCCGTTGGCGCCCTTCATGGGCGTCCGTCCCATTCCGAAGCACCGATATCCCCGGTTCAGGAATACCGCGGTGGTCCGGGCCATGGGCTGTCCCAGGTTGATCACAACCGTCCCGGGGCAGTACGTATCTATATCATCGCACAGGCGCATAACCGCCTTTCCGGCACGCAGCGCATGCATCAGGCCCTCGATTCCGCCGTTGACCCGCGCCTGGTCCGTCAGTCCCGGATTGTCCTCGTCATCGCTCCCCAGTGCGTTCCGGTCCATAAAGAACCGGCTCGCGGCCTGGGGATCCCCGGCGTAGATCACGCAGTCCGCATCCCGCAGGACTTCCCCGCGTTCCGCGCTGACCGTGATTCCGCCGCGGGCTCCGGCTTTGCGGAAAACGGCTTCCCCGTAGCCCTGCAGCACGTCGCGCATGGCCGGGTTAGTTTCCTCTGCAAAGACGTCTGCGTCCGTTTCCTTTCCGGCAAACAGCAGGTCCGCCAGCAGGGCGGGCAGGAGCATCGGGATGTCCTGCCCGATCAGTGCGATCTTCATGGTTTTCCTTTCCTTGTCCTGCCGCGCGGCTTATGCCTTCTGCACCGCCAGCACGGCCTTCTTGCCGTTGATATCCCACTGCTGCCCGGCAGCGCCTTCCGGCGCCTTTCCGCGTGTGATGGAAGTGGCCAGGGTGGTCCGTCCGATCATGTCCCGGTACTCTTCCAGCGCGGCAGCCAGTTCGTCGTCGCATTCATAGTACAGGCTGATGCGGTCCGTCACTTCGAACCCGGTGTCCTTGCGCATGGTCTGCACCTTCGAAATGACCTCACGGGCATAACCTTCCCGGATCAGCGCGTCGCTCAGGTTCGTATCCAGCACCACGGTCACGCCGCGGTCTTCCGCCGCGATGAAGCCGGGCTTGTTCATGGGCGTGGTCAGCACGTCGTCCTTGCCCAGCTTCACTTCGGTATCATCGATCATGAAGGAGACTTCCTCTCCCCGGTTGAAGGCGTCCACCGCGTCGTTGCCGTCCATCTGCGCCAGGTACTGGCCGATTTTGCCCAGCAGCTTGCCGTACTTCGGTCCAAGCGTCCGCATCTGCGGCTTTAGCTGGTAGGTGGTGAAGGCGCGTGCGTCATCGGTGAAGATCACTTCCTTCACGTTCAGCTCGTCCTCGCACAGCTCCTGGTAGGCCTTCTCAAACTTCGCGCCCTTCACATACAGCTTCTGCACGGGCTGGCGCACCTTCAGGTTCGCGGTGTTGCGGCAGACACGGCCCAGCTGGATGGCTTCCACCAGGGCGTCCATCTGCTCTTCGATATCCGGGTTCACCGCGGCTTTGTCGCTCACCGGGAAATCGCACAGATGCACGCTCTCCGGTGCGCCGGGCACGTTGTTCACCACCAGGTTCTGGTAGATCTCTTCTGACAGGAACGGGATAAACGGCGCGCTCAGCTTCGCGAAGGTCACCAGCACGTGGTACAGTGTGGCGAAAGCGGCTTCCTTGTCGCCGGCCATTCCCTTGCCCCAGAACCGTTCACGGCCCCGGCGCACATACCAGTTGCTCAGTTCGTCCACGAATTCTTCCAGTTTGTTGGCGCTTTCCGTAATCCGGTAGTTCGCCAGGTCATCGTCCACACGGGCGATCAGGGTATTCAGCTTGCTCAGGATCCAGCGGTCCATCAACGTCAGCTCGGTCTTTTCCAGCGGATGCGCCAGCGGGTCAAACCCGTCGATCTGGGCATACATGGCAAAGAAGGCGTAGGTATTCTGCAGCGTTGCCAGGAATTTCCGCTGTCCTTCCTGCACGGCCTCCTCGCTGAAACGCTTGGGCAGCCACGGTGCAGAAGTGGTGTAGTAATACCAGCGCACCGCGTCCGCGCCGAATTTATCCAGCACGTCAAAGGGATTCACCACATTCCCCAGGTGCTTGGACATCTTGCGGCCCTCGGCATCCTGCGTGTGGCCCATGACGATACAGTTCCGGAAGGGAGCCCGGTCAAACAGCAGGGTGGAGATCGCTTCCAGGGTGTAGAACCATCCGCGGGTCTGGTCGATGGCTTCGGAGATGAAATCCGCGGGGAAGTTGCTCTCGAACATCTCCTTGTTTTCAAAGGGATAGTGCCACTGCGCGAAGGGCATGCTGCCGGAGTCGTACCAGCAGTCGATAACCTCCTTCACCCGGTGCATTTCCCTGCCGCATTCAGGGCAGCGGATGGTCACCGCGTCGATGAAGGGACGGTGCAGCTCGATATCCGGGCCGGGATCGGTAACAGCCATTTCCCGCAGTTCCCTGATGGAACCGATTACGTGCATGTGGCCTTCCTCGCACTTCCATACCGGCAGGGGCGTGCCCCAGTAGCGTTCCCGGCTGAGGCCCCAGTCGATCACGTTCTCCAGGAAGTTGCCCATCCGGCCGTCCTTGATGTTGTCCGGCAGCCAGTTCACAGTCCGGTTGTTGCGCACCAGGTTGTCCCGCAGTGCGGTCATCTTGATGAACCAGGTGGGACGGGCGTAGTACAGCAGGGGCGTGTCGCAGCGCCAGCAGAAAGGATAGTCATGAGCAAAGGGCACCGCTGCAAACAGCAGGTCCTTTTCTTTCAGATCTTTCAGGATCACGGGGTCCGCGTCCTTCACAAACATGCCGGCCCACGGGGTTCCTTCCACAAACTTGCCCTGGGTATCCACCAGGTTGACGAAGGGCATGTTGTTCTCCCGGCAGACCCGGTTGTCATCCTCACCGAAGGCGGGAGCGATATGTACGATGCCGGTACCGTCTTCCATGGTGACGTAGTCATCGCACAGCACAATCCAGGCGCCCTTGATATCCCCGGCATAGGGGAACAGGGGTTCGTATTCCATCCCCTTCAGATCGGTGCCGGTGCACTCGGATTCAAAGGCCAGTTCCTGTCCCTCGAATACCTTTTCGGTCAGGGCTTTGGCCATGATGTATTTCTTTCCGTCCGGCGCGGTGAACTTCACGTAGGTGTCCCGCGGGTTTACGCACAGCGCCAGGTTGCTCGGCAGGGTCCACGGGGTGGTGGTCCAGGCCAGCAGGTAGGTGTTTTCCTCGCCCTTCACGGCAAAGCGGACAAACGCGGAGGTTTCCTTCACGTTCTTGTAGCCCTGGGCCACTTCGTGGCTGGACAGGGCGGTTCCGCAGCGCGGGCAGTAGGGCACGATCTTGTGTCCCTGGTACAGCAGTCCCTTTTCATGGATCTGCTTCAGGCTCCACCACTCGCTCTCGATATAGTTGTTTTCATAGGTGATATAGGGATGCTCCATGTCCACCCAGTAGGCAACCTGGTCGGACATTTTTTCCCACTCGTGCAGGTATTTCCACACGCTCTTCTTGCATTCGCTGATGAACGGCTCGATACCGTACTGCTCGATCTGGGGCTTGCCGTCCAGACCCAGCGCCTTTTCGACCTCCAGCTCCACCGGCAGGCCGTGGGTATCCCATCCGGCCTTGCGCAGAACGCTCTTTCCCTTCATGGTCTGGTACCGCGGGATCAGGTCCTTGATGGCCCGGGTTTCCACGTGGCCGATATGCGGCTTGCCGTTGGCGGTCGGCGGACCGTCAAAGAATGTAAAATGCTCGTTTCCGTCCCGGTGATGGAAGGACTTGCGGACGATGTCCTTCTCCTTCCACATTTCAGTAACCTGCTTTTCCCGGGCTACAAAGTTCATGTCTGTCGCAACCTTGTGATACATAACCCTACGCCTCCTGTGTATTTGCCAACCTTATATACTTCTCCGGTATTTCGGATATTTCCTGCTGTCCGGCCCCGCGGGCCGCTCTTTCCTTTTCCCGGCCCGGATCACTCGCTTCGGAGTGCCACCACCGGATCCTTCCTTGCCGCGATCCGCGACGGGATAATCCCGGCGATCAGTGTCAGCGCCATCGATATCAGCACCAGGATCACCGCGCCTGCCGGAGGCAGCTGCGCGATTCCGGTAATGCCCGTCACACCCTGCAGGATGATGTTCACCAGCAGCACCAGCAGCAGTGTCACACCGATGCCGATTGCCCCGGCCGTAAAGCCGATAATCAGCGTTTCAGCGTTGAATACCCGGGAGATATCCTTCCGGGACGCGCCGATAGACCGCAGGATACCGATCTCCTTGGTCCGCTCCAGCACGCTGATGTAGGTGATAATCCCGATCATGATCGAAGATACCACCAGGCTGATCGCCACAAAGGCAATCAGCACATAGCTGATCGCGTTGATAATCGTGGTTACGGACGACATCAGCAGCCCGACGTAGTCCGTATACCGGATTATCTGCTCGTCCGCTGCCTCCGCGTTGTACCGGTCGATGATCTCCGTCACCCGCTCCTTGGCTTCAAAATCCCGCGGGTAGATGTAGATCGCGCTCGGGCTGTCCGCGTCGCTGACGCCCAGCGTCTTCAGGTTCTTCCCGGCGGAGCCTTCCACACCGGCAGCCCCGCTCTGGGCCATCAGCCGGCGGATCATATCCTTGTTCAGCATTTTCCGGTAGGCGGCCGGAATCGTGTCCGCGCTGATCAGTCCCATTTCTTCCAGCTTTGCCAGGAACTCATCCGTTTCCATTTCATCCAGCATTGCCAGGATTTCATCCATCCCGCCGGCAAACGGCATTCCCGTAAAAACGTCGATGTTCGGCTTTTCCTGCTGTTCCCGCACAATCTCGCTCTGCGCGACCTGTGCGAGCAGGTATTTCATCAGCTCCGGCCGGTATCCGATTGCCCCGGTTGCTGAGGTCGCCACCGCGTCCCCGGACGGGCGGATGATCCCGACCACCCGGATTTCCAGGGCTTCTTCCAGCTTCCGTGCAATGTAGCCGGCGTCGTCCCGCCGGTCTGCCCATCCGCTGCCGTCACGTTCAAAGTAATCCGTGTTTACCATCAGCCTGAACCGCATCGCCATCAGCTCGTCATAGGTATATTCCTTTTCCTCGCTTTCGATGGCGTTTCCCTGCATCAGCTCGTTGAACTGGCCCCGCAGTTCCGCCTGGTCCTTCAGTCCCAGGGAATACAGCGTGTAGTCGCTCAGCTCATTCCGGCTGTTCACGATCAGCACCACTTCATCCATCTTTTCCGGCATCCGGCCTGCCAGAATGTCATACTGGGCCTTCAGCAGTTCCGGATTGTCCAGCAGTGCGTCAAATACGTTCATACGCCGCATGGACGCGTTCATCATCGTGTCCTGGAATCCCGTTGCGGCGGATGCGTTCACCATATCCATCATGCCGGTTGCGCTCATCGCCGTGGAAGGATTCACCTGCATGATGTGTTCCGGATCATCCGTCCGGTAAATCGTCAGCGGGGTATCATACTCGTACTCAATTCCGGATACCAGCTCCTGGATCCCGTTCCCGGGATCATCGATGAACGCTTTCAGGCTTTTCAGGTCATTGGTCGCGATCCCGCTCATCCACGCGCTCATCAGCTGGGTCATCCGGCTGCCGGAGTACACCTTCCCGTCTTCATGCTCCCGGGCGTCCTTCCGGATATCCATCAGCGACGCCATCGTGTCCGACATGTCCACCGTCTGCAGGTCAATCTCAATCGGATACGAGGACAGCGCATCCCGCTGCACCCGGTCGATATAATTATTCACCCCGTTCGACAGGCTCATGATCAGTGCGATGCCGATAATCCCGATGGATCCGGCAAATGCCGTCAGGAGGGTCCGTCCCTTCTTGGTCAGCAGGTTGTTCAGGCTCAGTCCCAGTGCTGTCCGGAAGCTCATGGACGTTTTCTGTTTCCGCTCCCCGGGTTCCGGCTTCTCCATACTGTCCGTCTTCCCGCCGCCGGTATCGCTTATCACTTTCCCGTCCAGCAGCCGGATCGTGCGGGTCGCGTATTTTTCCGCCAGGTCCGGGTTATGGGTGACCATAATCACCAGCTTGTCCCGGGCGATCTCCCGCAGGATGTCCATCACCTGCAGGCTGGTTTCGCTGTCCAGCGCGCCGGTCGGTTCATCCGCCAGCAGGATATCCGGGTCGTTCACCAGTGCCCGGGCAATTGCCACCCGCTGCATCTGGCCGCCGCTCATCTCGTTGGGGCGTTTCTTCAGCTGGTCTCCCAGTCCGACCCGTTCCAGCACTTCCGTCGCGCGCCTCCGCCGTTCCTCCCGGCTCACGCCGGCTAGCGTCAGCGCCAATTCCACGTTGGCCAGAACCGTCTGGTGCGGAATCAGGTTGTAGCTCTGGAACACAAATCCGATCGAATGATTCCGGTATACATCCCAGTCCTTTTCCCTGAACTGCTTCGTGCTCCGGCCGTTGATCAGCAGGTCGCCCGTCGTATACCGGTCCAGTCCGCCGATGATATTCAGCAAGGTGGTCTTCCCGCATCCGGACGGACCGAGAATGGCAGCAAACTCACTTTCCCCGAATTCCAGATCAATACCGCGCAGGGCTTCCACCCGGGTGTTTCCTGCTGCGTAATCCTTTGTAATTCCCCGTAAAGTCAGCATGCTTCCATCCACCCCCTTTCGTACAATGCGTATAGATATGATATTTTATCACAAACATATGCGGTTAAGCAATGATTTATTGCTTCACTGTGATAGAGGGAAAATGCGATCCGCGGCGAATAGAACAATAGACGCTTTATTTTCATACGACCGGCGGGTCCGGGCTTTGTCCCGGAAGGAGGAACCGATATGCTGCAGTTCTGGGGAGACGGTTCTCAGCAGGCAAAAGACCTGGTCAGTGCCATCCGGGTCCGGAGCACGGAGAATTTCAACTGGACCTTCATTTTTATCCTGGCAGTGGTTTTCTACATTTACTGGTCCGAAATCCACAAAAAGAACACCGAAGTGGTATGTGCCGGCCTTGCGCTGTACGCCGTTCACTGGCTGTATGAGATCTGCAATGCGGTCATCGGCCATTTTGCCGGTTACCCTCTCTGGTCGGTGTCCAACGAATCCACCACGTTTATCCTGCTCATCGGCGTCTGCTGGGAACTTTCCATGATGTTCTCCGTCGCCGGTATGATTTCGTTCAAGATGCTGCCGCAGGACCGTACAAAGCGGTATTTCGCCCGCGGCGGAAAGGGCGGCGTCAGCTGCCGGCTTGTCGGTGCCCTGGAGATGGCGCTTCTCTTCGCGCTCTTTGAATCCTTCCTGGCCGGCACCTCCAACCATTCGTTCATCTGGGTTTATCCGTGGTGGGGCGTCATTCCGGTTTTCATCACGACCTATGTCCCGTTCTTCCTGGCCAGCAACTATATCCCGGATCTGGAGCCGAAAAAACGGAAAACCGTGCTGATCACGCTGTGGGCCCTGGTGGCCGTCCTGCTGGCGTTCCTGATCCCCCTCGGAATCATCTGATCCGCTGCCTGCACAGAAAAGAGGGCGCCTTCCGGCGTCCTCTTCTTCATATCATCACGGACTGTCATTTTCCGCAAACCTGTTTCTTCAGCTCCGTGTACCGGGCTATGGGTTCATCCGCGGACCGGATTCCCTGGTTTGCCCCCGCAGTTTCCACAATGCAGGAGGCCGCCGCGCAGGCAAACAGCCCGCAGTCTGCCGGCGTCATTCTCCGGCTCAGCCCGTACACAAAACCGGCGGCAAACGCGTCCCCGGCCCCGGTGGTATCCACCGCCCGGGATACGGGATATGCCGGCAGCTCCAGCAGCTCATCCCGGGTGGCAATCACACACCCCCGCGCGCCGCGCTTGATCACCGCGCATCCCACGCCGGCCTCCGTAAACAGCCGTGCGTTTTTCCGTGCGTCCGCCTCGCCGGTCAGCAGTTCTGCCTCCGCCTCATTCGGGAAAATATAATCGATCATGGGCAGGATGCCGCGGAGGTCCTCCAGTTTTTCCCCGTTCTTGGCCTTCGTCATGTCGGCGCACAGGATCCTTCCCGGCTTCTTCCGCGCTTCCGCGACAACCGCTTCCATCGCCGGAATGTCCATCTCCCGGGATACAAACATTCCCGGAAAACATATGATATCACCGGCGGACGCCAGGAACGGCAGGTAATCCTCCCGGCGGATCCGCCGCATGCTTCCGTGCGGATCCGTCAGGAAATACCGTTCTCCCTGCGGGTCAACCAGCACGATGTTCACGCTCGTCGGCGCATCCGCCGCGCGGTTGATTCCGGCACCGGAAATGCCTTCCTTTTCCAGGAAACGAACCAGTCGGTCTCCCGTTTCATCCTGCCCGACGCTGGATATCAGTTCCACATGCGCCCCGAGCCTGCGCAGCACGACCGCTTCGTTCAGTGCGTCCCCGCCGTACGCAATGCGGATATCCTCCATCGGCAGGGAGCCGGTATGCAGCTTTCCGAAATCCACCGGGCGGGTCGTCACATCCACGTTGACCGGCCCGAAAACGGAAATCTTTTCCTCCGGATATTCCATGCCTGCTCCTGTTCCGCCTTCGGGTTCCCCGACGGCGTTTTTTATTCCCCGTATATCCGGCAGCCCAGCTTGCCGTTCTGTTTCATCTGCAGCAGGGCTTTGTCCGCGTCCTTCAGGATGTCCGGTCCCGGGTTTTCCCGGTCCCAGAACGCGGCGCCGACGCTCACGGAGATCGGCGGCATTCCCTTCCGCCGCTCCTTCACCAGTTCCTCGTTGATTTCATCAATTTTCAGCTTGATATCCTCGGACTGGGCACTTCCGGTGTTCTTCATGATAATCACGAATTCGTCCCCGCCGATCCGGCTGATATGGTCTTCCTTCCGGAATTTGGACCCGATGGTTTCCGTCACGCGGCGAAGCACACGGTCGCCCACGTCATGGCCGTATACGTCGTTGTAGTGCTTGAAGCCGTCCACGTCGACAATTGCAATGCCGATCCGGTCATTCCGGCACCGGTCATACTCCCTGTCGAACGCTGCCCGGTTGTATACGCCGGTCAGCGCGTCATGGGTCGCCGAGTATTCCAGCTCCTCCTGCTTTTCCGTACTGTCCCGCAGTACCTCGTTATAAACCCGGGCAAGGTTGCGCATCTCAAAGCTTCCCTGCTCCGGAATCTCTTCCCGGTTGTCCAGGTTGCTCACGCTCCGGTTGATCGGCAGGATAATCAACAGCAGGTTGGACAGCATCGCCAGCACCGCGATCACCAGGAAAATCACCCCGAATGTCCGGAGCAGCAGCAGTTCCTGCCGTATCCGGGCGGTGGTCACGCCCATCTGCTGCTGAACCGTTTCGGAAGCGGCCCGGTGGCTGGCATCCACGCGGTCGGACAGCCGGCTCCGGATTGCGCTGTAATCCGTCCGGTCCAGGATCTCCTGCGCCTTTGCAAGCTTCTGTTCCGCGTCCAGTATAGCGTCTTCCGGGCGGATTTCCGTTCCGGCAAATTCCGCCGGGTAGGAACCCAGGCTCACCGGCAGCGTTTCCGCCTTCAGGCGCATGGCGTAGGCGTCCTGCTCCGCCAGTGTCCGGAAAGCTTCCACCGCTTCCTCCAGGTACCGGTCCGAAGCAGCGGTGCCTTGGGCTCCCGCCGCTCCGCTGCCGTCAAGCTGCCGGCGGATCACGTCCATCTGGCTGTAGAAGGCCATCACATGGGCGGGGTCCCCCGTCTGCAGGAAGCTGCGGCTCTCGCTCAGCATGCTGCCGGAAAACTCCTCAATCATCCCGGCGTCCTGCTGGGTGTTGATGTACTTTCCCGTCTCTTCGATCAGCTGCTGGTACGCGGAATTCAGCCGGTTCGTGGCAATGATTATGCCGATCGAACCGATCACGGTCACCGCAAGCAGCACGATATTCACCCGGCTCAGCCTGATGCCGTGCCGGGCCGCACCGGACAGCCTGTCCCGAATGGCTCCCACGTTCGTCCCTCTTTTCAGTTTTCCGGGTCCCTCTGTGCTTACTCCAGTTCAAACGCGCCGGTATAGAGCTGGTAATACTGCCCCTTCTCGGCAATCAGCTGGTCATGGCTGCCCCGCTCGATAATCCGGCCATGGTCCAGCACCATAATCACGTCGCTGTTCTGTACGGTGGAAAGGCGGTGGGCAATCACAAATACCGTCCGTCCCTGCATCAGCCGGTCCATGCCGCGCTGCACGAGCGCTTCTGTCCGGGTATCGATGGAGGAAGTTGCTTCATCCAGGATCATCACCGGCGGATCCGCCACGGCCGCCCGGGCGATGGAAATCAGCTGGCGCTGTCCCTGGCTCAGTCCGCTTCCGTCTCCCTTGAGCACGGTGTTGTAGCCGTCCGGAAGGCGGGTGATAAAGTCATCCGCGTTCGCCAGCTTTGCCGCGGCAATGCACTCCTCGTCCGTGGCATCCAGCTTGCCGTAGCGGATGTTGTCCATCACGGTGCCGGTAAACAGGTTCACATCCTGCAGCACCACACCCAGGCTCCGCCGCAGGTCATTCTTGCAGATCTTGTTGATGTTGATCCCGTCATAGCGGATCTTGCCGTCCGCAATGTCGTAGAACCGGTTGATCAGGTTGGTGATGGTTGTCTTGCCCGCGCCGGTTGCGCCGACAAACGCCACCTTCTGCCCGGGCCGCGCATACAGCGTAATATCATGCAGTACGGGTTTCTCCGGTTCATAGGCAAAATCCACATGTTCCATCACCACGTCGCCGCTCAGCCGGGTATAGGTCACGGAGCCGTCGGCGCTGTGGGGATGCTTCCATGCCCACAGTCCGGTGTGTTCCTCCGTCTCAACCAGTTCGCCGTCCACCTCGCGCGCGTTCACCAGATGCACATAGCCCGCGTCCGCTTCCGGTGCCTCATCCATCAGGGCGAAGATCCGGCCCGCGCCTGCCACGGCCATAGCGATGAAGTTGATCTGCTGTGCCATCTGGTTGATCGGCTGCATGAAGTTCCGGCTCAGGGTCAGGAACGCCGCGATATTGCCCAGCGTCAGGGTGCCCATGCCGGCCAGGCTCAGGTTGCCCATGCCGGCAATCGCCATCGCGCCGCCCGCGATCGCGAGCACCACATACAGCAGGTGGCCCATGTTGTTGTTCACCGGGCCGAGGATGTTGCCCAGCTTATTCGCCTCGGTGGCGTTTTCGGTCAGCTCATCGTTCAGCTCATCAAACTCTTCCTTGGCTTCCGGCTCATGGTTGAATACCTTCACGACCTTCTGGCCATTCACCATTTCCTCAATATAGCCGTTCAGGGAAGCCAGCGATGTCTGCTGCTTCACAAAATACTTGGCGCTTCCGGATCCGATCTTCATCGTGACCTTCAGCATCACCATCGTTCCGATGATGATCAGGATCGTCAGCCACACGCTGCAGCGCAGCATCGAGATCAGCACCACCACCAGCGTGATGATGGATGAAATGCTCTGGGGGAGCACCTGGCTCACCATCTGCCGGAGCGTATCGGTATCGTTCGTGTAATGGCTCATGACCTCGCCGTGGGTATGCGTGTCAAAGTACCGGATCGGCAGTGTCTGCATATGGTCGAACATTTCATCCCGCACCTTGCGCAGTACACTCTGGCTGACAACCGCCATAATCCGGGCCTGCACATAGACGGCCGCAATGGCCAGCAGGTACAGCGCCGCCATTCTCAGGATTGCCGCAAGCAGGGGGCTGAAATCCTGGCTGCCGGATGCCAGCATCGGGGTGATATGGTCATCGATGATGGTTCCGAGGAAAGTAGCCGCTGCGGCGGTAGCCACCGCGTTGAGGATGATGCAGCACATCACCACCAGCAGGCGGGGCCAGTACGGCTTCACGTATCCCATCAGGCGCTTCAGGGATTCCTTGTTGATCGGCTGGCGGGGACCCATTGCCCGCGGTCCCCGGGGACCGCCGCCCATGTTCTGGGACGGCTGCCTCTGCGGGCGCCTTTTCTGCTCACTCATGATCCTCGCCTCCCTTCGTCTGGGAATCATGGACCTCGCGGTAGATTTCGCAGCGTGCAAGCAGTTCCTCATGGGTGCCTGCGTCAACCACCCGGCCGTTGTCCAGCACGATGATCAGGTCTGCGTCCTTCACGGATGCCACCCGCTGCGCGATGATCAGTTTGGTTGTGTCGGGAATGTAGCTGCGGAAGCCCGCGCGGATCAGGGAATCCGTCTTGGTGTCCACTGCGCTGGTGCTGTCGTCCAGGATCAGGATCTTCGGCTTTTTCAGCAGGGCCCGCGCAATGCACAGCCGCTGCTTCTGTCCGCCGGACACGTTCGTGCCGCCCTGCTCAATCCAGGTGTCATACTTGTCCGGGAAATCCTGGATAAAGGAATCCGCCTGGGCCAGCCGGCACGCTTCCTCGATTTCCGCATCCGTCGCATTCTCGTTGCCCCAGCGCAGGTTGTCCTTGATCGTCCCGCTGAACAGTTCATTCTTCTGCAGTACCATGGCCACGCTGTCCCGCAGCGCAGTCAGGTCATATTTCCGCGTGTCAATTCCACCGACGCGCACCGCGCCGTCCTTCACGTCATACAGGCGCGGAATCAGCTGCACCATCGAGGACTTGCCGCTGCCGGTACCGCCCAGGATGCCCACCACCGCGCCGGACGGGATGTGCACGTCGATATCGCTCAGCGTATCCCGTTCGCTCCGGCTGGCGTAGCTGAAATTCACATGGTCAAAGTCGATGGATCCGTCCCGGATCTCCGTTACCGCGTCCTCCGGGGAAACAATGTCCGTCTTCTCGTCCAGCACTTCCACAATCCGCTGTGCGGAGGCCCGGCTCATGGTGATCATCAGGAAAACCATGGATACCATCATCAGGCTGGACAGGATCTGGATCACATAGGTAATCAGGCTCATCAGCTGGCCGGTGGTCATGCCGGCGGCCGGGTTGTTGCCCGAAGCGATGATTGCCTTCGCGCCCAGCCAGGAAATCAGCAGCGTGCAGGTGTAGATGCACACCATCATCAGCGGTGACATCAGCGCGATGTTCTTCTCCGCCTTGATGAAATCCCGGTAGATGGATCCGGATATCCCGTTGAACTTTTCCACCTCGTAGTCTTCGCGCACGAAGCTCTTCACCACGCGCACGCCGCGGAGGTTTTCCTGCACCACATTGTTCAGCTTGTCGTAGGTCTGGAACACCCGGCGGAAAATCGGGTGCGTCCGCGTCATGATCAGAGCGATTCCCAGTGCCAGCACCGGAATGGTATACACAAACACCATGGAAATCCGGGCGTTGATCGTCATCGCCATGATCATGGAGAAAATCAGCGTCAGCGGTGCCCGCACCGCCATGCGCAGGATCATCTGGAAGCTGTTCTGCACATTGCTCACGTCGGTCGTCAGCCGGGTAATGATGGAGCTGGTGCTGAATTTGTCAATATTGGAAAAGGAGTAATCCTGGATGGTGTAGTACATGTCATGCCGCAGGTTCCGGGCAAACCCGGCGGAGGCGACAGCCGCCATCCGGCCGCTCATCACGCCGGATACCAGCGAAACAAACGCGGTCACCAGCAGGGCTCCTCCGTACAGCAGGATGTTTTCCATGCTGCCGCTGCCGCCGTTGCCCTGGATACCCCGGTCGATCAGCCAGCTCATAATCAGCGGAATCAGCGCTTCCATTGCCACCTCGCCCACCATAAACAGGGGCGTGGCAACGGCCTGCCTCTTGTATTGGCGGACCCTTGCCGCCAGTTTCTTGATCATCGGCTTTGTTTCCTTCCTTGTATATAAGACTGCATACAGATAATTCTATCATACGAAAGTGCACGAATCAAGGGATTCATTTCCGGATGGATTCCTGTTTTTCCGGTGGTCTCATTTTGGTTTTTTCACTTGTTCCTTTTCCTGCGTAGTGGTAAAATATTTTGGATTGAAATCTTTCAGAGGAGGACGATTTCCATGCCGAACATTGAAACGCTCTGTGTCCAGGCCGGGTATACGCCGGGGAACGGAGAACCCCGCCAGATCCCGATCATCCAGTCCACCACCTTCAAGTACAACACCAGCGAGGATATGGGCAAACTCTTCGACCTGGAGGCTTCCGGTTATTTCTACACCCGCCTTCAGAATCCGACCAACGATATGGTCGCCGCGAAGATCTGCGCCATGGAAGGCGGTACTGCCGCGATGCTGACCTCTTCCGGCCAGGCCGCGAACTTCTTTGCTGTTTTCAATATTGCCACTGCCGGGGACCATGTGGTCGCTTCTTCCGCCATTTACGGCGGCACCTACAATCTCTTTGCCGTCACCATGCGGAAGATGGGTGTGGAATTCACCTTCCTCTCCCCGGACTGCACGGCGGAAGAACTGGATGCGGCTTTCCGGCCCAACACCAAAGCGGTTTTCGGCGAAACCATCGCCAACCCCGCCCTGACTGTTCTCGATATCGAAAAGTTCGCGGATGCTGCGCACCGTCACGGCGTGCCGCTCATTATTGACAACACCTTCGCCACTCCCGTCAATTGCCGGCCGATTGAATGGGGCGCGGATATCGTCACCCATTCCACCACCAAATATATGGACGGCCACGGCGCTGCCGTCGGCGGCTGCATCGTGGACAGCGGAAAGTTCAACTGGATGGCGGACCCGGAAAAATTCTCCGGCCTCACCACCCCGGATGACAGCTATCACGGAATCGTATACGCGGAGAAATTCGGCCTGGCCGGTGCCTTCATCACCAAGGCAACCGCCCAGCTGATGCGTGACTTCGGTTCCATCCAGAGTCCGCAGAACGCGTTCCTGCTCAACCTCGGCCTGGAAAGTCTGCATGTCCGTATGAAGCGTCACTGTGAAAACGCCCAGGCTGTCGCGGAATTCCTGGCTTCAAATGAAAACGTCTCCTGGGTCCGCTACTGCGGCCTGCCGGGGGATAAATACTACAGCCTCGCGCAGAAATACCTGCCCAACGGTTCCTGCGGCGTCGTTTCTTTTGGCGTAAAGGGCGGCCGCAAAGCAGCGGAAGCCGTCATGAAAAAGCTGAAGCTGATCGCGATCGAAACCCATGTCGCGGATGCCCGCTCCTGCTGCCTGCATCCCGCCTCCGCCACCCACCGCCAGATGAATGATGAGGAGCTGAAGGCCGCCGGTATTTCTCCGGACCTTATCCGCCTGAGCGTCGGCCTGGAAAGTGCCGAAGACCTGATTGCGGATCTTGCGCAGGCACTCGCTTAACCGTACTCAATTCACCATTCCCGGAAAGGAGGGTAACCCATGGTGCTTGCGCTGTTCGTTCTCTGGATGCTGCTGGAGGGCCGCTGGACCGTTGAAATTGTGGTGACCGGCATCGTCCTCAGTGCCCTTATCTGGCTGTTCTGCTGGAAGTTCCTGGATTATTCTCCCCGCCGGGAATGGGAGTTCATCCGCCGTCTTCCCCGGGCAGTTGGTTACCTGGCCTGGCTGATCGGCCAGATCTTCATTGCCGGTTTCAAAACGATGACCCGCATCTGGTCCGGCCGGGAGATCCAGCCCCACCTGATCAGCTTCCGGACCGCGCTGCGCACGGATACCGGCAGGGTGCTGCTGTCCCAGTCCATTACCCTCACGCCGGGTACACTCACCGTGGACCAGCGGGACGGACGGTTCCTCGTCCACGCCCTGGATGATGCCTTTACGGAAGGCCTCCGGGATTCGGAAATGGAAAAGCGGATCCGGCGGCTGGAAAACAACGGATAATCCCGCAAACAGATCAGGAAAGGAGGAATCGGCGGATGACGGTGGATCAGGCATACCGCATTCTGTATGTGATCGCAGCCGCAGTCATCGGCGGGCTGCTGGTATTCGTGTTCCTGCGGACCGTGCTCGGTCCACGTATTGCGGACCGGGTTGTGGCGGTCAATCTCACCGGCACGCTGGTAACCCTGCTGATCTGCGTGCTGGCTTACCTGATGGCGGAAGACTACCTGGTGGACATCTCCCTGATCTACACGACACTGAGCTTTCTCGCCGTGGTTCTCCTGACCAAGATCTATATGGGTGTCTACCGCCAGAAGCGGCATCAGGAAAAAACCGGAGGGGAGGATGCGCACGATGCTTGACTGGATTCGTTTCGCGCTCTCCGCGGTGCTTACGGTGTTCGGCCTGTTTGTGCTGGTCACCGCCACGCTGGGTCTCTTCCGTTTCCATTATGTGCTCAACCGGATTCACGCCACCGCCCTGGCGGATACGCTGGCAGTCCTGACCATCCTGGCCGGGCTGGCGCTCGCCTGGGGTTTTACGCCGGTTACCCTGAAGTTGCTGGCTGTCGTGGCCTTCCTCTGGCTCACCAGTCCGGTAGCCTCGCATCTGATCGGCCGGCTGGAGGTCACGGTCAACGACCAGCTTCCGCAGGAAATGCAGGTGGAGGACAGCCGTTTTGTGGCCATTGAAAAAGAAGCGGATCAGGAGGTGCGCAGATGAACGTACTGATGATCCTGCTGCTGGTCCTGATCATATCCTGCGCCGTCTGCGTCGCGTTCACCAAAAACCTGCTGGTGGCCGCCGTTGTCTTTATGACCCAGAGCCTCCTGCTGAGCCTGGTCTGGATTCTCCTGCAGTCTCCGGATCTCGGCATCACGGAGGCGGCCGTCGGTGCGGGGATCGACAGTCTGCTGCTCTTTGTCGCGCTCAAGAAAATCCATGCAATCCACCGGGAGCACGGCAGCCGGACGAAGGAGGCGGATCTATGAGTAAACTCACGGAACGTCTTCGCCGGATGCTGCACGCGGATGACCGGCTCGACCGGGAAATGGCCGCTGAATGGGAGGATGCTCCCGCCGGACAGCCGGCTCCCCTGCCGCCGCAGGAGGAAGAAGCGGATAAACCGGCCGAACAGCCAGACTGGTGGATTACCGTCCCCTTCCGCCAGGGCAAAGGCCTTCGCCGTCTGCTGGTGGTGCTGTCCGTCCTGCTGTGCGTGGGAATTATCGGTATTCTGGTGATTACCGCGCAGTATCTTCCGCCTTTCGGCCATCCGGAAAATCCTGCCAACAATGAGGTCTCCCGCCGATATATCGAAAACGGTATGGAGGAAACCGGTGCGGTCAACATCGTAGCCGGTATGATCCTGGATTACCGTGCTTTCGATACACTCGGCGAGAGCAATGTCCTGTTCACCGCCGTCTGTGCGGTCATGCTGCTGCTCCGGGTAACGGCGGACAAGCGTCGCAGTGCTGCCTATCAGCTGGTGCTGGAAACGGACGACCGCATGTACGAGCCGAAAAACGACCTGATCCTTCAGAAGGTTGCGCGCCTGCTCATCCCGTGCATTCTGCTCCTGGGCATGTATATCATCCTGAACGGCCACCTGTCTCCCGGAGGTGGTTTCTCCGGCGGTGCCGTCATGGGAGCCGGGCTGATCCTGATGCTCAATGCCTACGGTTTCCGCCGGATGGAACGTTTCTTTACCATCCGTCTTTTCCGCGCGGTCACGGTATGTGCGCTGAGCTTTTATGCCCTCAGCAAGGCATATTCCTTCTTCACCGGCGCCAATCACCTGCCCAGCATCATCACGCCGGGTACGCCGGGCATGATTTTCTCTGCCGGGCTGATCCCCTACCTGAACATCGCGGTGGGGCTGGTGGTCTGCTGCACCATCTATTCCCTGTACACACTGTTCCGAAAGGGGGACCTGTAAGATGACCCTGTTCGGAATTGACTTCACTAATTATGTGGAGCTGGCCGCCATGATCCTGTTCGGCATCGGGCTGGTGCTGCTCCTGGTGGACAAAAACCTGATCAAGAAGAACATCGCCTTTGCCATGACGGACAGCGCAATCTACCTGTTCCTGGCCGCAAAGGGGTATATCTTCGGCCGCCGGGCCCCGATTGTTGAAAACGGCGTGACCTCCATGGAGGCATATATCAACCCGATTCCGGCCGGTCTTGTGCTGACGGGGATCGTTGTGTCGGTTGCCTGCTCCGCCGTCATGCTGGCGCTCACGGTCCGGCTGTACCGCCGGTATCACAGCCTGGATATTGATGAAATTATCGCCCTGTCGCAGAAGGAACGGGATCAGGACGGAACAGGAGGGAATGCATGAGCCTGTGGCAGTCGATTCCCTTTGCCTGTATCCTGCTTCCGCTGGCCGCGGCGGCGCTGACGGCTGCGCTTCCCACCCGGCGCGCACGGTATGTCACCGGCTTTGTCCTGCTGGTTCAGACGGTGCTTTCCGCCCTGTTGGTGGCGCAGATGGCTTCCGGCAATGAAAGCTACGTATACATGATGGGCCATTATCCGGCTCCCTGGGGCAATGAAATCCGTGTCGGCCTGCTGGAGTCGGTCATCGGCCTGTTCTTCTCCCTGGTCATGACGCTGAGCGTCCTGGGCGGCCTGTTCGTCCTGGAGCAGGAGCTCCTGCGCGACCGCCATTCCCTGATGTCGGCCCTGCTGCTGCTTCTTTCCTCCGCGCTGCAGGCGGAGGTGTATACCAACGACCTGTTTACCGCCTATGTGTTCGTGGAAATCATGACCATCTCGGCCGTCAGCCTGATCGCCGCGCATGACACCGGCCGCGGGCAGGTGGCCGCCATGCGGTACCTGATCATGAACCTGATCGGTTCCGCCCTGTTCCTGCTCAGCATCATCCTGCTGTACGATCTAACGGGGCATCTCCTGATGTCCCCGATCCATGATTCGGTGGCCGGCCTGCGCAAAAGCGGCGCCTACCGGCTGCCGCTGACCGTCGTTGTCGCGCTGATGTGCGGCGGCCTGGCGATCAAGAGTGCGCTCTGGCCCTTCCATACCTGGGTGCCGGATGCTTACGGCACTTCCACCCCGGCTGCCTCGGCAATCCTCTCCTCGCTGGTCAGCGAAGGATACGTCTTCCTGATGGTCAAGCTCATCTGGCGGATGCTCGGTCCGGAAACCATCACCGCCACCCACGTGAATGACGTAATCCTGGTTTTCGGCATCATCGGCATGATTTCCGGCTCCGTCGGGGCCATCCGCCAGGTGAACATCAAGCGGCTCATCGCCTGGTCCTCCGTCGCCCAGATCGGGTATATGTATATGGGGATCGGACTGGGAACAGCCGCCGGCCTGGAAGCTGCCTGCTTCCATATCCTGAGCCACGCGGCCGCAAAGGCGCTCCTTTTCCTGTCCGCCAACAGCCTGCACGCCGTCAGCGGCAGCTACCGGATGGAATATATCCGGGGATCCGGCCGGCGCGCGCCGCTTGCGGCAGCAGCCTTCCTGGTGGGCGCCCTGTCTCTGATCGGCATCCCCTTTACCGCCGGTTTCGCGTCCAAATGGTTCTTCGCGCAGGCAGGCCTGGCTTACGGCAGCCTGCGGATGATCCTGGTCTTTGCCGCACTGGTCATATCCACCGCGCTGAATGTGGTTTATTTCATGGGCGCGGTCATCCGGATCTTCAGCCCCGCGGAAGACGGGCTTTCCCGTCCCGATAAGCGCGTCGGTCCCCTGCGGTATATCGCCCTGGCCGGCCTGGCCGGCCTGACGGTCCTGCTGGGCTGTATCCCCGGCCGGATTATGGCATGGATTGCCGAAGGTCTGTCCCGCTTCGGCTGACAAATCCCCCTGTCGTAAATTCCCCATCAACATGTTTTGTGGAGGTCTGTTATGCTGCCATCCTGGTATCTGTTGGTTCCCATCCTGTTGCCGGTCATCGGCGGTCTGGTGGTGGGTCTGTGCGATCCGATCGGAAAGAAAGACCGTCCGCGTACATGGTGGACCGGCTCAGTGCTGGCGCTTTCGCTGCTGTCCGTACTGCCGGTGCTGTTCTCCCCGGCGCTGGAGCTTCCGCTCTTCCGCCTGTCGGACAACCTTCCGGTTTTCCTCCGGTCTGATGATACGGGCAAGTATTTTGCCGCGGTTATGTCGTTCGTCTGGTGCATGGCCGGGTTTTATTCCTTCGGCTACCTGAAGGGAGAGGAACACCTTCCCCGCTATTATGCCTTCACCCTCATCACCATGGGCGTGCTGATGGCGCTGTGTTTCTCCGGCAACATCATCACCTACTACATGTGCTATGAGCTGATGACGCTTCTCACCGTACCGCTTGTCATGCACGAGATGACGCCGGATTCCGTGGCAGCCGGCATCAAATACCTGATTTTCTCGGTCATCGGCGCGTCCCTGGTGCTGCTCGGCATCTTCCAGCTGGCGCCGTATATGTCCTCCTGGAGCTTCGCTCCCGGCGGAATCCTCGATGCGGAAAAAGTAGCCGGCCATGAGAACACCGTCGTTGCCATCGCGCTGATCATGGCGCTCGGTTTCGGTACCAAGGCGGGTATGTTCCCGCTCCACGGCTGGCTGCCCACGGCCCATCCGGTTGCCCCGGCATCCGCCTCCGCCGTGCTCAGCGGCATCATCACCAAAGCCGGTGTGCTGGGCATCCTCCGCTCCGTCTATTTCCTCATCGGGCCGGATCTGCTCCGGGGCTCCTGGATGCAGATCACCTGGATGGTCCTGACCCTGCTCACCGTCTTCATGGGATCGCTGCTGGCCTTCCGGGAAAACCTGCTCAAAAAGCGGCTTGCCTGGTCGTCTGTCAGCCAGGTCAGCTATGTGCTCTTCGGCCTGTCCACCATGCATCCGGTCGGGGTGGTCGGCGCCCTCCTGCATGTGGCGGCACACGCGCTGATCAAGAACACACTGTTTATGTCCGCCGGCTCCATTATCCGGCAGTCGAAGCACACCCGGGTGGAAGAGCTCGAAGGCATCGGGAAGCGGATGCCCGTCACCATGTGGTGCTTTACGCTCGTATCCGTCGGCCTGGTTGGTATTCCGCCGTGCCTGGGCTTTGTCTCCAAGTGGTACCTGGCGCAGGGCGCCCTGTCCATGAGCGGGGTCCCGGGCTTCTTCTCCTGGCTCGCTCCGGCCATCCTGCTGATCTCCGCCCTGCTCACCGCGGGCTATCTGCTCACCGTCTCCATCCGCGCCTTCTTCCCCGGCAAAAAGGAGCACACTCCCTCCCCGGTATGGGAAAAATGTGAGGCGCCGTGGATCATGCTGGTTCCCATGCTGCTGCTCACCGCCCTGTCCATCCTGCTGGGCATTTTCCCCGGCGCCCTGATTCGTTTCTTTGAAGGGCTTGCCGGACTTGTCATGTAATTCACCGCGAGGTTCGTATGCTGATTGTCTGTATCCTGCTCCCGCTGCTGGGCGGAGCGCTGCTGCCACTGGGCCGGTTTCCGGAGCGTTCCCGCCTTCGCGGGGTCCTGACGGAGGCGGTGGTCTGCCTGACCTCCGTCCTGATTGCCGTTGCGCTCATCCGGGGCATCCCGCTGGAATGGACGCTGTGGGAAGTATTTCCCGGTGCGGTCATTGCGTTCCGGTGTGACGGGATGTCGTCCGTTTTCCTGGGGCTCATCGCCTTCCTCTGGCCGCTCGCCTCGCTTTACGGCTTCTCCTACATGGAGCATGAGCATCGTCCCAATGCCTTCTTCGCGTGGTATACCATCTGTTATGGCATCACCGTCTGCGTGGCATCGGCCGGCAATCTCTTCACAATGTATCTCGCTTTTGAAGCGCTGACGCTCATTACACTGCCGCTTGTGTGGCATAAATGGAATGAGGAGAGCGTCGCCGCAGCCCGCAAATACGCCCTTTATGTGCTGGGTGCTGCCGCACTGGGCTTCCTTGCGCTCGTATCGCTCACCGCCCTGGGCGGCGGGGATTTCCGGCCGGGCGGCATCCTTCCGGCGGAAACCTGGGCCGCGCACGGGGATCTCCTGCGCGCACTGTATGTGCTGGCATTCCTCGGTTTCGGGGTCAAGGCAGCTGTGCTTCCCTTCTCCTCCTGGCTTCCGACCGCTTCCGCGGCGCCAACGCCGGTCACAGCCCTGCTCCATGCGGTGGCGGTTGTCAATGCCGGCGCGTTCTGTGTCGCCCGGGTCACCTGGTTCTCCTTCGGTACGGAAATGCTCACCGGCACCTGGGCCCAGACCGCGGTACTCCTCACCGCCTGCTGCACTGTCGTATTCTGCTCGGCCATGGCCGTCCGGGAAAATCATCTGAAGCGCCGTCTGGCCTGGTCCACGGCGTCCAACCTCAGCTACATCCTGGTCGGTGTCGCGCTGATGACCGGCGAGGGACTCACCGGTGCCCTGAGCCACCTGGTCATCCACGGACTGATGAAAATCGTCCTCTTCTTCGCCGCCGGGGCGATCCTGGTCCGGAGCGGAAAAGAATATGTATCCGAGGTGCGCGGCTTTGCCCGTCCCATGCCGTTTGTCTGTGCCTGCTTCGCGGTATGCGCCGTCTCGCTGGTCGGCATTCCGCCGCTTTCCGGTTTCGTCAGCAAGTGGATCCTGCTGGAGGCCGCAATCCATACCGGCCGGGCCGACGGCATATTTGCCGGGGCCTGCCTGATCATCTCCTCGGTGCTCACTGCTGTCTATGTGCTGTCCGTTGTGACAGCGTTCTATTTCCGCCCCCTGTCCGGGGAAAACCTCACCTGGGGTGCGGAATGCCATGATCCTGACCTGCGGATGAAGCTTCCCATGGCCCTGATTGCCGCGCTGGTAGTCATCCTGGGCTTCTGGTCCGAACCGCTGGTCACGTTTATCCGGTCTCTGGTTCCGTAAAGAATTCCCCTGTATCTGAATTTACAGGAAAGGAGGGTGAAACATGCTGCTGCCGCTGCTCTGTTTCGGTCCGATGGTGCTTGCACCGTTCGTCTGGCTGGCCGGCCGGAAAAATGACCGCGTACGCGACCTGCTCGCAGCGGTCATCTGTGCGCTGGCGCTGGGCGGCTGTCTCACGCTTCTTCCCGGTGAAACGCGCTTCAGCCTGGACGGCTTCTGCGGTCTCGGCCTGCACCTGCGGGCCGATGGATTCCGCAGCCTGTACGCGTCGGTGGCCGCCTTCATGTGGCTGGTCAGCGATGTCTTTGCCCCGGAATATATGCATCACGACGGGATGCGCAACCGGTACTGGCTCTTCAATCTCTGGACCCTCGGCGCCACGCTCGGCGTTTTCCTGTCGGATGACCTGTATACGACGCTGATCTTCTTTGAGATCATGTCCCTCACCAGCTATACCTGGGTGGCGCAGGAGGAAACGCCCGGCGCCATGCGGGCCGCGGAAACCTACCTGATGGTCGCGGTCATCGGCGGCCTGACCACCCTGATGGGTCTGTTCATGCTGTACCGGCAGACCGGCACACTGTCCTTCGACGGCCTGCGGGAAGCCCTGGAGGGCGGAACTCCGTCCCCCGCCGTTACGACAGCCGTCTGGCTTACGCTCTTCGGCTTTGCGGCCAAGGCCGGCCTGTTCCCGCTGCATATCTGGCTGCCCAAGGCGCACCCGGTCGCTCCGGCGCCTGCATCTGCCCTGCTCTCCGGTATCCTGACCAAGAGCGGGGTGTTCGGCATGATTGTCCTGTGCGCCAATATCATGCCCGGCGTCCGCTCCTTCGGAAATACACTGTTGGTACTCGGCGCCGTCACAATGCTGCTTGGCGCCCTCCTGGCGCTGTTTTCCGTGGATCTCAAGCGTACGCTCGCCTGCTCCTCCGTCAGCCAGATCGGCTTTATCACGGTCGGTCTTTCAGTCATGACCCTGCTGGGGGAAGAAGGCTCCCTGGCCGCCTATGGTACGCTGGAGCATATGATGAACCATTCCCTCATCAAGCTGTGCCTGTTCCTTTGCGCCGGCGTGGTGTATATGAACCTGCACCGGCTGGACCTGAACGGCGTCCGCGGCTTCGGCCGGGGCAAGCCGCTGCTGCACACCTGCTTCCTGTCGGGGGCGGTCTCCATTGCCTGTATTCCGCCGCTGGGCAGCGGTTTCAATTCCAAGTCCCTGCTGCACGAAGGCATCCTGGAGCTCATCGCGGAGCTTTCCGCGCACGGGCTCACCGTATGGCCGTACCGGGTGCTGGAGCTTCTGTTCATCTTCTCCGGCGGACTGACCGTCGCGTATATGACCAAGCTGTATATCTGCCTGTTCATCGAGAAGAACGCGGATCCGGAGCTGCAGGCAAAGTATGACGCGATGAACGGCCGGTATATCCGGAAACCGGCGGCAGCCGCCCTGCTCGCCGCGTCGGTTCCCCTTCCGTTCCTGGGGCTGTTCGGTTCCGCCCTGCTCAGTCCGTGTGCGGAACGGTCCATGCCGTTCTTCGGCCAGGGTTCTCCCGGGCATATCCATTATTTCTCGGGTGAGAACCTGATCGGTGCGGCGGAAAGCATTGCCGTGGGCGCGCTGGTTTACCTGCTGGTGGTCCGTCCGCTCCTGATGGCGTCATCCGCAAATCAGTCCGCATTCGGGAAACGCGTATATGTCAACCGCTGGCCTGCCTGGCTGGACCTGGAGGACAAGGTCTACCGTCCCCTGCTCAGCGCGCTGACAGCCGGCTCCTCCTTCGTGTTCCGTTTCATTGCGTCCATTCCGGACAGTAAACTCATCCGCGTATGGATTCCGGCCGCGTTTACCGCGTTTTTCCGGTTCCTGGCCGCCGCCCCGGAAAGCCGTCCGGTTCTTGTATGGATTCCCCGGCTGCTGACTGCGGCCACCCGCTTCCTTTCGGAGATTACCGATTATGTCGCCCTGTTGATCCGCAGGCTGCTGGATTCTGGCCGTGCCCGGACGCAGGATTCCCCGTCCGGCGGTTTCCTGCCGGCGGAAAGAAGGCGGCTGATCACGCTCGCCGGCCACAATGTCGGCCGGAGCCTGACCTTTGGCCTGATTCTCACTGCAGCCGGACTGCTGCTCATGATTGTCTATCTTCTCATTCGTTTCTGATCATATTTCCGTTCCCGGATATGCCGGCAGGGCCTGCCGGCATATTTCATGTTTTTTTCCGGCAGTTTTCTTCTCATCCGTATGGTTTTGTGCTATTCTTTTGCGCAGAGATTCCTGAAGGAGTGAACGTATGCATACCGCCTTTCTGATGGGGAATGAAGCCATCGCGATGGGGGCGCTGGCGGCCGGTGTCAACCTGGTCTGCGGCTATCCCGGCACCCCCTCGACCGAGGTTCTGGAAACCGTTGCCAAAAACCGCGGCGATTCCGTCTATGTGGAATGGTCCGTCAATGAAAAAACCGCCATGGAAGTGGCGGCCGGTGCGTCCTATGCCGGCGCCCGGGCACTGGTCACCATGAAGCAGATGGGCCTCAACGTGGCGTCCGATCCGCTGATGTGCCTGGAGTATATCGGTGTAAAGGGCGGCCTGGTTGTCCTCGTTGCGGACGACCCCGGTCCCATCTCTTCCCAGACCGAACAGGACACCCGCAGCTTTGCCTCTTTCTCCAAGGTTCCTGTCTTCGATCCTTCCTCCGCGCAGGAGGCATACGATATGATGCGCGAGGCGTTCGCCTTCTCCGAGGAATACCACACCCCGGTTTTCCTCCGGCCGACCACCCGCGTTTCCCACGGCTATGCCTCCATCCGCGTGCTGGATGCGGAAGAGTACGAAATCCACACGCCGGACGGGTTTGTCCGGGATCCGGCCCGATGGGTCATCTTCCCGCGCTTTTCCTTTGCCAGCCACCGCAGGATTGAGGAGCGCAACACCGCGCTCTCCGATGTCCTGTCGGATTATGCCCCCAACCGGATTGAGCCCGGGGATCCGGCCTGCCGCAAAGGCATCGCCACCGGCGGTATCAGCTGGACGTATGTCATGGAAGCCCGGGAAAAGCTCGGCAAATGCCGGGTGCTGAAAGTCGCGACGCCTTTCCCGTTCCCGGAAAAGAAAGCCGTTGAGTTCCTCTCCGGCCTGGATGAAGTGCTCTGTGTCGAGGAACTGGATCCCGTTATTGAGCGGGCACTCATCTATGTCTGCGGAAAGTACGGCCTCTCTATCCGGATTCTCGGAAAGCAGACCGGCCATATCCCGCTGTCCGGCGAAAACACCCGGGACAGCGTGGCCGCCGCGGCTGCGGCTTTCCTGGATCTCCCGCTCCCTGCCGTTTCCGAATCCACTCCGCCTCCCCTGCCGGTCCGTCCGCCGGTGCTCTGCGCCGGCTGTCCGCACCGGGCCTCCTTCTATGCCGTCAAGCAGGCCATGAAGGGCCGGAAAACCATCTTTTGCGGGGATATCGGCTGTTACACACTCGGCAATGCCATGCCGCTGGACATGGTGGATACCTGCCTGTGCATGGGCGCCGGTCTCGGTATCGCCCAGGGCATCCGCCATCTGGAGGCGGATCGTACCTGCTTTGCGTTTGTCGGGGATTCCACATTCTTCGCCTCTGCCCTGCCCGGTGTCGTGAATGCCGTCTATAATCAGGCAGAATTCACTCTGGTGGTGCTGGACAATTCCACCACCGCGATGACCGGCCATCAGCCGCATCCCGGTACCGGCCGCACCATGATGGGCGAAGTGGTTGAAAAAGTCAGCATTGAAAATGTCCTGCGCGGCATCGGCGTCACGGAAGTGGTCACCGTGGATCCGCTGGATCATGCCCGTGCTGTGGAAGCGGTCCGGGGCATTGCGGACCTTCCCGGCGTCAAGGCGGTTATTTTCCGCTCCCCCTGTATCGCGCTCTCAAAGCCGCAGGGGTGCCTGTCCGTGGATGCTGCAAAATGTATCGGCTGCAAAAAGTGTATCCGGGAGATCGGCTGCCCGGCCCTCAGCATATCCGGCGGCAAAGCGGTCATTGACCCGGCACAGTGCACCGGCTGCGGCCTTTGCGCGCAGCTCTGCCCGGTCCATGCAATGGAGGTGAGTTCCCGTGCGTAAGGATATTATCCTCTGCGGCGTCGGCGGCCAGGGAACCGTCCTGGCTTCCCGCCTCATTTCTGCCGCCGCCATGGCCCGAAGCATCCCCGTCATGTCCGCGGAAACCATCGGCATGGCGCAGCGGGGCGGCAGTGTGTTCAGCCATCTGCGCATGGGGGAAGGCATTTATTCCCCGATGATTGCCCGCGGTGAAGCAGACCTGATCATCGGCTTTGAACCCGGAGAGGCGGTCCGCCTCCTGCCCTTCCTGAAGCCGGGCGGACAGATGATCGTGTCCGACCGGGCCGTGATGCCGGTCACCGCTTCCCTGTCCGGTACCGAATACCAGGCGCAGGATATGCTGGATTACCTGTCCGCGCATGTGGCGGACCTCCGCGTGATCGACGCGGAACGTGCCATGCAGGAAATCGGCTCCCCGAAGGTGCTCAACCTGATCCTGCTGGGCGCTGCCGTCCGCGGCGGCGCGCTGGGGCTGGATGAAGCGGACCTGGAAGCCGCCGTCCGTTCCCGGATCCCGCAGAAATTCCATGAACTCAATCTCCGGGCGCTGGCCTGGGCAAAATAATACGAAAGAAGGAATCTGTCATGCGTATTTCCGAATCCCAACTGCAGCTGGTCAACAGGCAGATTTCAGCACTGCGCGCTGCAAAGAATTTCTACGGCCGCAAGCTGGAAGATGCCGGCATCACCGGCGTCTCCTCCCCAGAGGAGTTCGAAGCCCTGCCCTTCTCCGAGAAGAATGACCTGCGGGAAGCTTATCCCCTCGGCCTGATGACCGCGCCGGAGGATCAGATCGTCCGCATCCATTCCTCCTCGGGTACCACCGGCCTTCCCGTCATCATTCCCTACACCGCGAAGGACGTGGAAGACTGGGCCATCATGTTTGCCCGCTGCTATGAGTACGCCGGCATCACGAACATGGACCGCATCCAGATTACACCCGGTTACGGTCTCTGGACGGCCGGCATCGGCTTCCAGGCCGGTGCGGAGCGTCTCGGCGCCATGGTCATCCCGATGGGCCCCGGCAACACGGAGAAGCAGCTGCAGATGATGCAGGACATGGGCTCCACCGTGCTCTGCTCCACCTCCTCCTATGCGCTGCTCCTCTCCGAGGAAATTGAGAAGCGCGGCCTGAAGGACAAGATCCACCTGAAGAAAGGTGTCATCGGGTCCGAACGCTGGAGTGAGAAAATGCGCACCCGCATTGCGGAGTCCCTGGGGATCGAACTGTACGATATCTACGGCCTCACGGAAATCTACGGCCCCGGCATCGGCATCAACTGCAAATACAATACCGGCATGCACTACTGGGATGACTACCTCTACATCGAGATCATCGATCCGCATACCCTGAAGCCCGTTCCGGACGGGGAAATGGGTGAGATCGTCATCACCACCCTGGTCAAGGAAGGGGCGCCGCTCATCCGTTACCGCACCCATGACCTGTCCCGCATCATCCCCGGCGAATGCCCCTGCGGCAGCAAACATCCCCGCCTGGATACCATCATGGGCCGCACCGACGATATGATGAAGATCAAGGGCGTCAACGTCTTCCCGAGCCAGATCGAGGAAATCCTCCAGTCCTTCCCGGAGGCTTCCAGCGAATACCAGATCCGGATCTCCCACCTGGACGGCAAGGATACCATGCGGATCTATGTCGAAACCAACGGCTCCGTGGATTTCCAGGACCTGGCCAACCGTATCGCCGCAAAGGTCAAGAGCGTCATCGGCTTCACCCCGATCGTCAAGGTCGTGGAAAACGGCCTGCTTCCCCGCAGTGAAAAGAAAACCAAGCGCGTCATCGACGAGCGGTACGACTGACCGCCGTCTCCCGCGTTTTAGGTTCATTTTAAAAACCTCCCTTACAATCATCCTGTCGGATGCGGTAAGGGAGGATTTTTTCTCTGCGGCAGAGAAAGAATTCCATAAAAAAGAACCCTGCCTGTGTGTTGCTGTGAAATCGCCCGATCGGGCCGGAGGTATGGATGAGGCTGTTGTTTGCGGAGGATGACCGGGACCTGTCCGCGGCGGTCAAAGCGCTGCTGGAACGGTCCGGCTATGTGGTGGATGCCGTTTTCGACGGCGCCGAGGCGGTGGATTACGCCGCCTCGGAGAACTATGACGGTATTATCATGGACTGGATGATGCCTGAGATGGACGGAGTGGAAGCCCTGAAGAGGATCCGCGCCTCCGGGAGCAATGTGCCCTGTATGCTGCTCACCGCCCGGGACGCTTTTGAAGACCGGATTGCGGGGCTGGATGCCGGGGCGGATGATTACCTGCCGAAGCCCTTCAATGCCGGCGAACTGATGGCCCGTGTCCGGGCCATGCTGCGGCGCCGGGAAAACTATGTGCCGGATACCCTCCGCTTTGAGGATCTTACACTGGACAAAGGCAGCTGCGAACTTTCCTGCGGCAGCCGTTCCGTCCACCTGACCGGGAAATCATACCAGCTCATGGAGCTTTTCATGGAAAACCCGCGTCTCCTTTTCTCCGTCCAGCAGCTCATGGATAAGGTCTGGGGCTGGGATGCTGAGGCGGAAATCAATGTCGTATGGGTCAACATCTCCCAGCTGCGCAAAAAGCTGGCTGAGCTCGGTTCCGGAACAGAAATCCGGGTTCACCGCGGAACAGGCTACTCACTGGAGAAGAAATCATGATCAGGCAATTGCAGAAACGGTTTATCCGGATCGCCGTCCTGGCCCTTACCGTGGCTATGGTGCTGGTGGTCTGCATCGTCAACCTGGCCAACTGGATCAGCGTGCGTGCCGAACTGGATGACACGCTGGCTTCATTGTCCGCAAATACGCTTCCCTCAGCTTCCGTTCCGTCAGAAAGTCCCTTTCCGGATCTTCCGGCTCCCGGTTCAGGGACGGAAAACCGTCTCAATTCCCGGCGGGATCCCGGTTTCCGGAATGAATGGGACGGTTTTCGCAGCCGGCATGCACGTAACATGGCCAGTGAGACCAACTGGTTTACTGCCTGGCTGGATTCCGGGAATATAATTGCCGGTATGAACCTGGAAAACATGCCCGTCCTGGATGAAGAAAGCGCTGCAGACCTGGTCTGCCAGGCGCTGGCTGCCGGAACGGACAACGGTTATATCGGAGACTACCTGTTCCGGGTGCAGGATCTGGAAAACCGCTCCCGCGTGATCATCATGGACTGTGAAACCCGCCTGGCATCCGTGCGGACCCTTGCGCTCATCTCCGGGATCGCCTGCCTGGGCGGAATCCTGCTGGCCCTGGTCATCGTGATCCTTGCCAGCCGGAAAGCGGTTGAGCCCACCATCCGGAACATGGAACAGCAGAAGGAATTCATCACCAACGCCAGCCATGAGCTGAAAACCCCGCTCACAGTCATCTCCACCAATATGGAGCTGCTGAATATGGAAAACCCGGACAATCCCTGGGTCCACAGCACACAGAAACAGACTTCCGCCCTGCGCCGCCTGGTGGATGAGCTGGTTTACCTTTCCCGCATGGAGGAGGAGCATCCGGCCCTGACGATGGAAACGGTGGCAATCGGATCTCTGCTGGAGGAGACCGCTGAGCCCTTCACCGCCATGGCGGAATTCAACGGGAAGGAAATGACCGTCCGGGCCGATCCGTCCCTGAATGTTACCGGCGACCGGGCTTCCCTGCAGCGGCTGCTCTCCACCCTGTGCGACAACGCAGTCAAGTATGCTTCGGAAAACGGCTCCATCCTGGCCGAAGCTTTCCGGGACGGCCGGAATGCCATACTGCGCGTCTCCAACACAGTGGAAACGCCCCTCACGAAGGAGCAGTGTGATCAGCTGTTCCTCCGCTTCTACCGGGCGGATCCTTCCCGCAGCAAGGAAAAGCAGTCCGGCTTCGGCATTGGGCTGTCCATTGCGGCCGCCATCGCGGAGAAACACGGCGGAACCATCCGCGCCGCCATGGAGGATTCCCGCCTGGTCCTCACCTGTACCCTCCCCCGGGAAAAAGCATAACAGAAATGCAGCAAAAAACGGTGCGCCTTGCCGGCGCACCGTTTTTCATTTCCCCTGTGCTGTCAGATCAGCTTATGGATGGTCAGGATATTCTTTCCGTTCCGGTATTCATATTCCATCCCGTCCATCGTTTTCCGGACCAGGTGGATGCCCAGTCCGCCGATGCTGCGCCGCTCCAGCGGCACATGCGTATCGGGAGTGCTCCGCTCCAGCGGGTTGAACGGGACGCCGCTGTCCGTGAAGGTGATGCTGACTTCCTTGGCCGCTTCGTCATAGGCAAAGGCAACCGCGGCCTCTCCGCTTTTCGGGGTATAGGCATACCGGGCAATATTGCTGAACAGCTCGTCCACCGCCACGTCAATCTGCATCTGGGCGCGGAGGGGGCACGCGACCTTCTCCAGCTGTTCCTCAATAAACGCAATCACCTGGGGAATATTCCCGATTTCCGCCTTCAGGGTTATTTCCTTCATGCCCGCCGCCTCCCGGTTCCTGGTGAATGGTTGATTCAGCGGGCGGTGCCTGCCCCGGATTTACAGGTTTCGCGCCGCGCCCGCAAGGATTCTCTTTGTCATGCTGCTTCTGTTTCTGCATTCAGTATAAGGCTTCCGCCCATAATTGTCCAGCACAGAAAAAGAGGCACTCCGTCAGGAGTGCCTCTTGGTTCGTCGTATCTCCGGTTTTTCGGCCGGTTTTTGGGGCTTATTCCGGATCTGCCGGGGTTTCACCTGTTACAGGCTGTTCCGTGGCCGGGGCGCCTTCTGCAGCCGTTTCCGGCGTTTTTTCGGCAGCTGCCTCTTCCGTGGTTTCCATCGCTTCGTCATTTTCGTCTGGCGTTTCATCTTCCTTTTCCGCGCGGCACACGCCGACCACGGTGCTGCCCTCGCTCAGGCGCATGATCCGCACGCCCTGCGTGGTCCGGCCGCAGACGCGGATATCCGCAGCCCGGGCCCGGATGATCGTGCCGTCGTCTGTAATCAGCAGGATATCCTCTTCCTCGTGCACAAACAGCAGCGCAGTCAGGTCACCGGTCTTTTCCGTCAGGTTGATCGCGCGGACACCCTTGCCGTTCCGGCCCTGTTCGCGGTATTCATCCGGATCGGTCCGTTTTCCGTAGCCGAGGGATGTGATTGCCAGCACGGTGGTGTCCGGTTCCACGGCGGCGATGTCGATCACCTCGTCATCCTCCGCCAGGCGGATGGACCGCACGCCGATGGAGTTCCGGCCCAGGTTGCGCACATGGCGCTCATTGAAGCGGATGGACATACCCTTCCGGGTCGCCAGCAGCATCTCGTCATCGCCCGTGCTCAGCCGTACGCCGATCAGCTCGTCGCCTTCCTTCAGGGCAATCGCGATCAGGCCATTCTTCCGCAGGTTGCGGAATTCGTCCAGCGCGGTTTTCTTGATCATACCGCCGCGCGTGGCCATTACCAGGTTGTACTCCCGCTCCGCCTCCCGGGGCATCGGCAGCATGGTGGAAATCTTCTCCCCGGCCGCGATCTGCAGCAGGTTGATGATCGCCGTTCCGCGGGCCTGCCGTCCGGCTTCCGGAATCTGGTAGCACTTCAGGCTGAATACGCGTCCGGTATTGGTAAAGAACATGATCTCCTGGTGCGTGCTGGTCACGAACATCTGGGTTGTGTAGTCGGTGTCCTTCACGTTCATGCCGCTCACGCCGCGTCCGCCGCGGTGCTGGGCCCGGTATACGGAGGAGGAAACCCGCTTCACATACCCTTCATGGGTCATGGTGACCACCATGTTCTCTTCCTGGATCAGGTCCTCAATATCGATATCATCCTCGGCGATCGTCAGCTCGCTCCGGCGCTCATCGCCGAATTTGTCGCGAATCTCGCTGATCTCGTTCTTGATCACGTCCATCAGCAGGTGTTCATCTCCCAGGATCGCGGTCAGCCGCTCAATCGTCTTTTCCAGCTCCTGGTATTCCTCCAGCAGGCGCTCGCGCTCCAGGCCGGTCAGGCGGGCCAGGCGCATGTCCAGGATTGCCTGGGCCTGCTTCTCGGAAAACTCGAACCGCAGCATCAGGGCTTCCTTGGCGGTGGCGGTATCCTTGCTGGCGCGGATGATGGCCACGATTTCATCAATGTGGTCCAGTGCCTTCAGCAGGCCTTCCAGGATATGGGCCCGGCTCTGCGCTTTGTTCAGTTCAAACCGGGTCCGCCGGGTCACCACGTCCTTCTGGTGCTCCAGGTAATAGTAGATCATCTCCCGCAGGTTCAGCACCTGCGGCTTGCCATTCACCAGGGCCAGCATGTTGGCGCCGAAGTTTTCCTGCATGGGGGTGTGCTTGTACAGCATGTTCAGCACCACCTGGGGCTGGACATCCCGCTTCAGTTCCACCACAATCCGCATGCCCTGGCGGTCATTGGATTCGTCCCGGATATCGCTGATGCCTTCGATCTTCTTCTCGTGCACCAGGTCGGCGATTTTCTTCACCAGGACGGATTTGTTCACCTGGTAGGGAATTTCGGTTACGATGATCCGGCTGCGGCCGCCGCCCATGTCTTCCACATTGGTGCGGGCCCGCATGGTGATCCGGCCGTGTCCGGTCTGGTAGGCTTCCCGGATACCGGTCCGCCCGATGATCAGGCCGCCGGTCGGGAAATCCGGTCCCTTGATGTGCTGCATCAGGTCTTCCACCGTGCAGTCCGGATTGTCGATCATGCAGATCACACCGTTGATGACTTCCGTCAGGTTATGCGGCGGAATGTTGGTAGCCATACCGACGGCGATACCGTTGGAGCCGTTCACCAGCAGGTTCGGGAAGCGTGCCGGCAGCACGGAGGGCTGCTGCAGCGTTTCATCGAAGTTGGGATAGAAATCAACGGTATCCTTGTCGATGCCGTCCAGCAGGAACATCGTCAGCTTCTGCAGCCGCGCCTCAGTATAACGCATCGCAGCGGCGCCGTCGCCGTCCACGCTGCCGAAGTTACCCTGGCCTTCCACCAGCGGATAGCGGATGTTGAAGGGCTGGGCCATACGCACCATCGCGTCGTACACGGAGGAGTCGCCGTGGGGGTGGAATTTACCGAGTACGTCGCCGACCACACGGGCGCTCTTGCGGGTGGGTTTATCCGGCGTCATGCCCAGTTCCTCGGACATGTCGTACAGGATTCTCCGGTGAACCGGCTTCAGGCCGTCCCGGACGTCCGGGAGGGCACGGTCCACGATAACGGCCATGGCGTAGGAGATGAAGCTTTTTTTCATCTCCTGTTCCAGATTTACGGGTATCAGCTTATCCTGAATCATCTTCTTATCCTCATCACACATCAAGATCTTTTACAAGGTCGCTGTTTTCCTGGATGAACTGCTTCCGCGGTTCCACGTCGTCTCCCATCAGCAGCGTAAACAGCCGGTCCGCTTCCATGGCGTCATCCGGGGTGATCTGCATCATCATGCGGGTCTCCGGGTTCATGGTCGTATCCCACAGCTGCTGGGCGCTCATTTCGCCCAGGCCTTTGTAGCGCTGGATTTCCGGTTTCGGTTCCCGGCCAATCTCATCCAGCACCCGGTTCAGTTCATCGTCATCGTAGACGTACCGTTCCGTCTTGCCCTTGCTCACCTTGTAGAGCGGCGGCATCGCGGCGTATACATATCCCTTTTCAACCAGCGGCCGCATGAATCGGTAGAAGAATGTCAGCAGCAGGATCCGGATGTGCGCGCCGTCCACGTCCGCGTCTGTCATGCAGACGATGCGGTGGTACCGCAGCTTGCTCTCGTCGAACTGGTCGCCGAAGCCGCATCCGAACGCTGTGATCATCGCGCGGATTTCCGCGTTTTCCAGTGCCCGGTCCAGCCGGACCTTTTCCACGTTCAGGATTTTGCCGCGCAGGGGCAGGATCGCCTGGGTCTTGCTGTCACGTCCGCCCTTGGCGCTTCCGCCTGCGGAGTCACCCTCCACCATGAAGATTTCGCACTTGCTGGGATCCCGTTCCGAACAGTCTGCCAGTTTTCCGGGCAAAGAGGCACTTTCCAGCACGGTCTTGCGCCGGGTGGCCTCCCGTGCCTTCCGGGCCGCTTCCCGCGCCCTCTGGGCGTCTACACAGCGGCTGACGATGGCTTTCGCCACGGTGGGGTTCTCCTCCAGGTAGGTACTCAGCTCTTCACTGACCAGGCTGTCCACCACACCGCGGACCTGGCCGGAGCCGAGCTTGGACTTGGTCTGGCTTTCAAACTGCGGATCCTCCATCTTGATGGAGATGATCGCCGTCAGGCTTTCCCGCACATCCTCGCCCTTCAGGTTCGGTTCGCTGTCCTTCAGGATTTTGTACCGCCGGCCGTAATCGTTGATGGCCCGCGTCACCGCCGTATTGAAACCGGCCAGGTGTGTGCCGCCGTCCGGCGTGGCGATATTGTTGGCGAAGGAATACACATTCTCGGCATAGCTGTCGTTGTACTGCATCGCCATTTCCACGAGGATACCGTCCTTGACACCTTCCGTGTAGATCGGTTCCGGGAACAGCACCTGCTTGTGCTGGTTCAGGAATTTCACAAACTCGCGCAGGCCGCCCTCGAAGCAGAAGTCATGCTCCTTCGGGGTCTCGCCGCGTTCGTCCCGGAATACGATGCGCACACCCTTGTTCAGGAAGGCCATCTCCCGCAGCCGGTTCCGCAGGGTCTCATACTCGTACTGGACGCCCACCTCGAAGATGCCTTCGGGATTTTCGTCGCTCTTGATATCCGGCCAGAACTGGATGGTCGTCCCGGTCCGTTCGGTAGTGCCGATCACCCGCAGGTCGTACAGGTACTTTCCGCGCTCGTACTCCTGCTCGTAGATCTGCCCGTTCTGGTATACCGTCACCTTGAAGTGCCGGCTCAGCGCGTTGACCACGGAGGCGCCCACGCCGTGGAGGCCGCCGGATACCTTGTATCCCCCGCCGCCGAATTTACCGCCGGCATGCAGTACCGTCAGGCACACTTCAACGGCCGGACGGCCCATTTTCGGGTGTAAACCCACCGGGAAGCCGCGCCCGTCGTCCATAACAGTCACGCTGCCGTCCTGGTTGATTGTCACGTTAATCTGCTTGCAGTAGCCTGCCAGCGCCTCGTCCACGGAGTTGTCCACGATCTCGTACACCAGGTGGTGAAGGCCGCGCGCGTCCGTGGAGCCGATGTACATACCCGGGCGTTTCCGGACCGCTTCCAGTCCTTCCAGCACCTGGATCTGCTCCTCGCCGTACTCCTGCGTAACCGCTGTAATTTCTTCCGGATTCAGTTCCAATTCCTCTGCCATGCTGCACCTCATTATCTGCTCTCGTGTCTTCCCGGAAAAGCACGCCGGAAAAGGCGTTTTTCCCGTCTCTTGCGGAAGCCGCTCAACCCTTGAAAAATCAAGCGTTCCGAATCAATTTATTATACCACTTTTTCGTACAGATTGGAAGCATTTTTTCAAAATTTTCCTTCCTATATTTATGTACAGTCAATCCCGGACAACAGAAAAAGCCGCCCGGAACCGGGCGGCCTGTGCGGACGGGTTTCATCCGCTGTGATCCGTGGCTTCCGCCTGTGCGGATGCCCTTATTTCGTTTTGAAGCCGAAGTAATTCTTCGCGTTTTCGTAGCTGATGCCGCGGACAATCTCCTTCAGCGTGTCATAATCTTCGGGATAGAATCCTTCCTCCACCCATTCGCCGAAAATACGGCACAGAATGCGCCGGAAGTACTCATGCCGGGGATAACTCAGGAAGGAGCGGCTGTCGGTCAGCATGCCCACAAATCCGGCCAGGTAGCCCAGGTTTCCGAGGGACTTCAGCTGTTCCGTCATTCCGTCGAAGTGGTCGTTGAACCACCAGGCGGAACCGTGCTGGATCCGGCCCACCGCGGTATCGTTCTGGAAGCATCCCAGGATCGTGTCGATGGCCGCGTTGTCGTTGGTGTTCAGGCTGTACAGGATCGTTTTCGGCAGCTTTCCGGCATCCTCCAGTGCCCCGAGGAACGCGGCAGTCTGGGTGGAAGGCGCGGTGTTGTCCACGCAGTCAAAGCCCGTATCCGGGCCCATTTTCCGGAATGTCACCGGGTTGTTGTCCCGGCGGCAGCCGTAGTGCAGCTGGCTCACCCAGTTCCGGTCAAAATATTCACCGGACAGGAACATCATGCACGCGGTTTTGAATTCGGCTTCCGTCTGCGCGTCCGGCAGCTTTCCGGCCATGCGGGCGGCAAAGATCTCCTCCACCCGTTCTTCCGCTGCCGGGGCATACATGACGTAGTTCAGCCCGTGGTCGCTCAGCTTGCAGCCGTGCGCCTCAAAATGATCCAGCCGGCTATGCAGGGCCTTTTTCAGGTCGGCAAAGGTGCGGATTTCGATGCCCGCTGCCTTGCCCAGCTGGGCGATATAATCCGTCCAGGTCTCCTTTTCCAGGTTCATCGCCTTGTCCGGGCGCCATGCCGGCAGCACCGTCACCGGGAAGGAATTGTCCGCCGCCAGCTTCTCATGGTATTCCAGGCTGTCCACCGGGTCGTCCGTCGTGCAGATCACCGCGACGTTGCTCATGCGGATCAGTCCGCGGGCGGAATATCCTTCACTCCGCAGTTTCGCATTCGCAATTTCCCATACTTCGGGCGCGGTTTTCTCGTTCAGGATGCCTTCATACCCGAAGAACCGGCGCAGTTCCAGGTGGCTCCAGTGGTACAGCGGGTTGCCGACCGCCCGGCCCAGCACGGTGGCGTATTTCAGGAATTTCTCATAGTCCGGGGCATCGCCGGTGATGTACTTTTCGGACACTCCCGCGGAACGCATCAGGCGCCACTTGTAGTGGTCGCCCCCAAGCCACACCTGGGTGATATTGTCATACCGGATATCTTCCCAGATTTCCTTCGGGCTCAGGTGGCAGTGATAGTCGATGATCGGGCAGGCTTCTGCCGCTTCATGGAACAGTTTCTTCGCGGCTTCCGTATTCAGCAGGAAATCCTTGGTCAGAAAATCTTTCATGGTTCCTTCCTTCCGCTGCCCGGTACTACCGGGCAGCCTGAAAATATGTTTGTGCGGCGGGGGCGGATTACCGCTTCACCCGGGCGCTGCCGTTCTTGATGATGGATTCCACTTCTTCCTTGCTGGCCATGCTGGTATCGCCGGGGGTGGTCATCGCCAGCGCACCGTGGGCGGCGCCGTAATTGACCGCCTGTTCCGGATCGCCGGTCGTCATCAGGCCGTAGATCAGTCCGGAGGCAAAGGAATCGCCGCCGCCGACACGGTCCAGGATTTCCAGGTTGTCAAATGCTTTGGACATATGGACTTCTCCGTCCGCCCAGCAGATCGCCTTCCAGTCGTTTACGGTCGCGGTTTTCACCGTGCGCAGCGTGGTGGCAATGGCCTTGAAGTTGGGATACTGCTTCGCCGCTTCCGCGATCATCTTGTAGTATCCGTCCAGGTTCAGTTCCTTCAGGTTCTCGTCGTTTCCTTCGACCTGGAGTCCCAGGCAGGCGGTGAAGTCCTCTTCGTTGCCGATCATCACATCCACGTACTTCGCGACTTCCCGGTTGACCTCCCGTGCTTTTTCCAGGCCGCCGATGGCGGACCACATGGAAGGCCGGTAATTCAGGTCATAGGAGACCAGCGTCCCGTATTTCTTTGCGGCCTTGCAGGCGGCAATCACGGTCTCGCAGCTCTGCTCGCTCAGCGCGGCATAGATACCGCCCGTATGCAGCCAGCGGACGCCCAGCTTGCCGAACACATATTCAAAATCAAAATCTTCCGGAGTTGCCTTGGAGATGGCGGTGTTGGCCCGGTCGGAGCAGCCCACGGCGCCCCGGATGCCGAATCCGCGTTCCGTAAAGTTCAGGCCGTTCCGGCAGATCCGGCCGATACCGTCTGTCTTTTTCCAGCAGATCAGGCTCGTGTCCACGCCGCCCTGCTCGATCAGGTCCTTCAGCAGCTTGCCGACTTCGTTGTCCGCAAACGCGGTCAGCACGCCGGTTTTCAGGCCGAAACACTTGTGCAGGCCCCGGACCACATTGTATTCGCCGCCGCCTTCCCAGGCTTTGAATTCCCGCGCGGTGCGGATCCGGCCCTCGCCGGGGTCCAGCCGAAGCATGATTTCACCCAGGGACACAGCGTCATAACGGCATTCTTCAGCAGGTCTCAGATTCAGATTCATTTTCCATTACCCCCTGATTTCTTTCACGATGCCGGCAGCTTCCCGCACCAGCGTCTCAATTTCGTCAAACTTGCCTTCCTTCACCAGGGAACCGGACACCATCCAGCTGCCGCCGCAGGCGACAATCCGGTTGTATGCCAGGTAATCCCGCACATTGGCTGCGCTGATTCCGCCGGTCGGCATAAAGTTCACGCCCACATACGGAGCCGCCAGTGCCTTGATCATCTTCAGGCCGCCGGAGGGTTCCGCCGGGAAGAATTTCAGCACGTCCAGGTCAAACTGCAGCGCGGCTTCGATTTCCGTGGGGGTGCATACGCCGGGTGTCATCGGAACGCCCTTTTTCAGCACATGCTCCGTTACTTTGGGATTGAAACCCGGGCTGACGATAAACTTTGCGCCGGCATCGATGGCCCGGTCCGCCTGCTCGCAGGTCAGCACGGTCCCCGCGCCGATAATCATATCCGGGAACGCTTTCGCCATCTGCCGGATGGATTCCTCCGCCGCCGCGGTCCGGAAAGTCACCTCTGCGCAGGGCAGTCCGCCTTTCACCAGGCGCTCCGCCAGGGGCAGTGCGTCCTCCGCCCGGTCCAGTACCACCACCGGTACAATGCCCAGCTTCTGCAGTTGCTTCATCATTTCAGTCATCCTGGTTTCCTCCCATATCTTCAGTATTCAGGTCTTTACAGTGTAACGCCCTTTTTGAATATTGCCAGGTCATGGAATCCGTTCCGTTCGTTCCGTGTCGGTTCGCCGGACGCGGTTTCCAGCACCTTTTCCAGCAGCTCATTTCCCAACTCATCCAGCGTCATTCCGTCCAGCAGCCTTCCGGCGTCAAAATCAATCCATCCGCTCTTCCGCTGGGCCAGCGGCGTATTCGAGGAGATCTTGATGGTCGGCACCGGGCATCCGAACGGCGTTCCGCGTCCGGTGGAGAACAGGATGATCTGCGCGCCGGATACCGCCAGCGCCGTGGACGCCACCAGGTCGTTTCCGGGGGCGGACAGCAGGTTCAGCCCCTGTGCCGTAACCGGTTCCCCATAGGCGAGCACACCCTTCACCGGGGAGGATCCGCTCTTCTGGGTGCAGCCCAGGGCTTTGTCCTCCAGCGTGGTAATACCGCCGGCCTTGTTGCCCGGCGACGGGTTCTCGTAAACCGGCATATGGTACGACTCGAAGTATCCCTTGAAGTCGTTGATCAGCCGTACGGTTTTCCCGAAAAGCTCCTCACTTTCACAGCGGTCCATCAGGATGGTTTCCGCGCCGAACATTTCCGGCACTTCCGTCAGGATCGTGCTCCCGCCCATTCCGGTCAGCAGGTCGCTGAATACGCCGATGGTCGGATTGGCGGTAATTCCGCTCAGTCCGTCGGATCCGCCGCACTTCAGGCCGACCACCAGTTGGTCGGCGCCGCATTCCGTGCGCCGGTCCTGCTGCATCTGTTCCGCCAGCTCCGCCAGCAGGCGCATGCCTTCCGCCAGTTCATCCTCTGCCTCCTGGCAGACGAGGAACCGCACGCGGCTCTCGTCATAGTCGCCCATCAGCGGCCGGATCTGTTCAATCCCGCTGTTTTCGCATCCGAGACCCAGCAGCAGGACACCGCCGGCGTTCGGATGGGTGGCCAGCGCAGCCAGCACCTTCCGGGTATTGTCCTGGTCATCCCCCAGTTGGCTGCAGCCGTAGGGATGCGGGAACGCGTAAATACCCTCCACCGGTCCGCCCGCCAGGGACTGCGCACGCTGCACCAGCGCCTTGGCTACGTCGTTCACGCAGCCGACCGTCGGGATAATCCACAGCTCATTCCGGATACCGGGGCGGCCGTTTTTCCGGGGATAGCCCTGGAATACGGCAGTTTCCCGCTTCTTTACCTCCGGATGGGACGGATGCCAGGTGTATTCCTTTTCCCCGCTCAGCAGGGTGCGCAGGTTATGGGTGTGCACATGCTGCCCCCTGGCAATGTCCTGCGTCGCCTCGCCAATCGGAAAGCCGTACTTGATCACCGCTTCCCCCGCCCGGATATCCCGCAGCGCGGTCTTGTGCCCCATGGGAAGGTCATCCAGCAGCGTCACCTCGGTGTCCCCGCAGGAAACGGTTTCCCCGGCCTTCAGCGGCTTCAGCGCCACAGCGACCATATCCCTTTCGGTAATGCGTACTAGTTCGTTCATCCTGTCTCCCTCTTCTGTCACAGGCAGCTTTTGAAAGCCGCCAGGGCACCTTCCCTGCGGATCAGGCCCAGCTGTTCTGCCACACAGCTTTCCAGCCCGGCCACTTCGGTCAGGTTCCGTCCCCACATTTCCGTATTCGTCAGCACGGCATGGGTCAGTTCCTCCGCCGTATCGTTCCGGTGGGCCCAGTAGAACTCCAGCACCGGCCGGTCGTCGCTGACCGTGTACTCATTTCCCTTCGGCCGGCGGCATACCAGGCCTTTTTCATTCAGCTCCTGAATATCGCTGGAATAGAATGCGATATAGGCCGCCAGGCTCGTCGTCAGGCAGGCCGGCAGTTTTCCCTTTTCGTCGATGTATTCCAGGAAGGACGGCATATTGCGTGCCCGCCATTTCGAGGTGGAGTTCAGGCTGATGCTCATCAGCTCATGGTTCACAAACGGGTTGTTGAACCGGTCCTGCACCGCCGCGGCAAACTCATCCAGGTCCTTCTTGTCCAGCGGCAGGGTCGGAATCACTTCTTCATTCAGCATTTTGTTCATGAATCCGCGCACGGTGTCATCATGCATGCAGTCCCGCACAATATCGAATCCCGCCAGGTAGGCGCCCAGCACAAAGCCGGTATGCGCACCGTTCAGGATCCGCACCTTCCGCTTCTTGTAGGGGGTCACGTCCGGCACCACGATCACGGGAACGCCGGCCTTCTTGAACGGCAGGCGGTCTTCCAGTCCGTCCGGTCCTTCGATGACCCAGATGCCGAATACCTCGCCCACGTCCGTCAGCGGATCGTCATATCCGTTGGCTTCCGCCAGCGCGGCCACTTCCTTCGGATCGCGGATCCGTCCGGGAACAATCCGGTCCACCAGGGTGGAGCAGAAGATGTTCTCCCCGTTCACCCAGCGGACAAACTCCGCTTCCAGCTTCCAGTCCTCCGCGTACTGGTTCACGCACTTCAGCAGCTCCTTGCCGTTGTTGTCAATCAGCTCGCAGCTCAGCACAGTCACGCCCGGCATTCCAGCGCGGTACCGTTCATACAGCACCCGGGTTAACTTCGCGGGGAAGCTCACCGGCGGTTCCTGGTCAAACCGGCTCTCGGTTTCGTGCACAATACCGGCCTCGGTGGTATTGCTCACGATAATTTCCAGGTCGGCGCTCCGGGCCAGCTCCAGCACCTTGTCCCATTCCCCGTAGGGATTCACGCACCGGCTCACGCAGCTGATGACGCGCTTGTCATCCACCTTCCGGCCGTTCTCGCTGCCCCGCAGGTACAGCGTGTACAAGCCTTCCTGCTGGTTGATCAGGTCCGTCAGGCCCTGCGCGATCGGCTGGACCAGCACCACCTTGCCGTTAAACCCGGCTTTTTCATTGGCAATATCAATGAAATCGTCCACAAATGCCCGCAGGAAGTTGCCTTCCCCGAACTGCATCACCTTTTCCGGGGCATTCTCCAGGATATACCCCTTGTATCCGGATTCCTTCAGTACCTGGTAATTCAGCTGTGCCATTGCAATCCCCTCGTTTTCATGTCAATAATTGATAAAGGTAACATACTGCAATTTTAGTTTCGCGTCAATCATTGTCCGCTGCCTTCCGGCCCGATATTTTCTCACCATCCTATGCTCAGATCATAGCACGGCTTCCCGGTCCGGTACATGAATGGAACGGCCTTTTTCCCTCCCGTTTCGGATGTGTTAATCCAGCTGCCATCCATCCTCCCCGCCGAGCACTTTTTCCCGGGTGATTCCGGCGGCTTCCCTATCGGAAATCCGCTTCTGGGCCGGGTGGCGTGTCTCCTGGTCCGCCCGGATGCCGGTGGTATGCCATTCCCCGCAGCGTCCGGTAATCACCCGCTCTTCATCCCAGTCCCGGAAGCCTTCCGGCGCCACATGTTCGTCCATCTCACATTCCAGGAATACTGTCCTGGCAAATTTCCGCCAGGGCCGTCCGAGGAATCCCTCTCCCGGTCCGCACTCACCGGTCAGGCGGCACCGGCGGAACACAAAGCCGAACGGCTGGGCCTCGTTGGTGTTCGCCGCGGTATACCATCCGCCGCGCTCGTTCATGATCAGGACGCACCGCTCAAACCAGCACCGGTACGGTCCGAAAATGAAGTCCACGTCTCCCTGGATCAGGCAGTCCTCGAAGTACTGCCGGCTTTCTGTCAGCGGGCCGTCCTCCACCCGGGGGAAGCGCTCCGCGTTTCCGGTCCGGATCCCGACGTCCTCCGTAACATTCGGCATACGCAGCGGCCCGCAGAACAGCGTATCCTGGTGGGCTTCCAGGCGGCAGTTCCGCCAGATTCCCCGGTCGCCGGCTGCGTAAACCGCCACTGCCTGGCCAACCTCCCGGCCGTCTCCCGCGTCATTCCGGATGGTCAGGTTTTCCACCCGGATATCCCGGCCGGTCGTCATCAGTGTGGAGGAAAGGAAAGTCCCCTTCTCGGTCCCGTCCGGGTACAGATCTTTCGCGCATCCGTTCCACGCGATCACGGTCCGGTCCCGGTCTTCGCCAGCCAGCCGGATACCGTCCCGGTGGATCACCACTTTCTCCCGGTATTCGCCGGCCTTCACCAGAATCCGGACCGGTTCTCCCGTCCCTTCCGGAACGGCGTCCACCGCCTCCTGGATCCGGGTAAAATCCCCGCTCCCGTCCTTTGCCACAATCATCATGCGCATATCATTCCTGTTCCTGTTTCAGCCGGTTTCCCGGCTGTTATTCCGCCTGTGGTAATCCTGCCGTTTGGTCCCTGTTCTGTTTTCTCCATGAAAAACTTGTACCGGAACCGATCCCGTGATACAATAATAGAAAGTCGCTGAATCATACCGGAAACACCCCGAAGGGAGGGGCCTGTGTGAACGAAATCACCTATGTGGGCAAGCATACGACCGTCTTCACCGTATCCCGGCACGCGCATGAAAGCTGGGAGTTTGTTTACTGCACCGGCGGCGCCGGTTCCTTCCTGTTCGACGACCGCCGCCTGGATTACCGCACCGGGGATGTGGTCGTCATTCCCCCGATGATTCCCCACGCCAACGCCGGTGCCGACGGGTTCCAGAACATCCATGTCAACATGGTTTCCCCCGCCGTTCCGTTTACAGCCCCGCTCGTGGTGCCGGATGATTCCAACCACTTCCTGCTGGATGTGTTCAACGCCGTATATTTCCATTTCTACTCCGACCGGAAGGAAGCCGCTTCCCTCCTGTCGGTTTACGGCGACCTGCTCAGCTGCTGCCTCACCGCCTACCAGACCAGCCGTTCCCTGACGCCGATTGTGGCGCAGATTGAAAACAACATCATCGCCAATTATGCCGACAGCTCCTATGAGCTGGATACCTATATGCATTCCCTGCCCTTCAGCTACGATTATCTCCGGAAGATGTTCCAGAAGGAGCTGGGCATCACGCCGCACCGTTACCTGATGGACAAGCGCCTGAAAATGGCGGCCGAGCTGCTGGTAACCGACGATGCCGGAGCCCGCACGGTCGGCGATATCGCGCTGCTGTGCGGTTTCCATGATCCGCTGTATTTTTCCCGGATGTTCAAGGCCAAGTATGGCACAGCCCCGCGCAATTACCTGGAGTCCCGCCTGAAACAGCCCATCGTCCGTCCGGATGAAAACAGCGTCCGGGTCCAGCTGTAACCGCACAGAAAAACAGCAGGCGTTTGCCCGCTGTTTTTTTGTTTACAGCACTTTTTCCGTTTCGCCGTCAAAGAAATACATGCTCTCCGCGGGAATCCAGAAGGTGATCGTCCCGTCCGTTTCCGGTGTGTCATGGCTGTCCACCTTGAGGATGGCATGCTGTTCCCAGGATGTGATATACACGTTGGTATAGTCGCCCAGCATCTCGGTCAGTTCCACCTGGCATTCCATGCGGGCGGCGTTTTCCTTTTCCTGCAGCACAACCGCTTCAGGCCGGAAGCCGAATACGATATCCTTTCCTTCCATGGCCGCGATGTCCGGCCGGAACGCCGCCAGGTCAATGCGCTGGTTTCCGAACACAATGGCGCCGTCTTTCACGGTTTCCCGTGCGAAGTTCATGGGCGGTTCGCCGATGAACCCGGCCACAAATACGTTCTCCGGCTTGAAATACAGCTCGTAGGGAGTCCCGACCTGCTGGATATATCCGTCCTTCATCACAACGATCCGATCCGCCAGCGTCATGGCCTCTGTCTGGTCATGGGTCACGTAGATCGTGGTGGAGCCGGTCTCCTGGTGGATCTGGGCGATCTCCGAGCGCATGGTCACACGCTGCTTCGCGTCCAGGTTGCTCAGCGGTTCGTCCATCAGGAAGATCCCGACCTTTCGGATCAGTGCCCGTCCGATCGCCACACGCTGGCGCTGGCCGCCGGAAAGCGCACGGGGAAGCCGGTCCAGGTATTCTGTCAGGCCCAGGATCTTCGCGGTCTTCTGCACCCGCTCCTCAATCACATCCTCATCCACGCCCTGCAGTGTCAGGCCGAATGCGATGTTGTCATATACAGTCATCTGGGGATACAGCGCATAGCTCTGGAATACCATGGCAACTTCCCGCTCCCGGGGGCCCTTTTCGTTGGCCCGCTCCCCGTTGATCAGGAATTCACCGCTGGAGATGTTCTCCAGTCCGGCGATCATCCGCAGCGTCGTGGACTTTCCGCATCCGGAAGGCCCGACGAAAACCACGAATTCACCCTCTTCGATATCCAGGTTGAAGTTGTGCACCGCGTGGAACCCGTTGGGGTAAATCTTGTTCACATTCTTCAGGGATAAAGTTGCCACGAGGGTTACCTCCTCCTCATTTCTGTATAGCACATCAGCAGCGGAGCAATGCCTTTTGCCTCGTTCCGCACAATCGGTTCAGAAAGATAGTAGGCCACGGAGCCGTCCCGCCGCCGGTTGTTTTCCGGTCCCAGTCCGGCCACCAGGCAGATATTGTTCAGGTTCAGGTTCCCGTCCGAGAAAGAGAGGTTCGTCCGGACAATCCCCTCGAACGTTTTCTGCCCCTGGTCTCCCGTGGCCGGCGGAAGGATTCCCAGCCGGGCTCCCTTCAGCATCGCGTAGGCAGCCATGGAGCTTCCGCTGGTCTCCAGGTAGTTTCCTTCCGCGTCCGGCCGGTCCACCACCTGGTAATACATCCCGGTCTCTTCGTCCGCAAACGGCAGGATATCCCGTGCCAGGTCGGACAGCGTTTCCCTCAGCAGTCCGGTTTCACTTTCCGGAATGATTTCGCACAGGTCGGCCAGGGCCGCGAAGAACCAGCCGATCGCCCGCAGCCAGAAGCTCCGGCTCAGCCCCGTTTCCGGATCCGCCCAAAAGGCCTTCCGGCTGGCGTCATATCCGTGGTAGTACAGTCCGGTTTTCCGGTCGCGCATTCGTTCCCGGACCACCGAAACCTGCTTCAGGATATCGGAATAGTCCCCGTTTCCGAAATGCTTCTCGTACAGGGCGGCAAAGGGCTGCGCCATATAGATGCCGTCCAGCCATACCTGGTTCGGATAAATCTGCTTGTGCCACCAGGAGCCTTCTTCGGTCCGGGGCTGGCTGTCCAGCGCTTTCCGGAGGAAGTCCGCCGCGCGGCGGTATTTTTCCTTGCCTGTGGTGTCATACAGTTCAAACAGCACCCGGCCTTCATTGATATCGTCCAGCATATGCTCCTCCGTCCGGAAGGTCTGGATTGAACCGTCCTCCAGGATAAAGGAATCGATGAACGACTCCGCAAAGTCAAAATAGCGCTTTTCCCCGGTAATCTGCGCCATGTTGAGCAGGGCGGTCATCATGCACCCGTCCACATAGTTCCATTTCACGGGTTTGTTGGCCCTGTGCTGTTCCACATTCCAGGCCGTATATTCTGGGGAGGATTCGGCCACCAGCCGGTCAATATACCGGTCCAGGTCCGTGTATGCTGAATCTGCCAATCGGAACGTCCTTCCTTTCATGGTCCGTAATACCGGTCTGTTTCCGGCATGTTCAGGAACCGGCGGATATCTTCTGCTTCGCGTCTGCCAGGATCCGTCCGCCCAGGCGCTTGCTGCCCAGGAACAGCAGGTCCCAGGCCGTCACAAAAATGCCGAACAGGATCGGTTCCACTCCGATGGCGGCTCCGGCCTGTTCACTTCCTCCGGCCGCCAGCAGGTTGATCCCGTTGTATGTCATGATCGTGCAGGCAGTCAGCAGGATTGCGTATACTACGTCCAGCGGCAGGAAATACAGCTTCTTTCCCGGAAACATCATCCACCGGTCATACGCTCCGGGAGTCTTTGCGATAAACCGGTAAATATTATTCGTCATCAGGTTGGTTGCCAGTCCCAGGGTGATTCCGATCACCAGCAGCTGGTCCCACGGGTTGATGGCGATCGTGCTGATGCCCCAGATGAAGAAATAACAGATCATGCCGGCAATCCACAGCTTGATCAGGATCGCCTTCACCCAGTCGGACAGCTTGATTTTCGGTCCGCTGCGGTACTTCCTGAGCTCTGCCGCAGGTACCGGAGGTGAGTTTTCCTCGTCCGCCGTCACCAGGTCCTCAACAGCCTGTTTCTTCAGCCGGTAGTAAGCCGAGGTGTCCTTTTCCCCTTCCGGGTTCCGCGGCATCCGCTTTTGGATTTCAGGATGATTCTTCCCCATATGTCCGTCACGCGTCCTCGCCGCTGATGTCAATGGTTCCCATATCCTTGTTTTCTGCCACTTCAATACTGGTGTTGATCTTCCGCAGCAGTTTGGAATACACGGGCAGAAGTGCGAACAGCGCGGCGCCGATAATCAGCAGGATCCGGTGGACAGCCACCACATGCTGGGTAACCGCCACAAACGCGTTTTTCCCTGTGGGCACAATCGGGCTCTCCGCGCGCGTCAGCGCTGCCACGATCCGGCCGTCATAGTAATAATCGCAGAATATCAGGATCGCAAGCATCACAAACGTCAGGATCACCATCGGTACAACCGCTTTTTTCCGGTGGGGAAACGCGTTCAGGAAGCAGACCAGGCTCAGTGTGGAAAGAAGCATCACGGCGAAGGATGACAGGCCCATGTGCGGTCCGTTGATCAGTGCCGTGGTATTGGCGATGGAGCTGAGATTAAAGGAATAGTAAACAAACGCAAGCGCCAGCACTGCCAGGGCAATCATCTGGGGCTTCCTTTTCAGTGCCACCAGGCGTTTTCTGAAAAACTCCCTGATCCGGGAAGGCTGCTTTGCCATGGTCATTTCCCCTCCTTCCGGATAGCGCGGGTGGTTTCGGGATCAAAGAACAGTTTCCTTGTGAAATGCACCGGTACAAGGTCGCCGTTTTTGTAGTTCATCCAGTTGCGGAATTTGGCGGTAATCCGCACACCATCCGCAATCGTCCCGTGCACCAGCGTATTCATGCCCAGGTTCTCATTCGAGCTGACCCGGATATTCAGGTTGCCACCTTCTGCGATGTACTCGGGCCGCACACCCAGGATCACGGGTTTCCCGTTCCGGGGCGCCAACAGCGCCTGCTCATCTGCCTCCAGGGGGACTTCAAATCCCTTCCCTTTCAGCTTTCCGTCTTCAAAAACAGTATCCAGCATGTTCATCGGCGGCAGGCCGATAAACGTTGCCACAAAGGTGTTGTCCGGTGAGTCATACAGTTCCAGCGGCGTGCCAATCTGCTGGACGTGGCCCATGCTCATGCATACAATCCGGTCCGCCAGGGTCAGCGCTTCCGTCTGGTCATGCGTCACATACAGGATCGTCGCGTTCAGCCGCTTGTGCAGCAGCAGGATTTCCCGCCGGGTCGCCCCGCGCAGCTTCGCGTCCAGGTTGCTCAGCGGTTCATCAAACAGGAACACCTTCGGGCTGCGGACAATCGCGCGGCCCATGGCCACCCGCTGCCGCTGTCCGCCGGAGAGCTGGGACGGCTTCTTGTTCAGCTGGGCGGTCAGGTCCAGGATTTCCGCGGCCGCCATGACCTTTTTATGGATCACGTTCGGGTTTTCCCGGCGCAGTGTCAGGGAGAACGCCATGTTTTCATAAATCGTCATATGGCCGTACAGGGCGTAGTTCTGGAACACCATCGCCATATCCCGGTCCTTGGCCGGGGCCGCGGTGATGTCCCGGCCGTCCAACAGCAGTTTCCCGTGGGAAATGTCCTCCAGTCCGGCTACCATGCGCAGCGTGGTGGATTTTCCGCATCCGGAAGGACCGACCAGCACGATCAGCTCGCCGTCTGCCACATCCAGGTTGAAATCATAAACCGCCTGGACATTGTTGTCGTAGATTTTATCCAGATGCTGCAGTTGAAGCTCTGCCATTTCATTTCCTCCTTACGCCTGCAAAGAGGCAAGATGCGCGGACAGGGCCCGGCTTTTCTTCAGGTTGATCACCGCACCCGCGAACAGGCAGGCGGCGGACAGGGCCAGGCAGACTACTGTAAAGATAAACTGGGCGTTTCCCATCACCGGTTCGCTGTTGATAATCGTCCGGTGGGCATCCATGGGGATGATGAAGATCCGCGCGATCTGGAGGATGCCCAGTACAATCATCACCCAGGAATAGACTGTTTGGTACTTCTTGACACCCTCCGAGCACAGGAATGCCGCCAGCAGGAAAACCAGGTTGTAGATGATGGAGCCCCCGATGGTCGCTGTATAGTAATAGGTCCCCACATCTGATTTATAGATACTGATGAAGAACAGAACGTCAAAAACAATCGCCAGCAGCGCCAGCCGGGAGGAGGCTGTGTTCTTTGTATACCTCATTCGGTCAAGCTGTACGGAACGGTCATCGTTCATGCTGACACCGCCTTTCCCGAGGAGGCAAGAAGTTCTTTCTCTCCCCGCATCATTCTCTTCTTCCAGATAAAGTTCACAATCAGGAGAATGGCCGTGGCAACGGCCAGGATACAGACAACATAATGAATATCAAACCAGAAGGTGGAATCGGTATAGGTGCCGTACCGGGAAAGCCGTTTTTCCAGTGCGGCGAAATCAACCGTGGAAAGGTACTGGCTTCTGAAGGCGCTCACCTGGATGTGGCACCATACAGCCATAAAAAGTTCAGCCGCGGCATTGATGAAGGTGGCGGCCGCGTTGCCGGCGTAGTATTTCCGGCGTGAATGCGTATTGGTAATAAACAGCAGGCAGGCCAGTACGATCATGCCGATGGAAGCCCGCAGCAGCGTGCGGTTGAAGGGCTGCATGTCGTAATAGATCCGGGCGCCGGACACCTTGGCGGAATCCAGGTTGTTCGGATTGGGAATCATGGAATACAGCGTGTCATAAAGGTCTGTCATGATCCCCAGTGAATAAACAAAGAACAGCGCGCCGGCAATAAGTGCGGCAAAGCACACAATTTTCTGGAAGGCAACCTGTTTCTTATACATAATTGATCCTTGCCCCTTCAGAAAGGGCCCGGCGCCCGCGCCGCTCAGCGCGGGCGCCCGGTCCTGGTCTAAATCACATAACAGCCGAAGCAGTCATTACTTTGATGCGTTGTAGTAATCCTTCAGGCGCATCCAGGCATCGTTCTTCAGTTCAGTGTAGGTGAATCCGTACCAGTCATTTTCCACAACTGCAGCCTGTTCCGCGGCGGTCAGTCCGTTCGGGATGCCGTTCACGACGATATCGTCAAACAGGTTGAAGTCGCCGCTGAAGTTGGAGCTCAGGTCGCTCAGCTTGTTCAGCTCGTCGGTCTCGGTGGTGTACTGCGGCAGCGTGGTGGGCACGGAGGTGTACCAGGGATTCTCGGTCAGCGCCAGCTCCGGATGCTTGATGGTTCCGAGGGCGATGGCGGCGGACAGCTTCCCGGCGCCTTCCTTGCCGACCTCATGCGTGCACTGGTATTCGAAGGCCTGGCTCTTGATGAAGGACAGCGTGGAGCCCAGGTAGCGGCGGGCAAAGTTGGTGTAGTTGCCGTTTGCCAGCGCCCACAGGTTCTCCAGGGTGCCGTCAGCGACCACGGGCATTTCCTTGCCGTTGAAGTTGAAGGTTTCGTAGCTGCCGTCATCCTTGGTCTTGATGAAGGCGTCCGGACCGTAACTCATCAGGATCTGGCCCTTTTCGGAATAGGTGTAGTCAATCAGGGCGAGCAGGGCATTCAGCTTGGCTTCATCGTCGCCGACACCCTTCTTGGAAATCGCCCAGCAGTTGCCGTTCTTCACAGAACGCCAGCTCTCAGTGAAGCGCATGTACACGCCTTCCTCGTTGGTCCCGTCAAACCAGCGGGAAACGGGGATCATAATGGCCATGTACTTCTCACCTTCCTGCAGGGAGGTGTTCAGGATGGTCTGGGTCTGGTTGTAGTCGTAGGACATGAAGCCCAGGTCATCCGGAATGTAGTTCTTGGTGGAGGAAGTGGCGGCCTTGGTCATGAAGTCGGCAGAGATCAGGCCTTCCATCGCGATGTCGTGCATCCGCGCGGCAGCGGCATAGGCGTCTTCACTCTGGCGGGCATCATGCAGGTCTCCGTCGGTTCCGACATACAGGAAATCCTGGCGGGATTCATAGCCGCGTACGCCGAAGAGCAGTCCGCCCAGGCGGTGGATGTCATAGCGGCGGCCGGCGGAATTCTCCTCGCGGGAGAACAGGCCCTGGATCAGGTCTGTGCCGTTCAGGGACTGGGGGTTGGTAACAACGCAGCGCAGCAGGGCGACCATTTCGTCGGCATCCCAACAGGCGTCGTATCCGCAGAACAGGTTGGACCGGGTGGCTCCGTAGTATCCATTATAGGTCTTGTCGATATACTCACGCAGCATATTGACCGCTTCAACGCCGCTCATGACGCCCTTTTCATTCATCTTCGCAACGATGTTGCCGTAGGCGTCATAGTCCTTGGTCAGGGTCTGGACACCGCTGCCGTCCGCGGTGGGCGTTTCGATCTCGATCTTGCCTTCGGTGGGCATGAAGGGCTGGTAAACGGGAGCAGCCGTATCCTTGCAGGCAGCGGCTTCAAAAGCGCCTTCGCCGTCCAGCAGCTTCTGCAGGTAGTCCACACGCATCAGGGGCATCTTTTCGATGTCGTTCACACCGTCAAAGTACGGAGCAAAGTAGAACGCGCCGGTATCGGTGTTCGCGGTGATGGACAGCCGGACAATGGGGTTCTCGTCCAGGTACTTCATCACGTTCGGGATCTTGTCGGTGTATTCCTCCAGGTTGACCAGGCTGCCGGTTTCGCCGTACGCGTTGACGGTTGCGGACGGGCCGAGCACCATGTCAACGTTTTCCAGCTGTTCTTTCCAGTAGTCAAATTCCTTGGCGTCGTTGTTGCCCTGGTAGGGGGTTCCGTCCACGATCACGTTGTTGCCGGTGATCTCAGACAGGATTTTTTCCATCTCCACCCAGGTGGGCTTCAGGTCGCCGGTGTGGTAGGTGTTTCCGTCGGCCAGGGTAATTCCTTCGCCGGCAATATCCGGGCTGAAGGCAAGACCGGTGTTCGCGTTGTTATAGCCGACGGCCATACGCAACGTAACATCCTCAGCGCTTGCGGCTGCCGCCAGTGTCAGCAGCATCGCACATGCCAGGACCAGGGATAAAAGTTTCTTCATATGGGGGTGCCTCCTTCAAATAATAATATGGGTTTTTATTTCCTTCACACCGGGTTTCATACGCCCCGGTGAAGAATAACCAAAGATGCCGGATTACTCCTTTACGCCGCCGGCGTTGGTGCCTTTGGCGAAATATTTCTGGATAAACGGATAGATGATCAGGATCGGGATAATGGAACAGACGATCAGTGCGAAGATTACCGAATCCGGCGCGTAGTTCGCGGTCCAGCCGCCCAGCTGCTCCAGGTCTGTATACTGTTCCAGCTGGTTTCGGATAAACACCTGCAGGGGCTGCTCATTGGCGTTGGAGATCATCTGCCGTGCCCAGAAGTAACCGTTCCAGCGGCTGATGGCGAAGAACAGCGCCACAGTCGCAATGGTGGATTTGCTCATCGGGATGAACACCTTGGTCAGCACCTGCATTTCCGTCGCTCCGTCCACGATGGCTGCCTCCTCAATTTCGGAGGGAACATTTTCAAAGGCATTGCGCAGCAGGATAATGTTCATGGCTGCCATACCCATGGCGATAACGACCAGCCATTTGTCATCCATGATTCCCACGGAGTTGAAAACGGATTTCGTGGCCAGGTAGTTCAGGTACTGCGGAACAATACCTGCGGAGAACCACATCGTGAATACCAGGAAGAAGTTGAACGCCTTCCGGAAAAGCAGCCGTTTCTTGCTCAGTGCGTAACCGCCGAGGATTGCGATGCCAAGGGACCAGATCGTTCCGTAGATCGTCAGGAACAGCGTATTGGAATAGGCGTTCCAGAACTGGTTGTTGCCGAACATGGACGCGAAGGCATCAAACTGCACGTTTTTCGGAAACAGGATCAGTTCCTGGTATTCCACCGCGTGCCGTCCGCTGATGGAAGCCGATACCGCGTAGAGGAACGGATACAGGCACATCAGCGCGAACATCGTCAGGAACAGGTAGCTGAAGATTTTGAATATCAGCTCGGAGATTTCAAGTCTTCTTTTCATTCGTCAAAACCTCCTTAATACAGGCTCACATTGGAGGCCTTGCGGGCAATGGTGTTTGCGCCGATCACCAGCAGCATGCCCACCACGTTGTTCAGCATTTCCGCCGTGGAAGCGAGACCGCTCTGGTTCTGGGTCGTCTTGATCCGCCAGGCAAAGGTGGAAATGACTTCGGAGGTCTGGTAGATTTGCACCCGCTGCTCATTAAGGAGCAGGACCTTTTCATATCCGATGCTCAGCATGGAGCCGATCCGGGTAATCAGCATGATTACGATGGTGCTCAGGATGCCGGGCAGCACCACATACCGCATCTGCGCCCATTTGTTGGCGCCGTCGATCTGGGCCGCCTCGTAACTGGTCGGTGAAATAGCGATGATCGCTGCGAAGAATACGATGCTGTCGTATCCGGCCGTCTCCCATATGCCGCTCACCTGGTAGATTGCGCGGAAATAAGCCGGATCATTCAGCAGGCCGGCCTGCGCGGTTTCCCGCGAGATCAGGCCCAGTGAAGCCAGCAGCTGGGAAAGGATTCCGGGAGGTGCCCCCGTTGTGGAGCTGCCCTGCTGGATCAGCATGATCACCAGGGAGGTCATCACAACGGTGGACATGAATTTGGGTAGATAGGTGAATACCTGCAGGCCGCTGCGCAGCAGGTCGGACTTGACTTCGTTGAAGAACAGCGCCAGCAGGATCGGCATCGGGAATCCGAAGAGGAGCCCGTAGAAGCTCAGCAGGAAGGTGTTCCGCATCGCCCGCCAGAATTCGTTGCTCAGGTTTGTGTATGTTCCGGATCCGATCAGCAGCGCCTTGATGTTGGAGAAGCCCAGGAAGTTCTGGTCCGCCACAGGCTTCACCACGTCGGTCACCTTGAAGGCGCCGAGCAGCTCATACATCGGCATATAGCGCCAGAAAAGGAAGACCAGGAGCATGGGGACCAGCATCAGATAGAGACGCCAGTCCTTCAGGACCGTGCGTCCGATGTGAAGCCAGTTATGCTTCTCAACGTCATCCCGAACCGCCTGTTCGGGATCCTCCCGCCAGGTACCGGCCGCCTCGTCGTAAATCAGGTAATCCCCTGCCTGACGCTTCATACGCATTCCTCCGTTCAGGGTCTTGCTTCGTTTCACCGGGGTTTCAGTGGTTTTCCTCTTCCGCAATCCGCCGTACGTAATGCGGCTGGTCTTCCAGCACGCCGTCTGGCCGGGATGCAATCCAGATGATCAGAGCTGTAAACAGGTAGGTAATGACATCTGTGGTGATGTACAGCGGAAGCGCCTCCGGCGGCGTTCCCGTAATCAGGGCCGTCAGCGCGCGTCCCGCATGCATGGCCAGCACCGTCAGGAGTCCGAAAAGGAAATCCCGCAGGATATTCCCGTGCAGTGATTCCCATCCCCATTTCCGCAGGAGCGGCCATACCGCCAGTGCAGCCAGGTTCCCGATCCCGTAAATCAGGAACTGGGTACCGGTCCCCTTCTGCACCAGTACGGTCACAATTCCGCCGAGCACCGCGTGCAGCGCGCACCAGGGTCCCCACCGGACCATCACGATCGCGGTCACTGCCGGCACCACGGAAACAGTCCATGCCGCCGCGGAAAACCATTCAGTGGCCGCGCGGATAATCAGTGTCTCGGTCAGCATCATGATTACCGCAAATATTGATAAATCAATAATCCTGTACTGTCCGAGAGTCCTTCGGGTCTGCACAGTATTTCCTCCGTTGTTTTTGGCTGTTCTGGTCTCTATTCGCATTGTATTATACATCAATTTGTTTTGTTTTGCAAAGACAAAAAGAGCTGTGCTTATGGATAATTCAGTTCAATTTTTGCAAAATCAGGGCTGTTTTCCGATGTAGGCAAGGATACCGCCGTCCACATACAGGATATGGCCGTTCACAAAATTGCTGGCGTCAGAAGCCAGGAAAACTGCCGGTCCCTGCAGGTCTTCCGGGGTGCCCCAGCGGGCCGCGGGCGTCTTGGCAATAATAAACTGGTCAAACGGATGGCGGCTGCCGTCCGGCTGTTTTTCGCGCAGGGGAGCAGTCTGGGGTGTGGCAATATAGCCCGGTCCGATGCCGTTGCACTGGATATTGTGCTCGCCGTATTCGGAGCAGATATTCCGGGTCAGCATCTTCAGGCCGCCCTTGGCTGCCGCATAGGCGGAAACGGTTTCCCGGCCCAGCTCACTCATCATGCTGCAGATGTTGATGATCTTTCCGTGGCCCTTCGCGATCATGGACGGAATCACCGCCTTGGCCACGATAAACGGAGCATTCAGGTCCACGTCGATCACCTTCCGGAATTCCGCCGCGCTCATTTCAATCATGGGGATCCGGCGGATAATGCCGGCATTGTTCACCAGGATGTCGATCACGCCGACTTCCTGCTCAATCTGCTTAACCAGTGCCTGCACCGCTTCCTCGTTGGTCACGTCGCAGACATAGCCCTTCGCGTCAATTCCTTTTTCCGCATAGGACTTCAGGCCCTTGTCAACCAGTTCCTGGTTGATGTCATTGAAAACGATGGTTGCGCCCGCGGCCGCATAGGCTTCCGCGATAGCGAAGCCGATTCCGTAGCTGGCGCCGGTAATCCACGCGATTTTTCCCTTCAGGCTGAAAGCGTTCATATCCATTTTTGTTTCCTTCCTTTCCTTGTCCTTGATTGGTAGGAGCTATTGTCAATTCACTAAATGCTTGCTTCTTTCTGCCCATCCGGCACAAGATACCGAAGGGGACGAAGCTCTGACGACCCGCAGTGCGGGGAGTTTCGTCAGAGCTGAGATCAAACTCTAAGGAGCAAGCTTCACAGTATGAAGTTGCGACTATAGAGTTTGCGGGGTGGGGGCGATCGGAAAGCCCCCACACTTACCTCAGTTCGGTTGTCGGGATGTTGTCCATATCGTCAAACGCCTGGTTCTCTCCGCCCATCGCCCAGATGAACGTGTAATTGCTGGTGCCCGCGCCGGCGTGGATGGACCAGGAGGGAGAAATCACCGCCTGCTCGTTCTGCATCACGATGTGCCGGGTTTCCTGCCCTTCGCCCATCATATGGAATACCACATTGTCCTTCGGCACTTCAAAGTAGAAATAAACCTCCATCCGGCGCTCATGGGTATGGGCCGGCATGGTGTTCCATACGCTTCCGGTCTCCAGGACTGTCATGCCCATGCTCAGCTGGCAGGTCTTCAGGACCGACGGATGGATAAACTGGTTGATCACCCGCTTGTTGCTGGTCGCCGCGTCGCCGCAGGGCTTCTTCGCCGCGTCCGCAATCTTGATCAGCCGGTTCTCATAGCTGCAGTGAGCGGGAGCAGAAACAATATAGAACTTCGCCGGATTCTCCGCGTCATTGCTCTCAAAGTACACTTCCTTCGCACCCCGGGTCAGGTACAGGCAGTCCTTGTATCCCAGTTCATAAACCTGGCCGTCCGCGGTGACCTTTCCGGCGCCGCCGACATTGAACATGCCGCACTCCCGGCGTTCCAGGAAGAATTCCGTGCCGAAATTGTGCCAGATGTCAATTCCCTTGTCGATGGAAACCTTTTCCTTCACCGGCATGATTCCCAGCGTAACCATCCGGTCCACGTGGCTGTACACCGCCGTCACCTGGTCCGCCTCAAAAAGCTTCTCAATCAGGAATTCCTTCCGGACTTCCTCCGTCGTATACCGTTTGAAATCCCGCTGGTTGCAGCTGTACCGAATGTCCATGTGTGTTCCCTCCGTTTATTTTTTATCGTGGATATCGAGTTTTTCAACTTCCAGGGTATCCAGCAGTTCGCCTTCCACCCCGGTCGTCTGTATATTTTCCAGGGTCAGTCCCCGGATATACTTAGCGATAATTCCCCGCCGGCAGCATTCCTCCACTCCCAGTGCCATTGCCGGAACGAGGGGCTTCGCTTCCGGATCGAAATCAAACCGGCAGTTCCGCAGTGTCAGCTGCTTCATCGGTTTCTCCGGCAGTCCCATTGCGTATGCCACGCAGGCTTTGCACCCGGTGGCATCCACCCGCTCAAAGCAGACCGTCCCGATTTCCGGTGTGGTCTCGTCCGCCGGCAGTTTTTCCCGGCTCTGCACGCGTTCGCTTTTTCCGTCCGCATCGCAGAAGTAGAAGCTGTTGACGATCAGCGGCATCTTTACGCCGTCCATCCGGATGTCCTGGAAAAGGATGTCATCCACGATTCCGTCCTTTCCCCGGTCCCGCCGGGTTTTGATCCGCAGTGCCCGGTCGTTTCCCTTCATATAACAATGATGAGCCCGGACCTTCCGCACGCCGCCGGCCATCTCGCTGCCGACTGTCACGCCGCCATGTCCGTCCAGCAGGGCGCACCATCCGATTTCCAGGTTCTCGCACGGCCTTTTGTATTTCCGGCCCAGGCCGATCTTCCCGCTCTTGATGGCGATGCAGTCATCGCCGACCGAGATCTCCGCGCCGAGCAGACGCACATTCCGGCAGCTTTCCGGATCGAATCCATCGGTATTGGGGCTGTCCCAGGGGGCCTTTACCCGGATATCGATGAAATCCAGGTCTTCGCTGAACGCCGGATGGATGTTCCAGCTGGGGCTGTTCATAAACGTCAGTCCCTGGACCAGCATTCCCTTGCAGCGCTGGGTGTAGAGCAGGTTCCCGCGGCTGGCAATCCGGATTTCCTTGGGCCGGATCCACCAGTCGCCCTCATTCGCCCGTCCGTCAATGATTCCCTCGCCGATAATCGCGACATCCGTCAGGTCAATACCGTTCAGCGCGCCTGCGAATCCATCCACGGCGCATCCTTCAAACATGCCCAGCAGGACTTCCCCGTCGTTGTTGTCCGCCGGTGTGCTCCCCGGCAGTACCGGAAAACGGTTCCGGTCGGTCAGCAGCCGCAGGGCAGCCCCGTCCTGGATTTCAAGCGTCATCCGGCTTTTCAGGAACAGCGGTCCGGTTACATAATCTCCCGGCGGTACCACAACCCGGCCGTCGTCCGGGCAGCACAGGATTGCCGCCTGCAGCATGGCCGTGTCCTCGGTTTCCCCGTCGCCCTTTGCGCCGAAATCCCGCACATCCAGCGTGCAGGTTTCCTTCCGGGTCCGGAAGTTCAATGTTTCCCGGCTGCCGTCCCCGTTCTCAATCTGAAGCTCATATTCCGTATCCGGTTCCAGGTCAAAAAGGGATGCGACGGATCGGTATTCCTCTCCCAGCCGCTCCCCGTCCAGGTACAGCACATGCTTTTCCCGGGCTTCATACAGTCCATCCGGATCCAGCAGAACGCTGCAGCTGCGGGAAGTAACGCACAATGTCCTTGTCATGCCCTTGTCTCAGCCTCCTTCGGTGATCCGGCAGCCTGCCGGATTGAGCCGGGTCGGTCATATGAAACATTTGTCTGCTTTCAGGTATACTATATCGAAAATGCCGCGGAATTTTCAAGCGTTTTAAACGATGTTCTCCGTTTCCGGTCAGATCATATCCGTTTTGTGAATGTCCCGGTTCAGGGGAAAAAGCAAGGGCGCCGGATATGCTCCGACGCCCGTTTTTCCATATTACTTACCGGAGATTACCACACCGTCTGCGGCCAGGTACGGCAGCACCGTACTGCCGTCGCAGCAGGTTTCGCGGGATACCGCTCGGATGTTCTTCACCAGTTCGCCCAGGTTGCCGTTCACCATGGTCTCGGTTACAGCGCTCTTTACTTTGCCGTTCTCAATCAGGAAGCTGTTCTTCGCCACCCCGGAGAATTCGCCGTTCGTTCCCGGATCACCGCCGGAGAAACCGCCGAGCAGCAGTCCCTGTTTCACTGATGCGATCATGTCCGCCAGCGGTGTGTTTCCGTTTTCTACCACCAGGTCGAACCCGGTATTCCGGACCACCGGCCGCCCGGTCTTCTTCGATGCATAGAGGTTCAGCAGGTGTGTTTTCAGCACACCGTGGTCAATCAGCGTAACGTTTTCTGAACGGTAACCGTCCGATGTGCCCCGTTCACCGCTGACAATCCGCTCGTCATAAGGGTTCAGGCTTACGGTCAGCAGTTCGCTGCCCACCTGCTCCCCGACCTTGTCCAGCCACAGGCTGGTGCCGTCCATTACCACGCTGTTGCCGGCGTAGTTGTCAATCAGCATTTCAATGAACTCAGCAGCCATCCAGGGGGTGAGAATCACCGTGCCCTCAAATTTACCTTCCAGTGTTTCCGGATGAATGCTGTCCCGTACACTCTCCAGGTGGGTCCGGATACTGCCGGTTTCGATCAGCGGCCGTTCCAGGTTGTCAACCGTCACATTCGTATAGTCCAGGCCGGTCGTGGTATCCCCTTCGACTGCGCACATTTCAATATCCAGGCCGTACTGTCCGCCGAATCCCTCGAATTCAGTGCCGTTCGTATTCCGGCTGAACCAGTGCCATTTATCATAGGAAGCGAATATTGCCGTAATCCGCACGGTCGGATAGTCTTTCGCCACCGTATCGAGGAATTCACGGATCCGATCTGCAAACCGGTCCAGGTCTGCCTGTTCCGTACCCTGCCGGAACAGATCCGTGCCCTGGTCCGGTGCGATATCATGGCACTCATCCTCCGGAGAGGATTCTGCTGCAGCAATACCGTCCGCGGCCAGCTTCCGCAGTCCTTCCTCCGTAATATCATTCCCGTTGACCGAACCCATCCGGTTCCCGGAAAAAACTTTCAGCGAGGCGACGTTGTTGAAAACCGTGCGCATCAGCTTGAAGTCGCCGTTCAGGATGTTGATTTCCTGCTTTTCGGATTCGGAAACCGTGTAACTGTATTTCCTGATTTTCCCTTCGGCCAGGATCTGTTCCAGCAGGTCCGCCGTTTTCTTCATATTGTTCATATGGTTCTCCTCCCGTTCTTCTTCCGCTCAGCGTCCGCCGATCATGATCTTGCAGCGCATATGCGGTCCGCCCATGCCCACCGGCATCGGCTGTTTTTTGCCGCAGAATCCGCTGCTTGCCCATTCCACCTCATCGGATACCATATCCACAGTCTTCAGCATTTCAAACGCCACGCCCGTCACCGTTGTATCCAGCAGGGCCCGGCCCAGCTTGCCGTTTTTGATCTCATATCCGCAGGTTACGCCGAACATAAACTCCCCGGTCAGGTCCGCCTGGCCGTTTCCCGAGTCAATCAGGTAATATCCGTCATCCACGGAGGCAATCATATCCTCTACTGTACTGGTGCCCGACAGGATGCACGTATTCCGCATCCGGATCACCGGTTCATCGCTGAATGACCACGCCCGCGCGTTTCCTTTCGGCGCCATATGGTACCGTTCCGCACTCTCCCGGTCGTTCATGTACCCGGTCAGGATCCCGTTCCGGATCAGCTCCGCGTCCTCCGCCCGGGTTCCCTCATCGTCCAGGTAAACGGGCAGGGGCGCAGTCTCTCCGTTATATGTATGGGCAAAGTCCACCATGGTCACCAGGTCGGATGCCACCCGCTTGTTCAGGTTCGGTCCAGCCACGCTTCCACCGTCCACCAGGTCGGCTTCCACGGTATGTCCGACTGCTTCATGTGCCAGCATACCGCCCATATTGCCTCCCAGCACCACCGTTTTGTATCCGGCTTCGGCGTACACGCCTTCCCGCTTGTCCATCAGCCGCTGGTACAACCTGTCAAGTTCCGGATAGTACACTTCCACATTGCTGAAATAATCTGCGAAGCTGCCGTAACCGCCGAAGGGTTTGAACAGCTCCACCGGCACGCCCGCGTCGGATTCCGCGTCCAGCATCACATAGATATAGCAGCGCGGTACGGTCACATGCCCGCAGTACGCGTCCGAAGAACAGATGATTTTATCCATGGAATCCTCGGTGTACACAATCGTCCGGCTGGTCAGCTTCGGGTAATGCTCCTCGATGTACCGGTCAATCTGCCGGCACGCTTCGATAATCCGCTGCTGCTCCGTATCCACGATGTCCCGGTTCAGCGGAACCGTACCGGTTCCCGTGGACGGGGGCAGGATAAGCTTCCGGTCGGTATGACGGGAAAGGAACCGCGCGTTGTCCGTTGCCGCCCGGATCACCTTTTCCGCTGCGTCCGGCGTATACTCGGCGATCGAGGCAAAACCGAACAGGCCGTCCAAATTGACCCGCGCGTTGACTCCCCGGCTTTCACTGCGGGAATTCTGCACTATATTGCCCTTCAGCAGTACCACCCTGCGGTTCCGGTTTTCATGTCCCCGCAGCACAGTCTGGCCCTTGTCTGAAAACAGGGCCGCTTTGGTTCCGATAATATCCTGTAACATATAGTCTTTTCCTCCAATGATGATTCTGTTTTTCGGTCAGTCAGCCGTCCCGAAGCGGCTGATCAGCATATCCAGCTGGTTCAGCGCCATACTTCTTCCGGTTTCAAGGCGCACCGACTCGCTTCCCTTGTAATTGTAGTTTGCAATAACCTCCACAGGATACCCTTCCTCCCGGGAGATCGCGGCCATTGCGCGGATCAGCATCTGGCTCCACCGCTGGTGGAAATGGGACGTTACAACCGTGCAGGCATGCACATCCTGTTCCTTCATGATTGTCAGCGCGTTGATCACGTTGTCCACGGTAATCTTTGCCTCCGGGTCCGTAAATACGCGTTCCGGGGCAATCCCGCACTCCCCGGTCAGGTATTCTTTCATCTCGCCGGCTTCGGTGTGGTTTTCCGGATTGCTTCCCCCGGTTGCGCCGCCGGTGCAGATGACAATGCTGTCCGGCCAGGACCGCGCCGCTGCCGCTGCCGCGTCGCACCGGCCCTTCAGCTCCGGCTGCATCCGGCCCCTGCTCAGCGCGTATCCCATCACGATGAAAGCATGCTTTCCGCATTCCGCAATACCGGAGTCCTCCAGTTCCGGCGCGTACTCCCCGCCCTGGTAGATAATGAACGGGTAATTCTCATTCACCATCACGTTCTCCCAGCAGTCCATGATGGCCGCCGCAATCGCGTAGTCCGATTCGCTGACCTTCCGGATTTTTTCCAGGTCCGCAGCGATTTTCTTCTGCCGGGACAGGCTTTCCTTCAGGTTCTCCTTTTTCAGCAGGCCGGTGATATCCTTCAGGATTTTGATGCTTTTCCGCTGAAAGCAGTATCGCTCCGCAGCTGCAGCCGGGGCAGCAAAAAGCATGAGAAGCGAAACCACTGCCAGGGCAGCGGCCAGGATATGTCTTCCTCTCGTCCTCATGTTCTTCCCCTCCGCGGTTGTTTCTCCCTAATGTGCCTCTTGCCCCGGCTTCCGCTTCTGCCGGAAGCTTCCGGAAAGCAGTTCCGCATACGGTTCCGTATCCGGATCCTGCTCCCACTCGGTCGTGCTGTGCAGCGCCGGATCCGCCGGCAGGTCATAAATGCTGCCGCAGCAGCCCTTCTCCGCATCCGCCGCGCCGAACACACACCGGCCCACCCGGCTCATTACCATCGCTCCGGCGCACATGGGGCATGGCTCCAGGGTCACATACAGCGTGCAGTCATTCAGCCGCCAGTCGCCCTTTTCCGCTGCGCCGTGCCGCATGCACAGCAGTTCGGCATGGGCGGTCGGATCGTGGGCCTGCTCCCGGCGGTTATGGTCCGCCCACAGCAGCGTATCCCCGCGGAACAGAGCGGCGCCCACCGGGATTTCTCCCTCCTCCAGGGCTTTTTCCGCTTCCCGCATGGCCACCGCCATCCGTTTCCGGTCTTCCTGTGTCATCCGTACTCCTCCGTATATGCCCGTCCCGGGTTCAGGAAAGCTTTTCCAGCCGATCCTGGATATCATCCATCAGGTCGTCGATGTCTTCCACAGTCTCCAGCCACTCATCGTATTCGTCGCTTTCCTCGTCATCGTCCGGTTCATCCGTTTCCATCGCGCTGATCTCGTCGTACAGCTCCTCCAGCCGGGCCAGCAGTTCACGCAGCTCGTCCGCATTCATCTCCTCAATCCGGAGATTATCCAGGTCTTCCAGTGTCAGTTTCTCCATGGAAGAAGTCCTCCTGTTCGATTCTGCCTCAGTAGGATGATTATACCAGAACCCAGCCCTTTTTGAAAGGGCAGGCCGTCTGTCCGGCTGCCCCGTCCTGCCGGAAAACGGCCGGATAATCTGAAAAGCCTGCGCGGCCGGTTGGCCGCGCAGGCAGGTTCACCGCAGCATCACTGCCGCCTTACGGTTCAGAAATCCGCACCATGATATAGGGAACGTCCGCGTTCACCTTGTGGAATCCCTGCTCTTCATTGGTTCCGAAAATACTCATGGTGGCTGGCAGCCATGCGCCGTCTTCCATGGGGATCACCTCATCCAGCGTAATATAGCTGAATTCCTGGCTCAGGTTCTTTTCTTTCCCGGCCGCTTCCTTCAGTCCCGGGAAATCCTCCGCTTTCAGTGTCAGCTCCGTCATTCCCAGTTCCTTTCCCGCTTCATCAAACCAGCGGAAAGGGAAAGAATTAGGTTCATCGACGGGTGAGCTGTACCGCACGGCAATTTTCCCGTTGTATGCGAATACATCCGATGGATACAGCCCGTCCTGTGCTTCCAGTCCGGCAGTCCACATGGCACGGCCTTCCGCGTCGAACCGGACCAGGTAATTCCTGCCTTCAAACATGTCCGGTTCAGTTCCGGGTACATTCTCCTGCAGCAAAGCCGCAAACCCGCCGTCCGCGGTCATCGCGGCATCTCCCAGCCGGGACATTCCCGCGTTCGCCTGCTGGAAGTCCAGCACCGTCTCCCAGACTGTCCGGTCGGATACGCCTTCCAGCTTCTGCAGCTTCGCGTGATATTGATCCTGTGAATCATTTCCGTAGAGAATCAGTTCATTTTTCCCACTGATCAGGTCCCCGATGCCGTCCTTCATAATCATGCCGTCATACCGCGCCGTCACATTTCCGTTCCAGTCAAGCAGCAGCGTCTCGGCAGGATCATTGCCCCGCGTCCGGTACGCCATCAGGAAGGAAGGCTCTGCGGCATAATCCGTGTATTCTTCCGGAATTGCGAATTCCTTTCCGGTAAATGTTCCGTCCTGGGTTAAGAACAGGACCTTCTTGTTCCATACTTTATCGTACTGGACCACCGCGATGGTTCCGTCCTCCAGGACCGTGCCCAGGGAAATGCTGTTGTCCGCGGTTCCTGCGCTGAGGGTCTTCTTCCAGCAGACGCTTCGGTCTGTGTTCAGGCATACCAGGATCGCATGGGAGCTGATGCTGTCCGTTCCGTCCGTTTCGCCGCCGCCCATCAGGATACGGCCGTCCGGCATGGTGCACAGGTAGGAAAGCCAGCCGCTGTGATAGCTGCCGATATCGGAGATTGTCTCCGCGCAGGCTGTGCCGACAGCCAGCAGCAGGCCAAGGGCCAGTGCCAGCATCCGTTTCAGTATATGGTTTCCGTTTGTTTTCTGGGTCTTCATGTTTCTGTTTCCTTTCCTGGGCAGGTTGCCCATCACCCATTCAAACGGACGAAACCGGATTTTCCATCCCGGAACCATTTTCTCTGCTTCTCCATATGCAGAATATGGAAAGGCCGGTCATTTCCTGACCGGCCTTTCCGCTGTTTCCAGTGCCCTGACAACCTCGGCAATACTCCCCGCCGTATCCCCGGCCGTCATGGCCGCCTCACCGTATTTCCCGGCAGCAGTTTCCCCGGCCCGGCCGTTGATCCAGGCTGCTCCGGCTGCCGCCTTCAGCAGCTCGTCCGGATGGGCGGCCGCCACCGCCGCCAAGATGCCGCTGAGCACGTCCCCGCTTCCCGCGGTCGCCATTCCCGGCGTTCCACGGTCGGCGATCCATGTTTCTTTTCCGTCCGTCACAATGGTGCCGGGACCCTTCAGCAGCAGGATCACCCCGTGCTCCCCGGCAAAATCCTCCGCCAGCGCCACCGGGGAGTTCTGGATTTCCGCCGCGGTTTTTCCGCTCAGCCGGGCAAACTCCCCGATATGGGGCGTCAGGATAACCTTCCCTGCCGCGTTCTTCACCCGTTCCGTCCCGATGGCGGCCAGGGCGTTCAGCCCGTCCGCGTCCAGGATCAGAGTGCCTTCATAGTTTTCCGTCAGGTACCGCACCGTTTTTTCCGTTTCCCCGCTCATCCCGGCGCCCATTCCGAACGCCGCCGTCTTCGTTCCCCGGAGGGCTTCCCGGAATTCCTCTTCCCGGAATACCATATTGCCGGCATCCTCCGCCAGCGGGAACAGCGTCGCTTCCAGGATGTCCGGTATCATCTTTTCACACAGGCTGCGCGGCGCACACAGGCGCACCACACCCGCGCCGCTCCGCATGGCCGCGTTGGCCATGGCCGCCAGCCGGATCGCTCCGGAATAGCGGAACGAGCCGCCGATCAGCGCGATATATCCGTATATACCTTTATGGCTGAAGTGTTTTCTCGCCGGGAACAGTTCCGCCGCATCCGCCTCTTCCGTCAGCTGGATTCCATGTCCCAGCGGCGGAATGCCGATGTCGATGTTCACTTTTTCCGCCATGATATCCTTCGCCATATTCAGGAAATGTCCCGGCTTCCAGCTGCCGATGGAAACCGTCAGGTCGCTGTGCACCGCCGTTTCCGCCATGCCGTTATTCCCGTTCAGGCCGCTGTTGATATCCGCGCTCACCGTATAGGCGCCGCTTTCGTTGATCATCCGGATCATCCGTGCCGCTTCGCCGGCGGCACTGCCGTGGAATCCGGTGCCGAATATGCAGTCCGCGATGCTGCCGTAACCGTCCAGGGAGGTTACATCCGCCCACATGCGGATGGGTATCTTCTTTTCCGCGCACCGGTCAAACCAGTACAGGCCGTCCGGTGTAAACTTTTCCTCCTGCAACAGGATTTCACAGGGAATACCCGCGTCCGCCAGCAGCCCGGCCAGCACAAATCCGTCCCCGGCATTATTCCCCGTTCCGCAGACAACCGCTGCCGGTGCTTTCCATTTCCCGGCCCGGAAAATTCCCTCTCCGGCCCGGCGCATCAACTCACGTCCCGATGTGCCTGCTGAAATGGCCGCCGCATCGCTCTGCCGCATTTCGGCTGTTGTCAGTATCTCCTGCATGCAATCTCCCCCTGTCGCTTCCTACAATAACCGGTTGCTCCGGTTTGTCAAGGGATAAAAAAGGAAGAAACCGGGCCGGCATACAGCCGGTCCGGCAATGATTCCTGTCCTTGTTATGTGTCCAGCAGCCCGGAGGCTTCCTTCAGCAGGTCGATAATCGGAAGGTGCTGTGGGCATACGCCCTCGCACTGGCCGCAGCCGATGCATTCGGAGGCCCGGCCGTGGCCCTGGCCAACCACGCCGTTGTAGAAGTTTTTCGGCCGGAACACTTCATTATATAAACGCATCGTATTGACTGCCCGGAACACGTCCGGGATGGAGATCCGCATCGGGCATCCATCCGTACAGTAACGGCATGCGGTACATCCGATCTGCGGGACATTCAGCATTTCCGTGCGCACTTCCTCCACCAGCGTCTTCTCTTTTTCGCTCAGCGGTTCGAAATTGCGGAACGTGTTGATGTTGTCCTGCATCTGGTCTTCTGTGCTCATGCCGGAAAGAATGGTCATCACACCGGGCAGGGAGCCCACATAGCGCAGCGCCCAGGAGGCAACCGACTTTTCCGGCCGTGCCGCCTTGTATTTTGCTTCCAGCTCGGGCCTCAGGCTGGCCAGGCTGCCACCCTTCACCGGTTCCATAATCACCATCGGGATATTCCGTTCGTGCAGGATTTCATACAGCCGCCCGGAGCAGACCACCGGATTGTTCCAGTCCGCATAGTTCAGCTGGATCTGGACAAACTCCACTTCCGGATGCTTATCCAGGATCCGGATCAGGTATTCGGGGCTGCCATGGAAGGAGAAACCGAAATGCCGGATCTTTCCTTCCGCTTTCTTTTGCAGGCCCCAGCTGAAGCAGTTCAGCCTCTCGTAGGTATCGCCGTTGCTGCCGTCCTCAATGGAATGCAGCAGGTAGAAATCAAAATAATCCAGCCCGCACCGTTCCAGCTGCTCGTTGAAGATCCGGTCCCGGTCCGCTTCGGTTTTCAGGCACCACGCCGGCAGCTTGGTCGCCACCATGAAACTGTCCCGGGGATGGCGTTTCGCCAGGGCTTCCTTTACGGCCTTTTCCGAGTTCCCGCCGTGATAGACGTACGCGGTGTCAAAATAGTTCATGCCGGCTTCCAGGTAGGCGTCCGCCATCCGGCAAACGTGGCCGATATCAATGGCTCCGTCCTTCTGGGGCAGCCGCATCATGCCAAAGCCCAGTTTGGGCATCTTTTCCAGGTCAATCGCCATTCGGGAACCTTTTTTCTGTATCATTGCTCTTTTGTCTGGAATGGATCATAAGGCTTTGAGTTTACTCTAAGTCAAGGAAAACTTTCCGTCCCTTGACGCTGCCGGGGCGTGCGGCTACAATGCTGGAAGAAATAACGATTCGGGAAGGTGTTAATTTGGCTGCTGATAAGGGCGATTTCTCCCGGGGAAAGGTTTCGGGAATCATCCTGCGCCTCGGCCTGCCGATGATGCTGGCGGAGCTGGTCCACGTCCTGTACAACATCGTGGACCGGATGTACGTCGGCCATATGCCGGAAGGGAGCACGCTCGCGCTGACCGCGCTGGGCATCTCGTTCCCGCTCATCACGCTCATCGGGGCCTTCGCCAATCTGTTCAGCACCGGCGGTGCAACGCTGGCCACCATCGCCCGGGGGGAAGGAAACCACGAAAAAGCGGAATCCATCATCAACACGTCTTTTACCATGCTGGTCCTGGTTGGCGCATTCCTGACTGCGGCTCTGTATATTTCGGCGCCGGCAGTCCTGTCGCTGCTCGGCGGTGATGAGGAAACGCTGCCGCCGGCGCTTGCCTATTTCCGGATTTATGTGCTCGGCTCCGTCCCGGTGCTCATCAGCCTGGGAATGAATCCGTTCATCAACGCACAGGGCTTCCCGAAGATCGGGATGGTCACCGTCATCATCGGTGCGGGGCTGAATATCCTCCTGGATCCGCTTCTGATCTATGCGCTGAATCTGGGGATCCGCGGGGCGGCCTGGGCCACCGTTATTTCCCAGGGGGTCAGCGCCGCCTGGGTGCTGCTGTTCCTCCGCGGCCGGAAGGCGGTTCTCCGCCTGACCGGTTTCCGGGTCGATCGATCGCAGCTCGGCAGCATCCTGAAGCTGGGAGCCACCGGTTTCTGCTTCCGCATCACCAACAGTATTACCCAGGCCATCGTGAATGTGATGCTGAAAGCCTGGGGCGGCGTACTGAGCACCCTGTATGTCGGTGCGATGAGCCTGATCAATTCCCTGCGGGAGATCGTCAGCCTGCCGAACAGCGGCATCGTTATGGGCGGCCAGAATGTCATGAGCTTCAACTACGGTTCCCGCCTCTGGCACCGGGTCTCGGAGAGCATCCGCTTCACCTTCCTCAGCGGTCTCGGAATCAATGTGGTTCTTTGGGCGGTGCTGATGCTTTGGCCGGATCCGCTGATCCGGATCTTCACCTCGGACGAGGCGCTGATTGCACTCACCATCCGGTGCGCCCGGATCTATTTCGGCGCGTTCCCATTCATGGCCCTGCAGCAGGCGGGCCAGTCCACATTCGTCGCACTCAATTATCCAAAATACGCACTCTTTTTCTCCCTTCTGCGGAAAATCGCGCTCGTTGCCCCGCTGACCCTGCTGCTCCCGCCTGCCGGGCTGGGGGTGGAAGGCGTCTTCTGGGCGGAGCTCATCAGCCAGCTGACCGGTGCCACAGCCTGTTTCCTGACCATGCGCCGCGTCATCTGGAAGGAAATGGACCGGAGGGCCCGTCAGAGCTGAAACCACCGGCTTCCGGCAGCCGTATTTTCCGAAAAAACCGGACCTTTCTCCCGGCTCCGGCGGGATTGTCCGGATTACTTTGCGATTTCTCTTGACAGGATTGTTTTTTTGTTGTATTAATTATCCTGTATCCAAAAAACATTCCGCAGACGCGGAGGAGGGATTGCCAATGTCTCTGACGTTTCAGCCCATGACGGAGAGTCGTCCGATCCGTGAAATCGCTTATGATGTGCTGAAAAAGGCCATTATTACCGGGGAAATTCCCGCCGGCGAACGGATTGTCGAGACCGAATACGCCGACAGACTCCATATTTCCCGTACCCCGCTGCGGGAAGCGCTCCGCAAGCTGGAGCGGGACGGGCTCGTTGAATATGTGATGCGCCGCGGCGTTGTGGTGCATGCCTTCACCACCGAGGATGTGGACCAGATCTACACGATCCGCAACTCCCTGGAAATGCTGACGCTGCCCTATATTATTGAGAACGCGACCGCCGAGGATATTGCTGCCCTTCGGGAAAAGCTCGCTGCCATGGACGCGCTGATCGCCCGGGACGATATCGAGGGTCTCTCTCCCCTGGCGCGTGATTTCCATACCTGCCTCACCGCAATCTCCGGCAAAAACCGGATCCTGCGGGTCATTGAGGGGCAGGATGAGTATATCCGCCGTTTCTCCGCCATGGCCATCCAGCAGGAGAACCGCCGCTCTTCCGCCCATGAGGAACACCACAAGCTGGTGGACCTGGTCGAGAAGAAGGACCTCCCCGCCCTGGAGGAACTGATGCGCCACCACATTGAGCGGAGCAAGGAATGCTGCCTCGCCGCCCTGAAAGCCCGAAAGCAGAACCGCGATCTGTAAGCATGCAGAAAAAAGCCTTGCAATTTGCGCACCGGTGTGCTATCCTTTGAAGGCTGATTTGGTAAGGGAGGGTTATCCATGAGTATTGCTATTTCTATCGCGCTGATTATCGCGGCGCTGGTGATGATCGTTACAGTTCTGCTTCAGTCTTCCGACGAATCCGGCATCAGTGCGCTGTCCGGCCAGTCCAACAGCTACTTCAGCAAGTCCAAGGCCAAGACGTTCGAAGCTCGTCTCGCCCTGGGCACGAAAATTGCCGCCGCCGCGTTTGTGGTCCTGGCGATCCTGAAGCTGATCGTGAAATAATCTGCACCGTATCTCAAAAGCCGCTTCCCCGTGAAGCGGCTTTTTCCATTGAAATGCCCCCGGAAAAATGGTATTTTTATGGGGAAAAGGAGCGATGTCCATGAGTCAGGAATACAGGCTGGAACACGATTCCCTGGGAGAGGTCCGCGTGCCGGCGGATAAATACTGGGGAGCCCAGACGGAGCGGAGCCGCAACAACTTCCCCATCGGGGTCGGCCGGGAGCCGATGCCGGAGGAGATCATCCGCGCCTTTGCGGTGCTGAAGGCCGCTGCTGCCCGCGCTAACCGGGAGCTGAAACCGGCGAAGATGACCGATGAAAAGACGGCTGCCATCTGCGCTGCGGCGGACGAGGTACTTGCCGGAAAGCTGGACGGGCATTTCCCGCTGGTGGTCTGGCAGACCGGTTCCGGCACCCAGAGCAACATGAACATGAACGAGGTCCTTGCCGCCCGCGGAAATGAAATCGCCGGCAGCCGGATCCTGCATCCCAATGACGATGTGAATATGAGCCAGTCCTCCAATGATACCTTCCCGGCTGCCATGCATATTGCCGCCGCGGAAGCGCTGGAGAAACGCGTGCTTCCCGCCGTGGAGGAGCTTGCGGCCACGCTGCGCTGCCTGGAGGCAGAGAACGAGGGAATCCTCAAATGCGGCCGCACCCACCTCCAGGACGCGACACCCATCCGCTTCTCCCAGGAGATTTCCGGCTGGCGCACCAGCCTGGAAAAAGATGCGGAGCTGATCCGCACGGCTGTCCGGCCCCTGCTGTCCCTCGCCCTCGGAGGCACCGCTGTCGGCACCGGGCTGAACGCCCCCGCGGGCTTTGACGCCCTGGTGGCGGAGAAAATCGCCCAGGCCTCCGGCCTTCCCTTTGTCACCGCGGAAAACAAGTTCCATGCGCTGACCTCCCGGGATGAGATGGTCTTTGCCCATGGTGCGCTCAAGGCGCTCGCCTGCGACCTGATGAAAATCGCCAATGACGTCCGCTGGCTGGCCAGCGGCCCCCGCCTGGGCCTCGGGGAAATCACCATTCCGGAAAACGAGCCGGGTTCATCCATCATGCCCGGCAAGGTCAACCCCACCCAGTGCGAACAGGTGACCATGGTGGCCGCCCAGGTTATGGGCAATGACGTGGCCGTCGGAATCGCCGCCAGCCAGGGCAACTTCGAACTGAACGTATTCATGCCCGTTTGCGCCTATAATTTCCTGCAGAGTGCCCGCCTGCTGGCGGACAGCATGCATGCCTTCAACGACCGCTGTGTCAGCGGAATCAAAGCCAACCGGGAAAAAATGGCGGAGAATGTCCGCCGCTCCCTGATGCTGGTTACCGCGCTGAATCCGGTAATCGGCTATGAAAAGGCGGCCAAAACCGCCCAGAAAGCCCACCGGGACGGCACCGGCCTGAAGGAGGCCTGTGTTGCGCTCGGCTTCCTGACTGAGGCGGAATTTGACGCCGCTTTTCATCCGGAGGAAATGGCATGACCGAACGCCTGTATTATGACGACGCGTACCTGTGGTCCTTTGCTGCAAAAGTCACCGCCGTATTTCCCGCGAAAACGGACGGCCGGTGGCTGGTTTCCCTGGACCGCAGCGCCTTCTATCCCACTTCCGGCGGCCAGCCCTTTGATACGGGCCGGATCCTCTTCCCCGGCGGGGAAGCCCGGGTTCTGGATGTGGAAGCGGATCCATCTGGCGAGGTATGGCACCTTGTGGATCGGGAAATCCCCGCCGGTATGGAAGTCCGCGGGGAAATCGACGTCCCCCGGCGGCTGGACCATATGGAACAGCATGGCGGCGAGCATATGCTGGCCGGCGCCGTCTGGGAAAAGCTCGGCGGAACCACAATCGGCCTACATCTCGGCGCAGAGGATTCCACCATCGACGTCACGCTGCCCGATGAGCGCACGCGCCTGACGGAAGAGGAGATCACCCTGCTCGAGGATACCGTCAATGACCGGATCCGGCTGGATGCGCCGATCCGCTGCTGGTTCCCGGATGAGGAAGAGCTTGCTTCCCTGCCCCTGCGGAAAAAGCCGACGGTCACGGAGCATGTCCGGATTGTCGCCATGGGGGATTTTGAGATGGTCGCCTGCGGCGGAACCCATCCGGCTTCCACCGGCCGAATCGGGCTGGTCAAGATCACCGGTGTGGTTCCGGCCCGCGGCAAGGTGCGGATTGCTTTTGTCTGCGGCGGCCGTGCGGTCCGGTTGTTCCAGCGCTATATGCGTGCGGCGGACAAAACCAGCGCGGCGCTCAGCTGCCCGGTGGAGAAGCTTTCGCGCGCGGCATCCGAGCTGAACAGCCGCCTGGCGGAAGCGGAACGAAAAGCCCGCCGTTTTGAAACCCAGGAAATCCTTTCCCGGATCCGGGATGCGGAAAGCGCCACGGACCTGCGGGGAGTCACGCTGGCCGCAGTCAACCTGGAGGAGACGGACACAAAGGCGGTTGCCGCCGCTGTCTCCGCGTATATTGAGGAACCGGGGAAAGCACTCCTGCTGGAATCCGGCGGGAAGCTCACATTCGCCCGCAGCGCGGATGTCCGGATTGACATGAATGAACTGATCCGCCGGGTCGGCCGGGGCGGCGGGCGGCCGGATATGGCCGGTGGTGCCGGTATCCCGGAATGTGTCGGTGTGGCCCGAAAGATCCTGATGACGGAATACAGGTAAAGGGAAACAGTTATGGAAGAAAAAGATCTGATCCGGATCCGCTGGCATGTGGACCGGACGGTGGATCCCGCGGTGTTTATGCTCGTCTGCACGCATCCGGATTATCCGGACCTGCAGGTCAGCATCTCCTCCGCGGAGGTATCCGAACGGGTTGCCAAAGCCCGCCTGATGCAGGAAATGTACGAACTGGGAGCCTCCCGCGGCATCCCCCCGAAATTACTGCGCTTCAAGATCAACGGAATTGAGGAATAATGATGGAAGAGCTCACGATCACCCTGCCTGCGGACGTGGCCGCCCTGCTGGCCATGCTCCGGGACGCCGGCTATCCCGCATATGCGGTCGGCGGCTGTGTTCGGGATGCCCTTCTGGGAATTGAACCCCATGACTGGGACATCTGCACCTCCGCCCTTCCGGCGCAGATGCAGCAGGTTTTCCGCAGCCTGCATACCGTGGAAACCGGGCTGAAGCACGGCACCCTGACAGTCGTGGTCAACCACGTTCCCTATGAAATCACCACCTTCCGGGTAGACGGCGCATATACCGACCACCGCCATCCGGATGCCGTTTCCTTTGTGGACAATATCGCGGAGGATCTTTCCCGCCGCGATTTCACCGTCAACGCCATGGCCTGGTCTCCGGACGCAGGCCTGGTCGACCTGTTCGGCGGCCGGGAAGACCTGGCAGCCGGCACCATCCGTTGTGTCGGCGAGCCCGCGCTCCGTTTTGATGAGGATGCCCTGCGCATTCTCCGGGCGCTGCGGTTCGCCGCCGTATATGATTTCACGATTGATCCCGCCACGGACGAGGCCGCGCGGAAGCTGGCTCCCTCGCTTGCCGGGGTCGCCGGTGAACGGATCCGGGAAGAGCTGCTGAAGCTCCTGTGCGGCCGGGGGGCCGGACGGATCCTGCGGGCCTATCCGGATATCCTTTCGGAAATCATTCCGGAAATCCGCCCGATGGTCGGCTATGACCAGAAGAACCACCATCATTCATATGACCTGTGGGAGCATACCGTCCGGGCGGTGGAAAATATGCCGCCGGAGGCAGACCTCCGCCTGGCCATGCTGCTCCATGATACCGGCAAACCCATCGTCCGCACCATGGACGAACACGGCGAAGGCCATTACCGGGGACACCAGCAGGCCTCCGCGGAGATCGCGGCAAGGGCTGCCGACACCCTGCGCCTGGATAACGCCACCCGGGACCGGGTTCTCCTCATGGTCCGTTACCACGATATTCCCCTGCGTACCGAAACCGGCGAGATCAACCTGGACCGGTCTTTCCTGCTGCGGAAGCTCAACCGCTTCGGGGAAGCCGACTTGCGCGACCTGATCCGGATCCACCGGGCAGACCGCATCGCCACCGGCTACTCTTCCCCCGAGCGGGAGGACCGTCGGATGAAGGAGCGCCTGGAGGCACTGGATGCCCTCCTGGCGGAAAAGCCCTGCTACACCCTGAAGGATCTTGCGGTCAACGGGCATGACCTGCAGTCGGCCGGCCTGCACGGAAAGGAAATCGGCGAAACGCTGCAGCGCCTGCTGGAGGATGTCATGGACGGCCGGGTGGAGAATTCACGCGATGCGTTGCTTCGTGCCGTTCACAGCTGAACCGGGTCTTTTGGGAATTTTATAAATTTGTAACATTATTAATAAAAATTTAATAATTTTTCCCAAAAAATAATTGTCTTTTGGGACTTGCTGTGATAATATGTAGCAGTTAGCCCTGGTTTGCCGCCGGGCGGCTGCATCCGTTGAAAAACGGGTGTTCCGGTGGGAAATCAAACCCGTCTCTTTCAGGCGCTGGCAGACTGCACCTTCCATAGCAGTCCGTCAGTGTTGTCGTGCGCCCGCTTTCACCGGGTGCCGGCGCTGAGTAGTGTTTCACAGGGGTTCGGTTGGGTTGCCGGACCTTGGTGGAGCCCACTTTTCCTGCTTGACCCCGGTGGGTCAGAGATTATACGGAGGTGTATTACTTAAAATGGCACGCATTGCAGGTGTTGACCTGCCCAGAGAAAAGCGCGTTGAGATCGGCCTGACCTACATCTACGGCATCGGCCTGACCACTTCGCAGAAAATGCTCGCGGAAGTCGGCGTGAATCCCGACACCCGGGTAAAGGACCTCTCCGAGACCGAAATCAGCAAACTGCGTGAGTATATTGAGCATCACCTGAAGGTCGAAGGTGACCTTCGCCGTGAAGTGTCTCTCAATATCAAGCGCCTGATTGAAATCGGCTGCTACCGTGGCGTCCGCCACCGTCATGGACTTCCTGTCCGCGGGCAGAATACCAAGCAGAACGCCCGTACCCGCAAGGGCCCCAAGAAGACCATTGCCGGCAAGAAGAAGGCCACCAAGTAAGCTTTTTACTGAATCGATTCCCGCCTGAGGCGGGTTACGGAGGGAGAAAAATCAATGGCACCTAAGCAAAAGCTGAAGAAGGCTACGCGTAAACGCCGTGAGCGCAAAGTCGTTGAGCGGGGCGCTGCGCATATCCGTTCTTCTTTCAACAATACCATCGTAACCATCACCGACACCCAGGGCAATGCGCTTTCCTGGGCGAGCGCGGGTGGTCTTGGCTTCCGCGGCAGCAAGAAGTCCACTCCTTTTGCCGCGCAGATGGCCGCTGAAACCGCCGCCAAGGCCGCTATGGAATATGGCCTGCGCACGGTTGAAGTTTATGTCAAGGGCCCCGGTTCCGGCCGTGAGGCTGCTATCCGTTCCCTGCAGGCCGCCGGTCTGGATGTGAACATGATTAAGGACGTGACGCCCATTCCGCACAATGGTTGCCGTCCGCCCAAGCGCCGTCGCGTGTAAGTATAGGAGGGCATATAGAAATGGCAGTTAATAAACAGCCGATCGCCAAGAAGTGCCGGAGTTTCGATATTTCCCCGGCCGTCATGGGCTATGGCAATAAGAAATCCAACCGCAATCCCGGCGGAAACCGCCGCCGCAAGGTCTCCGAATACGGCGCCCAGCTGCAGGAAAAGCAGAAGGTCAAGTTCGTGTACGGAGTGCTGGAAAAGCAGTTCCACAAGTACTACCTGAAGGCCGCCAACATGAAGGGCATCACCGGTGACAACCTCATGCAGCTGCTCGAGCTGCGGCTGGACAACGTGGTGTTCCGTCTCGGCCTGGCCAAGACCCGCCGTATGGCCCGCCAGATCGTGAATCACGGTCACATCCGGGTCAACGACATGAAGGTCGACATCCCTTCCTACCAGGTGAAGGTTGGTGACAAGATCACCCTTCGCAAGCGCAGCGAAGAGATGGAGATGTTCAAGGTCCTGCGGGAAGGCACCACCGTGCTGACCCCCAAGTGGCTCTCCTTTGACGCCCAGAACCTGACCGGTACCGTCGCGGCTCTTCCGACCCGTGAGGATATTGACCTGCAGGTCCAGGAGAACATGATCGTCGAGTATTACTCCCGTTAATGACTTGCCGACAACCGAACGAACAAGGAACCGTGCGGTTGCTGCGGGCGATCCTGTCGCCTGTGCTCCGCATCCGGTATGGAGGGTAAAACGAAATGATCGTCGAAATCGAAAAAGCCCGCATCGAATGTGTGGAATCCAGCCAGGACGGCACTTACGGCAAGTTCGTAATCGAGCCCCTGGAGCGCGGCTTCGGCCATACGCTCGGCAATTCCATGCGTCGGGTACTGCTTTCTTCCCTCCCCGGCGTGGCAGTTTCTTCCGTGCACATCGAGGGTGTGCAGCATGAATTCTCCACGATTCCGGGCATCAAGGAAGATGTGACCGAAATCATCCTGAACCTGAAGTCCATTGCCTGCAGAATGTTCACGGACGGACCCAAGCAGCTGTCTATCGACGTCAAGGGTCCCTTCGAGCTGAAGGCCGGCGACATCAAGACGGATGATGAAGTCGAAGTTGTCAACCCGGACCTGCATATCGCCACCCTGAACGAAGAAGCGCACCTGCAGATGCAGCTGACGCTCGAACGGGGCCGCGGTTATGTCAGCGCCGACAAGAACAAGACCGCCAGCATGCCCATCGGTGTGATCCCGATCGATTCCATCTTCACCCCCGTGAAGAAGGTCAACTACATCGTGGAAGACACCCGTGTCGGCCAGATCACCGACTACGACAAGCTGACGCTTGAAATCTGGACCAATGGCACGCTGAAGCCTGAAGAGGCGATTTCCAGCGCCGCCAAAATCCTCACCGAGCATCTGACCCTGTTCATCAGCCTGACCGACCGCGTCATGCCCGTAAGCATGGTCCAGCCCGAAGAGGATAAGAAAGACAAGGTTCTGGAGATGACCATCGAGGAACTGGATCTTTCCGTCCGCGCCTACAACTGCCTGAAGCGTGCCGGCATCAACAGCGTTGCTGAGCTGGTGCAGAAGAATCAGGAAGATATGATGAAGGTTCGCAACCTCGGCCGCAAGAGTCTGGAAGAAGTTGAGCAGAAGCTCAATGCGCTCGGACTGGGCCTGCGACCCAACGAAGACTAAGAGGAGGAAAACCCCATGGCTAACCAACGCAAGCTGGGTCGCACGGCTGATCAGCGCAAGGCGCTGCTCCGCAATCAGGTGACCAATCTGATCTGGAACGGCCGCATCGAGACGACCGAGGCCAAGGCCAAGGAAGTCCGCCGGATCGCGGATAAGATGATCACTCTGGCTGTGCGCGAATGCGACAACACGGTTTCCACCACCAAGGAAACCCATAACGACAAGGGCCAGCTGGTTACGCTGGACGTCGTCAACGATGCTCCTTCCCGTCTGCATGCCCGCCGGATCATGATGGCTTACCTGTATGATCTGAAGGAAACCAAGCAGCAGGATGAAAGCAAGGCGGATTACCGCGAGCGCACCAAGGACAACAAGCATCCTGTGGTGGAAAAGCTCTTCCGGGAAATCGGACCCAAGTACAAGGCCCGCAATGCCGAAAAGAACTGCTCCGGCGGTTACACCCGCATCTACAAGCTCGGACCGCGCCGCGGCGATGCCGCCGAGATGGTCATTCTCGAGCTCATCTGATTGATTTATTTCCACACATCAAGCAAGCACAGCCCTTCCCTGACGCACAAGGGGAAGGGCTTCCCTGTTTGTGACCGGAGGAACCCGTATGAAGGAATTGTATTCTGCTGAAATGCTGGCATCCCTGAACGGCAAACTGAAAAAGCGCTGGATCCTGGTGGGTGTCATTTCCGCGCTGCTGCTGGCCGCCTTTGTCTGGTCGGTGGTCATCCGCGTGGAATGGCTCTCCATCGTCCTCCTGGCGCTGCTTGACGTATTCCTGATCTTTTTCATCGAGATGTTCTGCAGGCCCCTGCTGGACTACCGGAAGCTGGTGGTCTCCGCCCTCTCCGGGCGCAGCCATGACCGGGTGATGGAATATGTCCGCACAGATCCGGATCTGTCCCGCGTGGACGGGGTGTCCTGCATCAGCCTGATTTTTCTCGGGGATGCGGACAAACACGGTTCCCGGGAACAGCTCCTATACTGGGATGAGGAAATTCCGCTTCCTGCCCTGCAGGAAGGGCAGCCCTATACGGTCCGGTTTACCGGGCGGAATATCATCGCAATCGGTGAATAAATCTGCCCTTATTCCGGAATTTCCGTGGAAAAGTTGTCCCGTGTGATATAGAAAAGGGTCCCCCCGTCAATGGTCACGGCATCATGCATGCCGTCCCAGTCACTCAGTATGATCGTATGCGCTCCGCCGTTCACCGTGCGGAGCGTTATTTTAGTGTGCGCGTTTCCGGTTTCCGCATCTGCCGGCAGTCTCCCGGTGATGTTCACCGTCAGCAGTCGGTCGTACATTGCGGTAAATGCATCCCAGGAGATTTCAGTGCCGTTCCTCAGGCAGGCCGTCCGGGCTTCACCGGTATCCTCATCCGTCACGACTTCCCGCTTCAGCGTGTATTCCGTCGTACTCCCGTTCTTCTCCACCGTCATGCTGTCCAGGCTGTTCAGCGGGGTGGCAAAGAGGTACCGGGCCGCCGTATCCAGCGGTTTCGTTTTCAGGAAGGGGGCCAGCGTCATATAGGCCACCTTGTCAATCTCATTCCCGAACCGGACATAGTGGTACAGTCCGTCTTCGCTTTCGGCGATATCAATCACCACGGTGCTCTCCGGCCGTTCCACCACATCATATACACCGTTTCCGGACACCTTGCCGGTGGATCCCGCCGCCATATGCAGGGTCAGCGTCCAGGCCGGCTGGAGCAGGCCGCGTTTTTCCAGGTTTTCCCCGGTGGCTTCCTCCACAAATATGCCCAGGTGCAGGCCTTCCGCGGCGTTTTTCAGGGTTTCAATGCTCTCGTCATCCGCGGGATACTGCATCGGTACGGTGATCTCCCAGTTTGTGGAAACGTCCCGGTCGGTGATACTGCCCCGCAGCCGCCATTCCGCGGTCACATTCCCGTCCGCTCCGGCAATCGTGATCCGGTCCAGCAGTACAGCAAAAACCTCCGGCTGGTTCACCGGATGCAGGATATCCGGTGACGGGTCCAGGTCCTCCGCCTGCCCGCGGGAAATGGCAAACAGGCGGTCGTCACCGTCTACGGTCATATAGTACCATTCCCGGTCACCCGGTACCGGGTCGCCGAGCCGGATGGTGATCTCCTGTCCGTCCGAAAAACGGGCACGGGCGGTCACGGAGGGTTCTTCCAGGCCGAACAGTGCCTCGCTGCCCCGGTAATCCTCCGGATTGTCCGTCAGCACTTCCTCATAGGCCAGGTTGGCCAGCGATTCAAGCAGCATCTGCGCCGTTGCGGATTCAGCTGCCCAGTTCTCCTCCCCGTTCAGGTGCATCTTTCCGTCTTCTCCCCGGGTCAGCGTCCAGGATTCCTCACCCTTCCGGGTAATGGTCACGGATTCCACTTCTTCCGTTCCGCGGTTCATCAGGATGCCCCCGGTCACGGGAAGATCCAGTATTTCCGTTTCCGTTTTCCGGGTCAGGAGCACAGCGGCAGCCACGCTGCCGGCCAGCAGCAGTGCCGCAGCCGCGATCCACAGCGCGCGCCTGTGTTTATTCCCCTTCCGGGTTTTTCGGTCAACATGTTGCATGGTTGCTTCTCTTTTCTCCGGTTCACCGGTTCCTGCGCCGGGCCAGTACCAGCAGAGCGGCCAGCAGGACGGCTGCAGGCAGCGCCACCAGCAGGACGGATCCCAGCATCGTGCTTCCGGTACCCAGGGTGGGATGCAGTCCCACCTTCGGCATAATGCTCAGGTTGGAAGCTTCCATATCCAGCAGGTAATCCATCACCCGGATCGTCAGCTGCTGTCCGTTGGTCATGCTCAGGATCCCCTCATTCACCAGCGCTTCGGTACAGCCGATGATAAACGCCCGGGAGAGGTGGCCTTCCGTCGTAATCCGCCAGGACTGCAGGGCCAGTGCGAACGGGCCAGCCATTCCGGTATCGGTCAGTTCTCCCGCTGCCCCGGAAGTCATCAGGCTCGCGGTTTCCCCGCTCTGCAGCACCACGGAAGTCGTCATGTAATTGTCAGTATCCTCCGGTATTTCAAATGCGGTGGCATCCGGCATCATAATCTCAGTCATCCCGGATGCAACCAGGTCAATCGTCATGTCGGTGGACAGCATTTCTGGCAGCAGCCAGTTCCTGTACACATCATAATAGGTGTTATCCGCCGAAGCATCCGCAAAAACCACTCCTTCCACGCATTCAAATCCGCAGCTGCGCAGCAGGATCCGGTAATTCGGCATTCTCTGCATTTTCCCGTCGTCCAGGTAATCCCGCGTAAACAGGAAGCTTCCGCCCTGCCGGGCAAAGGCATTCAGTTTCTCCAGTTCGGTATCGCTCAGGTCCTGCCGCGGGCTGAAGAAAACCAGTACGTCCCGCGGATCCGGCTGGAAATCCTTATCCCCGGTGTTGGCGTATACGACCTCGTACTGATAGGCTTTCAGCAGGTTTTCAAATGTTTCCAGATCCCCGGCGCCCCATTCATCATGCCCCTGGATGATGACAACCTGCGGTACCCGTTCCCGGGTCACATAGTGGATGGCTTCGGTCAGGAGGACTTCGGAATTCCACATTGCGCTTACTTCGGAAGTCTCCGTCTCGGTCAGCCAGGTGGCATATTCCGCCGGACCGATCAGCCGGGATCGGCCGGTATCCTCACACCAGACAATCAGTCCTTCATCCTGCGGTGTTCCCTTGTCGGTTGTAAAGCGGGAGACCAGCGCCGGGTTCAGTGCGATGTCCGCCTGTTCCCAGGTGATCCGGGAGCTGGCTGCTGCATAACGGTCCAGCAGCTCCATCAGCGGGACATCCTCGTCTCCGTTCCGGAACAGTGCCCAGATATGCACGTCATGCCCAACGTTTTCCAGCACATCCTGTGTCTTTTCACTGTAGGTGCTTGCGCTGTTGAACGACAGGTCAATCCGCAGCCCATTCCGCTTTTCCAGCGCGTCCGCGCCGATGCAGAGGGCGGTCAGGGATAGTGCAAGCATCACCAGCAGCATAGCGGATACCCCGCTGTATTTCCATTTCTTCACCCGGATTTTCCGGCTTTCCCGGTCCGCGGCTTTCTTCTTCCGGATCCCGCGGCGGATCCGCTGCATCACGGATTCCTCCGGCTTCCCGGTGCCGGTCCTTCTCCGGTCCAGGCAGTACACGGTCAGCGTCAGGAACAGGGCGATGAATGCCAGGTCAAAGATGATACACGCAAAGCTCAGCTGTCCTGCCTGGAACGTCATATTACGCCTGTACAGGGATACAAACTTCAGGATATCGGACACCCAGACGTTTCGCACAGCGGTCTGCAGCAGGTCGAGAATCCACAGCATGAAATTGGCGCCGAATGCCAGCACCGCCGCGGTCACCGGTGTCGCCGCGCAGCCCGACAGGAACAGGTCCATCGCGGCAAAGGCGCATCCTTCCAGGATGAATCCCAGGTAGTTCACCGCCAGTTCCGCGGGGAATACCTGTCCGTACAGCGCCACAATCAGGACGTACGGCAGTGTCAATCCGGCTGTGATCAGCAGCACTGTTACCGCCGCCAGGTACTTGCCTGACACAATGCCCGGCAGGGAAACCGGACTGGTCAGCAGCAGCTGGTCCGTTTTTTTCTGCCGTTCCTCCGCCAGCAGCCGCATCGTCAGGATCGGGCTCACCAGCATCCAGATCGCGCTGATTTCCGTGAAGAATCCCGGCAGGTTGCTGCTTCTCCGGCTCAGGATATCCAGGTAAAAAAGAACCGAGGAAATCGCGAGGAACACGCCCAGGAACACGTAACCCACCGGGGTATGGAAATACCCCCGCATCTCCCGTTTCCAGATGGCCTTCACGCGGTTTCCTCCTTTCTGTTATTCATTGTTCCTGTCCGTCTCCCGCAGGAAAACTTCCTCCAGGGTCTCCTTTTCCACTCTCATCATCCGCACCGGAATGCCCGCTCCCGCCAGCAGCCGGAATACCCGATCCGCTGCCGCACCGGCATCCCCGCCTGCCTCCATCACCAGCCGGGCTTCCGTCACCCCGTTCTCTTCCGCGGGCAGGAGTTCTGCCCGGATATCCGTGTCCAGGTGCTGCAGCCGCGGCATCACCGTGCCCTCTTCCCCGGCGATCTTCAGCCGGATCCGCAGCGTCCCGGTCTCCGGCTCATTCCGGTCAAAGTCGCGCACCATTCGCCCGCCGTCCAGGATAATCACCCGGGAGCACAGCTGCTGTACTTCCGACAGGATATGGCTTGAAAATACCACCGTATGCTCCGCCTGCAGCCGTCGGATCAGTTCCCGGATTTCCACCGTCTGCTTCGGATCCAGGCCGACGGTGGGCTCGTCCAGGATCAGGATTTCCGGTGATCCGCACAGCGCCTGGGCAATTCCCGCCCGCTGGCGGTAGCCTTTGCTCATATGGCCCAGCAGGCGTCCGCGGGTTTCCTGCAGGCCGCACAGGGTCAGGATTTCCTCCACGTGCGCCGGGATCGCTTTTGCGGTCACTTCCCGCAGTTCACACACGAACCGGAGGTATTCCTCGGTAGTCATTTCATCATACAGTGGCGGCCGTTCCGGCAGGTATCCGATCATATGCCGGCATGCCCGGGCGGATTCCAGCATGTCCATGCCCCCGATCCGCACCGTCCCTGCCGTCGGCGGAAAATACCCCGTAATCAGGTTCAGCGCGGTGGTTTTTCCCGCGCCGTTCCGTCCCAGCAGTCCCACGGTCTCTCCCTTGCCGATATGCAGGGTCACATCCCGCAGGCCGTATATCGCGCCATATTTCTTGGTCGCATGTTCCAGTTCAATCATGTCTTTCTCCGCAGGACCACGTTTTCCGCGCCCAGCGCCTCCTTCAGGCGGGCCAGCCCGTCTTCATTCCCGCTGAACCAGCTGCTGCGGGGGCACAGCAGCGTCATTTTCTCCGCAGGAATGTGCATATAAACCGGAATGTCGCCGCTGTCCAGCGCCAGCATAGCCTGCGTCCGGTCCATATCCTTCCTCTCCAGCCGCAGGAACAGCTTGGCTTCCGCCAGTTCCGCCGCCTTCGCGTCGGGAATCAGCGGCTGTTCCGGCTCCTTCTTCACCGGAGCTTTTTTCCAGTCATCCAGGCGGGCAATCCGCTCCGCCAGCAGCTTCGGTGCTTCCTCTTCCCGTACGCTGATCTTCCCGCTGATCACCACCGCCTCATCCTCCCGGATCAGCGGCTGGTACCGCTCAAACACCCGCGGAAATGCCAGGCACTCAATCTGGCCGGTCATATCCTCCAGCGTCAGGAAGGCCATATAGTCGCCCTTCTTGGTCGCCTTTCCCTTCACCTCGGTCAGGATACCGCCCATATCGACAAACATACCATCCAGGTCCTGTCCGTCTTCCTCGCCGTCTTCCACGCGGGCAGCGGTCATGGTCATATCCTTCAGCACGTCGGCATAATCATCCAGCGGATGTCCGGTCATATATACGCCGGATGCTTCCTTTTCCATCTGCAGCTTCACCCGGGCCGGGCAGTCCGGCAGGTCCGGCAGGCGGATCTGCGCACCCATCATGGCCGGGCTTTCGTCCTGCCCGAACATGTCGAACAGGCTTACCTGTCCGCTCACATTCTTCTTCCGGATGGACTGGTTGGCGTCCATCGCCGTTTCGTACACGGCCAGCATCTGCGGCCGGTTGGCGCCCATCCCGTCGAACGCGCCGGCCTTGATCAGGCTTTCCGTCACGCGCTTGCTGCAGTCTGCCGTGTCAATCCGGCTGCAGAAATCAAAAATGTCCCGGTAAGGTCCGCCGTTTTCCCGCTCCCGGATCACGGCGTTCACGGCGTTTTCCCCGACGCTCTTCACCGCGCCCAGGCCGAACAGAATCGCGGTTTTCCCTTCCGCATCCCGGGCGACCGTAAACTTCCAGCGGCTCCGGTTGACATGGGGCGGCAGTACAGGGATTCCCCGCCCGCGGCAGTACTGGATATAGCCGGCGATCTTGCCGGTGTTGCCGTATACGCTGTTCAGCATTGCCGCCATAAACTGCACCGGATAGTAATGCTTCAGCCAGGCGGTCTGCATGGCGACCACGCCGTACGCGGCCGCGTGGGACTTGTTGAACGCATAGCTCGCGAAGGCGATCATTTCATCGTAGATCTCATTGGCGACCTTCTCCGGCACGCCGTTGCGCACGCATCCGGGTACCTTCACGTTCCCGTCCGCGTCCGTCATTCCGTGCACGAAGATCTCGCGTTCCTCTTCCATGACCTTGTGCTTTTTCTTGGCCATGGCGCGGCGCACCAGGTCGCTCCGGCCGTAGCTGTACCCGGCCAGGTCCCGCACAATCTGCATCACCTGCTCCTGGTACACCATACACCCGTAAGTTACGTCCAGGATCGGGCGCAGCTTCTCCGTCTTGTACCGGACGCTGGATGGATCCACCTTCCCGGCGATATAGCGCGGAATGGAATCCATCGGGCCGGGCCGGTACAGGGAGATCGCCGCGATAATATCCTCAAAGCAGGAGGGCTTCATGCTGGTCAGGAACCCGGTCATTCCCGCGCCTTCCATCTGGAACACGCCGTCCGTATCCCCCCGGCAGATCATCTCGTAAACAGCAGGATCATCCAGCGGGATATCCTCCGGCTTCATGTCGGTGCCGGCTTCCCGCATCATATCCAGCGTATCCCGGATCACTGTCAGCGTCCGCAGGCCCAGGAAGTCCATCTTCAGCAGGCCCAGCCGCTCAATGATGCCCATGGGATACTGCGTGGTGATCACGTCATCGTTGCGCTGCAGCGGTACGAACTCCACCACGGGTTTGCCGGTGATCAGCACGCCGGCGGCGTGCGTGGAGGCATGCCGCGGCATTCCTTCCAGCGTCATCGCCGTATCGATCAGTTCCTTTACCCGGGGCTGTTCATCCACCATCTGGCGCAGCATGGGGGAAAGGTTCATCGCCTTTTCCAGCGTGATCCCCAGGTCCATGGGCACTGCCTTGGCCACCGCGTCCGTCTCCTGGTAGCTCATTCCCAGCACGCGCCCGACGTCGCGCACCACGCCGCGGGCTGCCATCGTACCGAAGGTGATAATCTGGCTCACATGGTCCGCGCCGTATTTCCGCGCCACATAGTCAATCACTTCCTGCCGCCGTTCATAGCAGAAGTCCACGTCAATATCCGGCATGGTCACCCGCTCCGGGTTCAGGAAGCGTTCAAACAGCAGCTGGTACTTCAGCGGATCCAGCATGGTGATGCCCAGGGAATACGCGACAATGGACCCGGCGCCGCTTCCGCGGCCCGGTCCCACCATGATTCCCTGGGATTTGGCATAGTGGATGAAATCCCAGACGATCAGGAAGTAATCCACATAGCCCATATGTTCAATTGTAGACAGTTCATACTCCAGGCGCTGCCAGGGTTCATCCCCTTCCTTCGCCTCCGGATACAGCCGGCGGATGCCTTCGCTGCACAGCCGCCGCAGCATTTGCTCCGCGGTTTCGCCTTCGGGCACCGGATACTTCGGCAGCCGTGTCACGCCGAACTCGAATGTCACATTGCACCGGTCAGCGATTTCCCTTGTCCGCTCCAGTGCGTCCGGCACCTGCCGGAACAGGGCGCGCATCTCTTCCTCGCTCTTGACATACAGTTCGCTGGTCTCCATCCGCATCCGCTGGTCGTCTGCCAGCGTCTTGCCGGTCTGGATGCACATCAGCACTTCCTGTGCGTGGGCGTCCTTTTTCTCCAGGTAGTGGCAGTCGTTCGTCGCCACCAGCGGCACGTCCATCTCCCGCGCGATGGCGATCAGCCGGGGAAGGACCGTCTTTTCGTCCCGCAGGTTATGGTCCATGATCTCGATATAGAAGTTGTCCTTCCCGAAGATCTCCTGCATTTCCCGCACATAGGCATGGGCGCTCTCATCCTGCCCGTTCAGCAGCATCTTCGGCAGGTCGCCGCTCAGGCAGGCGCTCAGGCAGATCAGGCCCTCGTGGTGTTCCCGGATCAGGTTGTAATCGATGCGCGGTTTATAGTAGTACCCGGTCAGGAATCCTTCGCTGATCAGGTACATCAAATTCTGGTATCCTGTGTTGTTTTCGCACAGCAGGATCAGGTGGCTGTTCTCCCGTCCGGTGGGAGACCGGTCCGTCCGGTCCCGGCACACATAGGCCTCACAGCCGATAATCGGTTTGATTCCCGCGTCTGTCATCGCCGTGTAGAATTCGATCGCGCCGTAAAGCACACCGTGATCCGTCACGGCACATGAATCCATGCCCAGGTCTTTCAGCCGCTTCACCAGCGGCTGGATCCGGCAGGCGCCGTCCAGCAGGCTGTATTCCGTATGCAGATGCAGATGCGTAAAGCTCATACCGTTCCCGTATCCTTACTGAATGCTTTCCATGATGGTTTTGGTCATGTCCGCGGCGGTCTGGCTGGTATACCAGAACTCAATCTGCCATACCTTGTCCCCGTCCCGCAGGATGTATCCGATGGCTTTCCCGTCCGGATTGCTGGCAGTTACCCGGTATACGATCATCTCGACTCCGTTTACCGTCGTCATCCGGGGATCGTCCACGTCATCCGCCAGGTTGGGAATCATGTCCGCCAGTTGCTGCAAGCCGCTCCCGTTTGCGGAGGTAAACAGGATTTCCAGTCCCAGGGATTCGGAAACATAGGCAAAGTCTGCCTTGCCCGGATTCCCGGGCCCGTCATATTCCATACTGTCCGGCAGTGTCAGCGTATACCGGGTTCCCTTCAGCTGGACGTCCTGGTCCGCGAAGGCCGTCCCGGCCATCACAAGCAGCAGTACGAAAACCAGTGCGGCAATCCGTCTCATCATGAATCCCGTCTCCCTTCCAAAATACAACGCGGGGCGGAAACTCCGCCCCGACGTTGTTCAGGTCTTTTTTCAGTCGCAGCCGGAGTTTTCAGGTCCTCTTTCTCCGGTTACTATTTTACTGCTTCGTGTAATACTTGTCCACCGTTTTGTACATATGGGCCCGCAGTGCGAGGCACAGTACAAGCAGTGTGCCTGCCAGCACCGCGAACACAGGCCAGATGCCCCATCCGGCGTTGATCATGAAGTAGGTGCCGACAGCCAGGAGGATCAGGATTGCCCAGCTGATCAGCATGGAGATCAGCACACCGAAGTTCTGCTTCACCGCTTCCTGCTCCGTCGTCCAGTTCAGCTTCGGATGCTTGATGTCATGGGCCAGTGCGATGCAGGCCGCGGCATACACATACAGCGCGCAGAGGACGAAAGCCAGGAGGGCTTCCAGCCTTGCGGCGGGGAATACAATCACCAGGGCAATGGTCGCGGCAAGCATACCAAGCAGGGACAGACCGCAGCCGACGGTGAACTTCGCCTTGATCAGCGTATGGCCGGATACCGGCAGGCCGATCAGGAAGTCATGGCCTTTGCCTTCACGGGTGACCGCAGTGCTCAGTGCCGGGTTCATTCCGCCGACGTATGCCATCATCGCCGCCAGGATACCCATCACCAGGGCGGGATTCAGCGTGCTGAAAATGGCCTGGAGGGATTCTCCCTCATCACCGATCTTGCTGCCGACAATCACTGTCATCATAATCACGAAGAGCAGCGGCATGAAGCAGATCGGGATGATGTTCATCATGTAGGAAGGCACCCGGAGGATTTGCTTGAACTCACGTTTCACATTGGCGAGGTAAGCGTTCCCTTCCCGGATGGCGCCCTTCCGGATGCCGCCCTTGGCGGAGGATGCCGGCGTCTCGGTCACCAGCAGGCTTAGCTTCCGGTACGGATAGCCCAGGATCCAGATCACCAGGGCAATCGCCGCAATGCTCACCAGTACAAACAGTCCCAGCTTCGCCCAGTTGCCCAGGATGCCTTCCGCAGCCCACGCGGCCGGCGGGAACAGGCCGGTCATCGACTGGATTCGGGCGGTGTTGCTCAGGATCAGCTGGGAAATCATTTCCCCTCCGTCCGCCGCGTCACCGGTAATCTGCCCCACGTTCATCATCAGGAACATATACGCGATAAAAAAGGCGATTCCGCCCACCGTCGCGATGATCTCCCGGTGCTTCCACAGCGCCGAGATCCGGATCACCAGCGCGGATACCAGGCTGATAATCGCAACCGGCAGGATTGCGGCGGTCAGCCACACAATCACCATCCGCAGGTAGAAATCCGCGGGCATGCCGGCCCGGATCCCGTACTGGATGCATGCCGGCAGGATAATCACCGCGTCAATCGCGGTTTCGGAAACCCATACCTGGGCGAGCTTTGCGCTCAGTACTGTCCGGCTTTTCACCGGCAGTGCAGCGATATACGCTGCGTCCCGGCCCATGTACAGGCTGCTCATCACGAAGAAGAATGCCATGATCAGCGTGGCGCCGGTTGCCAGGATCACCGACAGGCTCACGATCACGTCGCCCATTCCCATCGGCATCAGCAGGTCCAGAGCTTTCTTTTCAATGAAGTACAGGAAGCCCGCCATGTATACAATCAGGATCAGGACCGCGATAAACATGCCGACCGTGCGGCCGCGTTTTTCTTTGAATGCCGTCTTCAGGTTCTTCGGTTTCATGTCCGCGAAGCGGCTCAGCAGCTGCAGTCTCAGCAGCGGAAAAAAGCCTGTCATGCCTCTTCGCCTCCGTCTTCCGTCAGCTCCAGGAACAGCTCTTCAAGGCTTGCGCCGACTTCGCCGGATCGCAGCTCGTCCAGCGTGCCCAGTGCCTTCAGGGAACCGTGGTTGATCACACCAATCCGGGTGCACAGCTTTTCCGCTACTTCCAGTACGTGCGTGGAGAAGAACACGGTGTTTCCTTCCTTGCAGTGCCGGATCATTTCTTCCTTCAGCAGGTGTGCCGCGCGGGGATCCAGGCCGCCCAGGGGCTCGTCCAGGATCCAGACCGGCGGGTTGTGGATCAGCGCGCCGATCACCAGCAGCTTCTGCTTCATACCCTTGGAGTAGGAGCGCACCTGGTTGTTGATCGCGTCCTCCAGGGAGAAAATATCCAGGTACTTCTCAATATGTGCTTTGCGCTGGGCTGCGCTCACCTGATATACGTCCGCCATAAAGTTCAGATACTCCATGCCGGTCAGCCGGTCATACAGGTCGTTTCCGTCGGGCACAAAACCGATCAGGCGCTGGGCTTCCAGCCGTTCCAGGTCCATCCGGTGCCCGGCCATCGTCACGGTTCCCCCGTCCGGCGTCAGGATACCGGTCATCAGCTTGATGGTGGTGGTCTTGCCGGCGCCGTTCGGTCCGATAAATCCGAACAGTTCGCCGCCGTTCACCGTCAGCGTCAGGTCATCCACCGCCTTGGTGTTGTTTTTTGCGTAGGTTTTCGTGACATGTTCCAGTGTAATCATGGTCTTTCGTCCTTCCTCACGTATTGCCGTTGGCAATTCTCTTTGTTGACATTGCGGATTGTATCACAATATTGCCGGGAAAAAAACTCTTTCATTGCGCAAAATAACCGTTCTTATTTTGCAAACCGCACGCATGCAGGATCCTCATTCCTTCGCGGGCCGTGAAAAAACCGGGTTTCGCGGAATCCGCGGAACCCGGCTGTATTTCAGGTGTTTTTTCTTCAGTTTCAGTCTGCCCGGTAAATCTGTACGCACAGGGCGCCGTCGTCATTGGAGCAGGCTTCGATCCGGATCGGGAAAGGGTATTCATTGATCCAGCGCTGGTTCAGTTCGCTGTTGCCGACGGCCGCGTCGCAGTGGATCGGCAGGTAGCTTGCGCCGTTTCCGCCGTGCGCCCGCCGCTGGATAATCCGGATCTTCGGCAGCTGCACCACCACATTGTACAGCGTGCTCGACACCTGGCAGGTGCCGCCGCCGTAGCCCGCGGTCGTTCGGCCGTCCACCAGCACGCCAGCCTTTTTGTAGCCCTTGCTGGCGTTGTACCGGCCCATCAGCCTGTTGGCGTTGAATTCCTCACCGGGATTGATGACCACCGAGATGAACTGGCAGCCCAGCTTGATGTTGTGGATCCGGTTAATGTTCTGCTCAATCTGGATCATCTTGTAATAGCTGGTATAGGCGCCGATGGGGCAGTCCGGATACAGCATTTCGTCCGTGGGGCTCACCGGCTTCAGGTCCGTCAGCTCACTCGGATCAATGTACCCGTAGCTGCGCATGTAGTTCACCATGGCCCAGCCGTCGTAGAACTGCCAGATGGAGATTGTCGTGCCCGGCTTCAGGATCACCCAGTTGTTCCCGTCATCGCCGCTTCCCTGGAAGGGATCCATGGTTTTGCGCACGTGGCAGGTGCTTGCGGTCGTCGCGATATAGGCATGCTTCTGAGCATTGAACGGCGGTGTATTCACGGGATCCAGCGGCTTGATGGTGTCCAGGCTGAACCATTCCCGCTTCACATAGCCGATCTTGTTTTCCCTCGTCCGTACGATCAGCCACTGCAGCCCGACGTACAGGATATCCACCTGCCTCGAGCTGCCGCTGTTGCTGACAACCCGCTTGGATTTGACGTCCATCTGGGAAAAGATGCTGTACTTTCCGATCAGGGTGCCGGTGTAGATTGCCGGGGAGTTTTTGTTGAAATCCTTCAGCGTCGGTTCCGGGTAAACCTTGCCCGTCACCACATACATGCTTTCATCCACTTCGTCCAGGCTGCGGATTTCGTCCTCTTCCTCGCTCGAAAGCTCAATGTCCTCATCATCGGGCTCCTCTGCCGCGGCAAAGCATATGCCGGTCAGCATAACCGCCATGCAGAGCAGTGCGCATATCAAACGCTTCATGCGTTCAACTCCCTTCATCGTATACGAAGTCATTATCCCCGTTTTCCCCTCCCGTGTCAAGTTTTCAGTGCCGTCTTCCCGGGAAAACTAAATATCAAAATGTTGTGTTCCCCTTTCCTTTCTGCCCCATTTTATGGTATACTATGATGTCTGTTTATGGACATATCTGATCAAGGAGTGGACTCATGGCATCGCAAACCTATAACGCCGGGAATATTCAGGTACTGGAAGGCCTGGAGGCCGTCCGCATGCGTCCCGGCATGTACATCGGAACCACGTCCTCCCGCGGCCTGCACCACCTTTTGTGGGAGATCGTGGACAACGCCATCGACGAGGCCGCCAACGGCTTCGCCGATGAGGTCACCGTCACCCTGCATAAGGACGGCTCCGCCTCCGTGTGGGACAACGGCCGCGGCATGCCGGTCGATGAGCATCCGACCATGCATATCCCCGGCGTTGAGGTCATTTTCACCGTCCTGCACGCCGGCGGCAAGTTCAACAGCGAAAACTACGATTATTCCGGCGGTCTCCACGGCGTGGGCGCCAGCGTCGTCAACGCGCTGAGCAAATGGCTCACCGTGGATGTGTTCCTCAACTGGACGCACTACCGCATGGCCTTCACCTCGGAATACAATCCGTCCTCCAAGAAGGTTGAGGCTGGCAAGCCCGTCGGCCCGCTGGAAATCGTCGGAAACACCCGGAAGAAAGGCACCCTGGTCCGTTTCCTCCCCGATGATGAGATCTTTGAGGATATCCGTTTCCAGACGGAGACCGTCGCGCGTCGCCTGCAGGAACTGGCCTACCTCAACAAGGGCGTCCGCATCACCTTCACGGATGAACGCCTCGCAGATCCCGAAAGCCGCACCCGCGTCTTCTGCTACGACGGCGGCATCACCGATTACGTCCGCTACCTCAACGCAGGCAAGAATGCCCTGCAGGAGGATATCATCTACCTGGAAGGCCGGCGGGATTCCATCATCTGCCGCGCCGCCATCCAGTATACCGACGGCTACACGGAAAGCCTGTTCTCCTATGTCAACAACATCAACACGCCGGAAGGCGGCACGCACGAGACCGGTTTCAAAGCCGCCTTTACCAAGTGCTTCAACGATTACGCCCGCCGGTCCGGCCTCCTGAAGGAAAAGGACAACAACCTCGCCGGCGAGGACTTCCGCGAGGGGCTCACCTGCGTGCTCACCACCATGGTCAAGAATCCCCAGTTCGAGGGGCAGACCAAGGGCCGCCTCGGCAACAGCGAGGTTCGTCCGGCGGTGGAAGCCATCGTCTCCCAGCAGCTGGCGGACTGGCTGGACAACCTGAAAAACCAGGAAGCCGCCACGGCGATTGTGACCAAGGCCGTCCGTGCCGCGCAGGCGCGGGAGGCCGCCCGCAAAACACGGGACAACATCCGCAAGGCCAGCGCGCTGGAAGCGGCGCCCCTGGTCGGCAAGCTGGCCAGCTGCACCGGCCGCAAATGGGAAGACAACGAGCTGTTCATCGTGGAGGGCGACTCCGCAGGCGGCAGCGCGAAGCAGGGGCGGGACCGCCGTTTCCAGGCCATCCTGCCGCTCCGCGGCAAACCCCTCAACGTCGAGAAAAAGCACCTGGACCAGGTGCTCGCCAATGAGGAGTTCCGTTCCCTGATCACGGCGTTGGGTACCGGCATCGATGAAGGCTTCTCCCTGGAAAACCTGAAATACGGCAAGGTCATCATCCTCTCCGATGCGGACCAGGACGGCGCGCACATCCGCGCGATCCTGCTCACCTTCTTCCTCCGCTATATGAAGGACCTGATCACCGGCGGCCATGTGTACATCGGCATGCCCCCGCTATACAAGGTACAGAAGGGCAGCAGCGTCATCTACGCGTACGACGACAAGGAGCTTTCCAAAGCCACCCGCGCCGCCGGCAAGGGCTATACCCTCCAGCGGTACAAAGGCCTGGGCGAAATGAACCCCGAGCAGCTCTGGGAGACCACCATGGATCCCTCCCGCCGCAAGCTCATGCGCGTCTCCATCGAGGACGCCGCCCTCGTCGACCGTCTCACCACCGTCCTCATGGGCGACAAGGTCGAGCCCCGGCGCGACTATATCAGCGAACACGCGGACTTCAACCGGCCAGACAACTTTGAACTGCCGGATAACCAGCGTGCCGCGCAGGAAGGAGGGAACTGACCGTGCCGAAGAAGAAGGAAGATCAGCCGATCGTGAAGGACGATCCCTCCCGGATCCTGGATATCAACATGGAAGACGTCATGCACAACAGCATGATGCCCTACGCCGAGCACGTCATCCTGGAGCGTGCCCTCCCCCGCGTGGAGGACGGCCTCAAGCCGGTCCAGCGCCGCATCCTGTACACCATGATGGAGCTGGGCACCACCCCGGACAAGCCGCACCGCAAGTGCGCCCGTATCGTGGGTGACTGCCTCGGTAAATACCATCCCCACGGAGACTCCTCCGTCTACGGCGCCCTGGTCCATATGGCGCAGGATTTCTCCATGCGCTGCACCATGGTCGACGGCCACGGCAACTTCGGCTCCATCGACGGGGACGGGGCGGCCGCCATGCGGTACACCGAAGCCCGCATGACACCCCTGGCCATGGAGATGCTCCGGGATATTGAAAAGGACACCGTTCCCTTCCGGCTCAACTTTGACGATACCCTCAAAGAGCCGGACATGATCCCCGCCCGCTTCCCCAACCTGCTGGTCAACGGTGCCAACGGCATTGCAGTCGGTCTGGCTACCAACATCCCCACCCATAACCTGGGGGAAGCGGTCCGCGCCGTCCTCGCGCAGATGGACGACCCGGATATCTCCCTGGATGATCTCATGAAAATCCTTCCCGGCCCGGACTTCCCGACCGGCGGGGTCCTGGTGGATAACGAGGAGATCCGCCGCGGCTATGAAACCGGCCGCAGCAAGCTGACCCTCCGCGCCCGCGTGCATGTGGAGGATGGAGCCGCCGGCCGCAAGCTGCTGGTCATCACCGAAATCCCCTACCAGATCAACAAGTCCGCCATGCTGGAGAAGATCCTCAAGCTCAGCGAGGAGAAAAAGGCCGCGCTGGGCGGAATCTATGACATCCGCGATGAGAGCGACCGTACCGGCATGCGCGCCGTGGTCGAGCTCAAGCGCGACGTCGATCCCCAGCGGGTACTCGCTTACCTCTACAAGTACTCCGACCTGCAGGTCACCTTCGGCGTCAACATGGTCGCCATCGCCGGCGGCAAGCCGGTGCTCCTCAACCTCAAGCAGCTGATCGCCCACTATGTGGATTACCAGAAGCAGGTCGTTACCCGCCGCACGGAATATGAGCTCCGCCAGGCCAAAGCCCGGGCCCATATCCTGGAAGGCCTGATGATCGCGCTGGATAACCTGGACGAAGTCATCGCCCTGATCCGGGCCAGCAAAAGCCCGAAGGAAGCCCGCATCGGCCTGATGGAGCGTTTCAGCCTCACCGAGGTCCAGGCGCAGGCCATCCTGGATATGCGCCTCCAGCGCCTCACCAACCTGGAAGTGGAAGCCCTGCGCAAGGAATACGCGGACGTGCTGAAGCTGATCAGCCGGCTGGAAGGCATCCTGAAGAGCGAGAAAAAGCTTCGTGAAGTCATCCGCAAAGAGATGGAGACCATTGCGGAGCAGTATTCCGACGAACGCCGCACCACCCTCGAAAAGCCGGTTGACGCGCCCGTGGAGTTGCCGGACAATACCCCCGTTGCCGAGGATGCCGTGGTCATCTTCACCCGCGGCGGATACCTCAAGCGGGTCTCCCCGGTGCAGCTGAAGCGTACTCCGCTGCCCACCGTGGAGGAAAGCGAGCCGGACAGCGCCCGCTTCCAGCTTGCCACGACCACCGCGGAAACCCTCTACATCTTCACGAACCTGGGCAACTGCTACCCGGTTTCCGTCGGCAAACTGGCGGAGATCAAGCCCCGCGACCGCGGCCAGCTCCTTTCCGGTGTCCTGGCCGGCCTGGAGGAAGGCGAGCAGGCGCTGCTCATGCTCACCGCGGATTCCGCTGGCCTGAAAGCCATGCCGGACTTCCTGTTTGTCACAAAGAAAGGCATGATCAAGCGGACCGCCGCGGCGGAATACGATGTCCGTTCCCGCAAGTATCCGGCGCTCTCACTGAAGAAGGGCGATGCCCTCCTGGATATCCGGCCCGCTTCCGGGCAGGATGACATCCTCCTGGTCTCCCGGGACGGCATGAGCATCCGTTTCCCGCTTGCCGGCGTGCCGGCCCAGGGCCGGATTGCTTCCGGTGTCAAAGCCATGTCCGTGGAAGCATCGGATGAAGTTATCTGGTTCAGCCAGCTGTCTGAAAAGGATGAGGTCATCCTCTTCTCCGAGCGCGGCTGGGCCAAACGCATTCCCCAGCTGGATTTCGAGTCCCAGAACCGCGGCGGCAAAGGCGTCCGCTGCTTCTACTTCAACAAAAACGGGTCCAACGGCCGCGTAATCGCCGGTATCCTGCGCGCAGACCGGGATACGCCGGTGACCCTCCTGGTCACCCAAGCCCGTTCCCCCATGACCCGCCTCGACAAGGCGGAAATCCTGCTTCAGAACCGCCAGGGCAAAGGAATGCCCTATCTGATGGCCATCCTCGATGATATCGTCACCGCGCTCTACGGTGTCGAAACCGTCCCGGATCCGGCCCCGGTTACCAATCCGTAAATATAAGGAGGAGAATCACAATGGGTAGACCCAACAATTTCGGCGGCTTCGGCGGCGGAGCCAACATGCAGCAGCTGATGCGCCAGGCACAGAAGATGCAGCAGCAGATGCAGGAAGCGCAGGAGCAGCTGGACGCTGCCGAGTATGAAGCTTCCGCGGGCGGCGGCATGGTCTCCGTCAAAGTGACCGGCAAGCGCGAGCTGACCGCCATCACCATCGATCCCCAGGTAGTGGATCCCGATGATATCGAAATGCTGCAGGACCTGATCCTGGCTGCGGTCAACGAAGCGCTCCGCAAGGGCGAGGAAGCCCGCGAGTCCGCCATGAACCGCATGGCTCCCGGGATGGGCGGGTTGTTCTGAGATGAGCAGCCAGATTGAACCCATCGAAACAATGGCAGCGGAGCTTCACCGCCTGCCCGGCATCGGCGTCAAAACCGCCCAGCGGCTGGCATACTTTGTTGCCTCCATGCCGCTGGAGGAAGTGCGCAGCCTGTCCGTCGCCCTCTGGGAAGGGCGGAAGGCAATCCACTTCTGCAGTGTCTGCGGCAACTATTCCGCCGGGGACACCTGTTCCGTCTGCGCCGATCCGGCCCGCCACAACGGGCAGGTCTGCGTTGTCCGGGATCCGCGGGATGTGGCGGCGATTGAGCGCACCCATGAATACCACGGGCTGTACCATGTGCTGCACGGCACCCTGTCGCCCATGGAGGGCATCGGCCCGGATGATATCCACATCCGAGAGCTGATGGCGCGCGCCGGTTCCGAAACGATTTCCGAAGTCATCCTGGCCACCAACCCGGATGTGGAGGGGGAAGCAACCGCCTCCTATATCGCGCGGCTGCTCAAGCCCATGAACATCCGTTGCACCCGGATTGCCCACGGCGTCCCGGTCGGCGGTGACCTGGAGTATACCGACGAGGTAACGCTGCTCAAGGCGTTGGAAGGCCGGCGGGAAATATGAGCTACGAATTCTACCTGTTGCTGGCCTGCCTCGTGCTGCTGGTCATCCTGCTGGTCCGCCAGGCTTCCCTGTCCCATCAGCAGGAAAAGGAAGGAATGCGCCAGGAACACAGCCTGACCGTCCTCGGTAACCAGCTCCTGGACAGTCTGGACGCCCAGCATGACGGAATGGTGGAATCCCTGCAGAACACCAACCAGCATCTGCTTTCCACCATGTCCCAGATGGGCCAGAACCAGACCTCCCTGCTCGAGAGCATGCAGCGCCAGGTTCTCCTGTCCACCCGGAACCAGGAGGAAAAGATCAACACCCTGCGCCTGGAAAACGAGCGCCAGCTCGGTGAAATGCGCCGTACGGTGGACCAGCGCCTGTCCGAAAGCCTGGATAAAAAGCTGGATTCCAGCTTCGCCCAGGTCAGCCAGCGGCTGGAGTCCGTCTACAAGGGCCTCGGCGAAATGCATACCTTGGCTTCCGGCGTCGGTGACCTGAAAAAGGTCCTCACCAACGTCAAAACCCGGGGCATCTGGGGGGAAATGCAGCTTGGCAGCCTGATCCGCCAGGTGCTGGCTCCCGGCCAGTATGAGGAGAATGTTGCAGTCGTACCGGGCTCCGCGGACCGGGTGGAGTTTGCCGTCTGCCTGCCGGACCAGTCCGGCGGCATGGTTTACCTGCCGGTCGACAGCAAATTTCCGCAGGAAGACTATGTCCGCCTGGTGGATGCTTCCCAGGCCGGTGACGCGGCCGCGGCGGACGCAGCCCGGAAGGCGCTCGAAAAGCGCCTGAAGGACGAGGCGAAGAAGATTTCTTCCAAGTATGTCTCCCCGCCTTCCACCACGGATTTTGCCATCATGTTCCTGCCCATCGAGGGCCTCTATGCCGAGGCGCTGCAGACCCCGGACCTGGTGGATTCCCTCCAGCGGGATTTCCGGATCATCATTGCCGGCCCCGGCACCTTTGCCGCCATGCTGAACGCCCTGCAGATGGGCTTCCGCACGCTGGCGATTGAAAAGCGCAGCGGCGAGGTCTGGCGCCTGCTCGGGGAGATCAAAACCGATTTCGCCCGCTTCACGGAAATGCTGGAGGCAACGCGCCGCCGGCTGGACCAGGCGGGGGAAACCATCGATTCCGCCGTTTCCCGCACGCGTACAATCCGGAAAAAACTTTCCAATATCGAAACCGATGTTCCGGAGCTTCCGGAATCCCCGGCGGAAGCGGATCCGTTCCGTCTCCCGGACGCCTGACACAGGAATTCTTTGGATGTTTCCAATCAACAATAAACGCAAAGGAGAATGACTGCCATGTCCATCAAAACTGAAGTCTGGGGCAAATCCCCCAAAGGAAAAGACGTACACAAGTTTACCATGACCAATGCCATGGGCGCCTCCGTTACCGTGATCGAGTGGGGCGCGATCTGCACCTCCATCATTGTGCCGGATGCCGGCGGCAATATGGATGACGTGGCCCTGGGCTTTGATACACTGGAAAAGTACATCGGGCCCCACGGCTGCATGGGGGACACCGTCGGCCGTTACGGCAACCGCATCGGCGCCGGCAAATTCTCCATCGACGGAAAGCAGTACCAGGTCGCCCTGAACGACAACGGCATCAACCACCTGCACGGCGGCAATGTCGGCTTCTCCGCCCATTTCTGGACCGGCACCGCGAAGGAAGGCGAGCATGAGGATTCCGTATCCTTCCACCGCATTTCCCCGGACGGCGAGGAAAACTATCCCGGCAACCTGGATGTCACCGTCACCTATACCTGGAATGACATGTGCGACCTGATCATCCGCTACCAGGCCACCACCGACAAGCCCACCCTCTGCAACCTCACCAACCACACCTACTTCAACCTCGGCGGCCATGCCCACGGCACCGTCAAGGATCATGTCGTCGCCATCGAGGCCGATGTGATCACCAAGGTGGACAGCCACCTGATCCCCACCGGCGACTATATGCCCGTTGCCGATACTCCCCTGGACCTGCGGGACGGCCTGTTGCTCGAGGAAGGCCTCGAAGTCATGGATACCTGCCCCCAGATGATTCCGGCCGGCGGCTATGACCACAACTTCGTCCTCCGCAAGGGCGAAACCATAGGCATCGCAGCCAGCGTTTACCATGAGGATTCCGGCCGCTACATGGAAGTCATCACCGACCAGCCCGCCATCCAGCTCTACACCGCCTGCACCACCCACGCCGAAGGCGGCAAAGACGGCGCGGTTTACGGACATTACTCCGGCTTCTGCCTGGAAACCCAGCACTGCCCGGATGATCCGAACCACAGCAACTTCCCGGGCACGACCGTTCTCCGTCCCGGCGAAAAGTACGACACCACCACCATCTACGCTTTCCGTGCGGATGACTGATTCCAGAACGAATGAAGCGCCCGGAGCTTTCGCTCCGGGCGCTTTCATGTTTCACAGGGAATTCCGGTTGTTCCGGATCCTTCTCAGATTTTCTCTGCCACCAGTTTCTTCAGTTCATCCATGAACGCTCCGACGTCGGTGAACTTGCGGTACACTGCGGCAAAGCGCACATAGGCGACGTCGTTCAGTTCCTTCAGCTCCGACATCACCATATCGCCGATCTTCTCGGAGGGAATTTCCCCTTCCATGGTGGCGTAAGCTTTCTGCTCCACACGGGTCACAATCTCGTCGATCTGCTGCATGCTCACCGGCAGTTTGTCGCAGGCATGCAGGATACCGGCTTTGATCTTCTGGCTGTCAAAGCCTTCCCGGCGTCCATCCCGTTTGACGACGAACAGGGGGCTCATCTCCACCTTTTCATAGGTGGTGAACCGCCGTCCGCAGTTCATGCATTCCCGGCGGCGGCGGATGCTGTTGCCGTCGTCCGTGGGGCGGGAGTCAATCACTTTGCTGTCCAGGCAGCTGCAAAACTGGCATTTCATCGCCTATTCCTCCGATCAGCCGAGTTCGGCCAGGTCTTTGTACAGTTCCTTGTTGGCGGTGTAGAGCTTCTTGAACACTTCGTAAACCTTGGCATATTTCGGAACGTTTTCCGCAATGGGTTCCTGGGCCGGATTCACATGGATCATCGCCCGGCAGGCTTCCTGCACGCTGCCGTACAGTCCCGCGCCAACGCCCGCCAGGATGGCAACGCCCAGCGCCGGGCCTTCGGTATTCACGGTCGTGGCCACAGGACAGTTCATCACGTCAGCCAGCATCTGCCGCCACAGGGGGCTCTTTCCGCCGCCGCCGCAGGCCAGCATGGTTTCAGGGGCAACGCCCATTCCCGCCAGCACGCCCAGGCAGTCGTTCAGGCTGTAGGTCACGCCTTCCATCACGGCACGCAGCAGGTCACGCCGCTGGTGCATCGCGCTCAGGCCGAAGAAAATGCCGCGGCAGTCGCTGTCCAGGTGCGGGGTCCGTTCGCCCATCAGGTAGGGCGCGTAGATCAGCTTGTTCGCGCCGATGGGGCTCTGGGCCGCTTCCTGGTTGGTCAGTTCGTAGGTGTCCACGCCCATGGCTTCCGCGGTGGTCTTTTCCGCCGCGCAGAAGTTGTCGCGGAACCACTTCAGGCTCAGGCCAGCCGCCTGGGTCACGCCCATCACATGCCATGCACCGGGAACGGCGCAGCAGAAGGTATGTACCCGGCCCTTGGGGTCGATCGCCAGCTTGTCGGTATGTGCGAATACCACACCGCTCGTTCCGATGGTGGTAAAGGCTTTTCCGTCCTCCACCACGCCGGTGCCCACAGCTGCCGCCGCGTTGTCACCGGCGCCGCCGACGACCAGCGTATCTTCGCTCAGTCCGGTCAGCTCCGCGGCCTTCGCGGAGATATGGCCCGTCACTTCGCAGCTTTCATAAACCTTGGCCAGCATACTCTTGTCGATATCCAGGATGCCGAGCAGTTCATCGCTCCAGCAGCGGTTCGGAACGTCCAGCATCTGCATGCCGCTGGCGTCGGAAACCTCGGTGGCGAAATCGCCGGTCAGCATAAAGCGGACATAGTCCTTCGGCAGCAGCACATGCTTGCACTTCGCGTAGTTTTCCGGTTCATGGTTGCGCACCCAGATCAGCTTGCTCAGGGTAAATCCCGGCAGCGCGGGGTTCGCGGTAATGCGGATCAGGTTGTCATAGCCCACCTTCGCGGTGATCTCTTCGCATTCCTTCGCGGTCCGCTGGTCGCACCAGATAATGGAGGGGCGGATCACCTCATCCTTTTCATCCAGCATGACCAGGCCGTGCATCTGGCCGCTGATGCCCAGGGAAACAACATCCTTCCTGTCCACGCCGCTCTTTTCAAGCACGGTGCGGATGGTGCTGACCGCCGCGTTGTACCAGTCCTTGGGATCCTGTTCCGCCCAGCCGTTCTGCGGCTGGTACATCGGGTATTCCACCGTCGCGGAGCAGATGCCTTTGCCGTTCTGGTCAAACAGAACCGTCTTTGTACCGGATGTTCCCAGGTCAATACCAAGCAGATATTTCATGTCCTTTTACCCCTCTGTCCACAAAATATAGTAGTTCGCTGTAAACTTAATTATAAGATTGTGGTTATACCCTGTCAAGCAGAAGACACACTGTGTACAGGTTATGTTCAGAGCACTTTCCTCCCGGGTTCACGGCCTCAGTCGTCATCATCCAGGAGCCAGTCAAGCTCTTCCGCTTCCTCCACCCAGTCCGGCTCTTCCCTTTCCTGCCCCGGACTGATTCCGCACCTCGGGCATGCCGGGTACTGCTGCGCGAATACCGCCCCGCAGCGGGAGCATTCGTATTCATCCGGGCTAAACAGATGGGTGTGCCGGATCCAGTGCGGTTCCCGGTTCTTCCTCATGGCTCATTTCCCCGCTTTCCGGCCGTACAGGTCGTTCATCTCCTCCGGGGCTGGCATCTCCATACCGCCGAAAACATACCCGTACAGGATTTTCATATCATTATGTCCCATATTGTACTGGAGATAGGTCACGTTCTCATCATCACGGAGTGCTTCGCCCAGTTCTCGTGTCTGAATGGCAATCCGGAATGCATCCCCGGCGGATGCGCAGATGGTCACGTCCCACGATGTCAGGTATTCCCGGTAAAAATCCGCATTATAATATACGCTTTTATATGCCCGGTTAGCCCCGTCCAGGATAAACAGCTTTCCGGTATATCCTTCCTCCGCCAGTTCCCGGGCCAGCTCAACGGCCGGATACCCGCCGGAGGAATAACCCACCAGGTTCATCTCATATCCTGCCTCTGCCCACGCCAGCAGCTGCGGGCGGATATCCCGGATTACCACATCGCTGGCCCGGGAGTTCAGCACATACTGGCTGTCTCCCTGCGGAATCAGGAGCATCCCGTCTTTTGCCGCAATATCGGCGCATTTCCGGATTGCGAAAAAGTAATCCCCGGAGCCGGCAAACAGGACATACCGTTTCCCGGTATCCTCCTCCGCTGCCGGCTGAAGCAGGCAGTCCGTCTTTCCAAGGCGGATCACTTCCGCGAACGCGGAATGAACCAGCAGGATCAGCAGTGCAAGAATGACAGCTCCTGCCTTTCGCATCCCTGCTCCCTCCTTTCCCTCCGGTGATCTGTTTCCGGTTATTTCTTCAAATGGAATCCGGATTCCTGCACCGGTCATTCTGCTTCCGCCAGCAGCGGAGTCACCTCTCCGCGGTGCCAGATATGCAGGCGGTGCAGCGGACGGGTCATCATCACATACAGGATCCGGCTGATCCATTCATCCTCGGGAAAGTTGACAGCGGACGCATCGCAGATGCCCACGCAGTCAAACTCCATTCCCTTTACCATTCCGGCGCTCAGGATCATCACCCCGCCGTGGTATTCCCGGTCATTTTCCGTCAGCAGCTTTGCACCCATTTCCGTGCCGATGGCTTTGTAAAGCTTCTTCGCCTGCTCCGCCGTCTTTTCAATCAGCGCGATACTGTGGAACCCTTCCTTTTTCCAGGCTTCCACCTGTTCCCGGATCATCGCGGAGCGTTCCTTTTCATTCCCGGTTCCTGTAATCACCGGCTTTTCTCCGTGCCGGAGCACCGGATGGGTCTCCCGGATACCTGGAATCGGATACCGCCCGGCAACGCGCTGTGCCAGGCTCATGATTTCCACCGTGTTGCGGTAGCTGACCGTCAGCTGCGTCAGCTCCGCCCGGCCGTGGAACACGGGCCCGGTCCACTCATCCCAGTCCCGAATGCCTTCATCAGCGCGGATTCCCTGGTACAGATCCCCCACCAGCGTGAATGTCGCCGCGGGGTTTGCCTGCCGCAGCAGTTCGATCTGCAGCGGGGAAAAGTCCTGGCACTCGTCGATCACGATATGCCGCATGGGTCTGGTTTTCAGGCCGAACACGGTCCGGCAGATGACCGCCAGCAGCGGCAGGTCCTCCTGCCGTACGCCGCCCTCTTCCGGAATCAGTTCATCCGCCCCGCAGGCATGCAGGAAGTCCACATAAACGCTCATGACGTCCAGCTTCGGGAATTTATCCCGGTAGCCGGCCATGTAGGTTTCCGCCCGTTCATCGATCTCCCGGTGCCGCAGGTCCCTAGCCGTATAAACCTCCCGGATCCGTTTCTGCCGTTCCGGGCTGTCCCGCATGGCGGATCGGAGCCGGCCCACCTGCTGTTCCGCCATATCGGTATAGCGTTCCTTCAGCATGGATACTGCGGACTGGACCCGTTTCCGGATGATTTTCTTCAGCTCGCTGAGCCGGATTTCCAGGGGATAATGCCGGAATTGCTTCAGGAAGATATCCTCCAGCTCCGCCCGTTCCATCAGCGTCACACCTGCCATCCGGAATCCGCCTTCCGGGATAATGCTGTACTGCAGCCTGTCCAGGTATTCCGTCAGCTGCTCCAGCATCCGCAGGGAGCCTTTCCGGCGGATCTGCCGCCCGGTGCGTTCCCGCTCCTCCGCGGTGGACCGCAGGTTCTTCTCCAGGCGGCCTTCCCGGTTCACGGCAGGCATCCGTTTGCCCATGCTCTCCCGGCACCAGCCTTCGAAGGTCGTCTGGACCACTCGTTCCACGCCGAGGTCCGGCAGCACCTGGGAAATATAGGAAAGGAACAGCGGGTTGGGCGCCAGGATCATCATGTTTTCCGGCTTCAGGGTCTCCCGGAATGCGTACAGCAGGTAGGCGATCCGGTGCAGTGCGATCGTAGTCTTCCCGCTTCCGGCAGCTCCCTGCACCAGCAGGTTATCGGAAAGCGGATACCGGATCACCACATTCTGTTCCGCCTGGATGGTGGTTACGATATCCCGGAGCCGGTCGGAAGAAATGCTGCCAAGTACGCCCTGCAGGTACGCCTCCTGCGAAACAATTCCGCTGTCAAACAGTCCTTCCAGTTCCCGGTCCCGTACGGTCAGCATCCGTTTCAGCGTCAGTTCGCCGCAAATCCGGCCGTCCGGGGCTTCGTAATCCATCGGCCCCACCTGTCCGGAATAGTACAGGTTGGCTGCCGGCGACCGCCAGTCCACCACCACCGGATCCAGCATCATCGGATTCAGCACACCCCACCGGCCCAGGTACCAGGTTTCGCTGCCGCTTCCTTCGGGAATGAAATCCAGCCGGGCAAAGAATGCCTGTCCGCGTGCCATGTTCAGCTGCCGCAGCCGGTCCAGCTGGCCCTGGAACAGCTGCATGGTAACCTCTTCCTGCTGGTCCGGATCCTCTTTCATCCGGACGTCCATCTCAACGCCGGCCTTGGCCCCGGTCAGGGCCTCCACTTCGCCGATTTCCCGTTCAATCGCGTCGCGTACCTGCTGAAGATGCAGATACTCCTCCTGCGCTGCCGGATGCTCCGGCAGTCTTGTCTGCTGCATATGCTTTCCTTCCTGCGGGGAACAGAAATAAGCCCCTGCCATTTATTCAATTCTCGCAGAGGCTTACAGATTCATTCTTGCAAGCGTGTGGATGTGCATCATACAGGATTCCTCCCGGTTTTGTCAATAACGATTTTTCCGCTTGCGCAGTCATCCTCATAGAAAGCCCGGCGTCCGGATATAATCCCCGTCTTGTGCATTCGGGAAAAACCCGTTATAATGCGGTCAGGAAAACGTTTGCACAACTTCACAGCCGGGAGGTTTTTTCAATGGGCAATTACCGGAATTTTAAGCTCGTTTACTATTTTGTGGCCCAGGGCACAGCCTGTGCCGCCGCCGAAAAACTGGAAAACGATATCTGCTTCTTCGAAAAATACATGCGCCCGGACAAGGTATACCTGGAACCCTTCCGCGGCGGAACCATGGCTTCGGAGGAACAGGTTTCCCTCTGCCGCAGCCTGTTTGAAAAGCACGGGATCGAGGTGGCCGGCGGCCTGACCACCACCGTCCCCACCCCGGAAGGCGATGAGCCGAAGCAGCGCCTGTTCGATACCTTCTGCTATAACGATCCGAAAATGCTGGCCGTCCTGCGGAAGGCCAGCGAGTATACCGGAAGGCTGTTCAATGAGTTCATCATCGATGACTTCTTCTTTACCAACTGCACCTGTGATGCCTGCCTGGCCGGGCGGGACGCATACAACGCCGCCCACGGGATTACAGACGGGAGCTGGCAGGCCTATCGTCTCAGCCTGATGGAAAAGGTCAGCCGGGAGGACGTGATCGCCCCGGCGAAAAAAGCCAACCCCGCCTGCCGGATCACCATCAAGTATCCGAACTGGGCGGAGAGCTACCAGGAAACCGGATACAATCCCGCCGCCCAGCGGAAGCTGTTCGATCAGGTCTATACCGGTACGGAAGCCCGGGATACCGTCACCACGGACCAGCACCTTCCCCGGTACCTGAGCTTCTCGCTCATGACCTATTTCGAGAACATGTGGCCGGGTCACAACGGCGGCGGCTGGTTTGATCCCTTCGACTTCCATATTATGGACCAGTACCTGGAGCAGGCATACCTGACTGCCTTCTCCAAGCCGCGGGAAATGATGCTCTTCTGCTTCCAGGCGCTCACCGACAGCCCGCTCGTTCCCGCCCTGGGCTGGCACCTGGATAAGCTGGACGCTGTGCTCGATTACTGCGGAAGTCCGGTCGGTACGGTCTGCTACCTTCCGGACAACAGCCAGGGCGAGGATAATATCCAGGATTTTCTCGGCATGTGCGGCCTGCCCGTTGTCTGCTCGCCTTACTGGCCGGAAGGTGCGGAAAGCATCCTGCTCACCCGTTCCTCCGCCTGTGATCCCGGTGTTGTGGATAAACTGGAAAAGTATGTGGCCGGAGGCGGAAAAGCGCTGGTCACCAGCGGCTTCCTGGAGGATACCATGGACCGCGGAATCCGGCGGATGACCTCCATCCGCCTCCCCGGCCGCCGTGTTCGCGGCCGGAATTACCGCATTGAAACCGCCAACCCCTTCTCACGGACGGAATACCCCCGCGGCCGGGAGGAAATCGGCATTCCGGTATGCGAATTCCGGAACAACGCCACCTGGGCGCTGGCCAAGGTGGCGGATACGGAGGAAAGCTTCGGTCTCCTCCTGCGGGATACATACGGCAAAGGGCAGATGCTGACCCTGGCGGTCCCGGACAGCTTCCCGGACCTGTACAAAATCCCGAAGTCCGTCCTCACGCGGATCCGCAGGGAGTTCCCGTCCCGCCGGGTATACCTGGAATGCGGCAGCGGCGTCAGCCTCTTCACCTATGACAATAATGCCTTCATCCTGTATCCGTACGTCACCTCGCAGGCCCAGCCCGGCGCCGTCCGCATCCACGTAAAGGGAGAAGCGGAAGCGCTGGAGCTCCCGCTCCGCAAGGATTTCCGCACCGGGAACCCCATGCGGATTCCGCCGCTCATGAAAAACAGTGCGGAAACCGTATTCGAAGTCCGCGCCAATCCCGGTGTATATGATCTTTTCCGGATTGTGTTACGATAATCTGGGAAAAGTCTTCCGGTTTTTGATTTGGAATTTCTTTTTCAGCCACACATTCTGCTGGGCAGTTTATCTGCTTTTCATTACTCTGTTCCCGGGAGAGCGGACTGACAGAGCCGAAAATGCCGTTCATCCGGTTTCATCGGAAGAATCCGGATTGTTACCTTTGCAATATGGAAGTGTCCCTGGCTTTTCAGCCGGATCAGCAGCTTCCGCAGCCAGGCCGTATCCCACTGGGTTTCCGGCAGCACGCTGCCGCTGACCCAGCCGGTAAATGCCGGTTCCCGGGCCGGCAGCCTTGCTGTATAGCGAAGCCCGCAAACTTGTACCTTACCGTAAAACCGCATATGCCCTTTGGAACGATGGTTGCTCATTTTCGTCCTCCGCATAACGGAAGCGCCCGGGAAAGCATGTATTCCCGGGCAGCGGTTTTATAAGATCAGATTGGGAAAACATTCCCGTATACTGTTTTTGCAGATTACATCAATTCCAGTTGTTCAAAGGCCTTGTAAAGCCCGTCTTCTTCCACAGCCGGACACACCAGGTCACTTTTCGCCTGCAGGGCCGGGCTTCCGTTGACCATACACACGGAACATCCGACGGTTTCAATCATCTCCAGGTCATTCATGCTGTCACCGAAACCGATTGTATCTGCAATATCCATACCGTAGTGTTCCGCAACAATCCGGACACCCTTTCCCTTGTCATACTTCCGGTTGATCAGCTCACCGTTCAGGCAGTGATGTGCCGCCACGTCCTGTACCACAAAATGATACTGCCTTTCCAGTGCGTCTCGTGCCGGCTGCAGCTGCTTTGCCTCACGGCACATGAATACGATCTTGTAGATCGGACTGCCGTCATATTCACTCATCGGGCGGATGTTCAGCTGGTTCGCAAGTGCTTTGCGCCATCGGACCAGTTCGCTGTTTTCTTCTCCTGCCTGAGCCAGGAAGTCCCCGAGTTCCTCATCGCCCCATGTGGCATCCCGGGCTTCAATTGTCCTGAAAACGCCGTTTTCCCCCAGCAGCCGCATACCGGTTTCAAATTCTTCCGGTTTCATCGGACAGTCAAACAGCACCTCATCATTGGTAAAAATATATCCGCCGGCTCCGGCTACAGCGCCGTCAAATCCAAGTGCCAGTACAGGAGCCAGCATCGCAGGATTCCGCCCTGTGCACAGAAATACCTTATGCCCTTTGGCCTGCGCGGCTTTCACGGCAATCATAGCGCTTTCCGGAGGATTGTTGTTTCCGGCAGGCGTCAGGGTTCCGTCAATGTCCAGAAAAATCAGCTTCCGCTTCATGGGCGTTTTCTCCTGTCTCAAAATCGGTGCAGGAGCCAGCAGAAGTCCCCGGCGTCCAGCCGGATCTCCCCGGCGTCGCTTTCCTCTCCGGTCATCAGGTTTGTATAGCTCTTCTCATCCCGAAGCCATATCTTCTGGGGTTCATCTGCAAAATTGAACAGGGCCAGCAGCTGTTCGCCGCGGTAATACCGTCCGATTCCGAACACGTGGTTGTTGTACGTCTCCAGGATCCATGTGTCCGCTCCCGGATCGAATACGGCCTGCTCCGCCCGGATCTGTTCCATCCGGCGGATTGCGGCAAAGATTTTTCCCTCCGGCGTGGTTTTCTTTGTCCGTTTTTTTGCCTTTTCCCAGTCCATGCTGCCCCGATGCAGGTATCGGCTGTCATCGGCCTTCAGGGGATCATCATGGTAGCTGTAATCATTTTCCATGGCAATCTCGTCGCCGCTGTACAGCACCGGTACCCCGCTGAGGGTGAACATGAAGGCATGTAGCATCCGGTCCAGGCGCAGTGCCTTGTCCAGCGCGTCTTTGTCATCATTCTGCCGGGCGGTCTCGATGCCGCACAGGGAAGCCGTTGTCCCGCACAGCCGGGCATCCCCCAGCCGTGGATCGTCGTTGTACAGCTCGCCCCTTGCCGGGCTCCCTTTCCATTTTCCGGTCAGGTAATCGTTCAGGAAACGCTTGTGCGGAATCTCTTCCTGGCAAAGCCCGTGGAGGAAATTATAGTCCAGTCCCCATCCGATATCGTCATGGCACCGCAGGTAATTCAGGAACACATACTCGCGGGGCAGGCAGAACACCTGGCGCACCTGGTGGGCCAGCAGCCGCACGTCCTTCGTCGCCACTGTATGCCACAGCGTCGCCATGGTCGTCACGTTGTACAGCAGGTGGCACTCCGGTTTCTCCACTGTACCGAAATACGGGGCCACTTTGCTGGGCTCCATCACCACTTCGCCGAGCAGCAGGGTTCCGGGGCACACAATCTCGCATACCATGCGCATCATCCGCACCAGGGTATGTACCTGGGGCAGGTTCCGGCAGGTCGTGCCCAGGGCCTTCCAGATATAGGGCACCGCGTCCAGGCGGATGATGTCCACCCCGTGGTTGCACAGGTTCAGCATGTTGTCCGTCATATCGTTGAATACCGTGGGATTGGCATAATTCAGGTCCCACTGGTATGGATAGAATGTCGTCATCACGATCTTCTCTGCTTCCGGGCACCAGCTGAAATTTCCCGGTGCCGTGGTGGGAAACACCTGTGGAACCGTCTGCTCAAAAGCATTCGGAATCGTCCAGTCGTCAAAGAAGAAGTACCGGTCCTGGTATTCCTTCTCACCTGCACGGGCGCGCCGTGCCCATTCATGGTCCTCGCTGGTATGGTTCATCACAAAATCCAGGCACACCGCGATGCCTTCCGCATGGCATGCATCCGTAAGGTCCGAAAGGTCCTCCATCGTGCCCAGCTCCGGCTGGACCTTCCGGAAATCGCTCACGGCGTATCCGCCGTCACTCCGCCCCTCCGGACTTTCCAGCAGCGGCATCAGATGAAGGTAGTTTACCCCGCAGTCGTTGATATATTTCAGTTTCTTCTTGATGCCCTTCAGGCTCCCGGCAAACGCATCCGTATACATCAGCATGCCCGTCAGATCATGTCCCTTGTACCAGTCCGGTTGCAGTTCCCGGGTGCGGTCCATTTCCTTCAGTTTCTCGGGCCGTTCCTCCCATAGCCGGTACATCATGTCGGTAAAGGCATCAAACGCCTGCCCGTTGCTGTGGTACAGCTCATAATAAAGCCATTTCAGCTCATCCTCATGACGGCTGAAACGCACTGCAAATTCACTTTTCCACTGGTTCTTCACGCAGGTCCCTCCTCCGGTTTCCGGCGGTACGGCATACCCGTCCTGTTTATGTCCCCTCTTCCGGTTGTTTTCAGCGATGTTTTGCCCTGTACGCTTTCCTTCTGTTCTGATTATACAGGATTGCCGGTGGATAAACAAGGCAAAAAAGCTCCCTTCGCCCGGCAGTTTTGCTGCCGTTGCGATGGGAGCTTTTTGTTTTATCTGTCGATCTTAATCTTTGAACAGCCTCGGCAGGAAGGAGCGGATGCACCGGCGCCATACGGTCCAGTCATGGCCGCCCGGGAAGGTTTCCCGCGTGATGTCCAGTCCTTTGCCCTCAAGGAACGCATCATCCTTGGCAAAGGCTTCCCAGTAGGTATCCTCTGTACCCATCGCCCGGTAGAACACCCGGAAGGTTTCATTGAACTTTGCCGGATCCTCCAGCAGCTTCAGGTGGGGTTGTTCCGCGTCGGTCGGCCACGGTGCCCGCAGGAATCCGCTAAACAGTCCGGCATAGCCGAACAGGTCCGGATTCGTCAGCGTCGTAATGCTGGTCTGGAAACTGCCCATACTCAGGCCGGCCATCGCGCGGTGCCACTTGTCAGTCAGCACGTTGTAGCGGCTTTCGATGAAGGGAATCAGGTCCTTCACCACAATCTGCGGGAACAGCATCCGGTCATTCGCGTCCTTGCCCCGGACCATGCCGTTGCCCATCACGATGATCATCTCTTCCATTTTGCCTTCCGCCAGCAGGCGGTCGGCAATGCGTCCCGCATGGCCCTGGTAGATCCATCCGGTTTCGTTCTCTCCGTATCCGTGCTGCAGGTACAGCACCGGGTATTTCTTCTGCGGATCATACTTCGGGGGTGTATACACCAGGCAGATTTCATGCTTTCCGGTTACGGAGGACTTCACGTAATACCGGGTCACCCCGCCGTGCTCCACGTCCTCCAGGTCGTCCCAACCCGCCATATCGGCCACCGGGACGTCCACAAAGTTCATCGGGCGGCAGCAGCCATATCCGATCGGAAGATAGGGGCACAGCACATCCGCGCCGTCCACCTTCAGGAAGAAATACAGGAATCCCGTACCGAGGTCAAACGTGCCTTCCCATGCGCCGTCGCCGGCCGGCTCCAGCGGGAAAACCGTCCCGAACCGGTCGATCACGACCTCCTTCGCGTCCTTCGCGATAATCCGGAAATGCACCTTTCCGTCCGGCAGGACTTCCGCGCCCTGTTCGCCGTCCCGGCTGGGCTCGCCGAAATAGGGATCAAAGGAAACGGTTACGTCCAAAGGCCACTGCTGTTTCATATGCTGTTCCTCCGCTGTTGTTTAATTAGTACGAACAACTTGTCTGAAAACAATATAGCGAAACCGGCCGTCCGTTGTCAATCGGCATTTATTGCGCCGTTTGGATCATATATTGCGCCCGGTCACAGGCCCTGCCTTTCCGGCTGCTATAGCGGAAATCCTTGTCAGGAAGATCAAAGATATGCTATGATTTGGAACAAAATCCGGCAGGGGTTTCACCGGTTGTGATCCGGGAGATAACCGCATTCTGCGACGGGAGGAAAACCATGGGAAGTGAATTCTGCAGGGCACTGGCGGAAAACGATACGGCCGCCCTCCTCGCCGCCCCGAAAAGCGATCTTCATAACCATTCAACCAAAGGCTGCCGGCCGGAGTGGCTTGCAAAACGGCTGAACCGGGAGATTCCCCGGCTTCACGGGGTGCTGGACGGCCTGGACGGAATGCAGCAGTGGTTCCGTTCCTCCGTAAAACCGTTCTGCGACGGATACGAATGCATGCTGATCCGCTGGGAAGGCGCGTTTGCGGAAGCCCGGCGCAACAATATCCAGCGGCTGGTTCTGAACTTCGGCGTCAATGAAGTGGACCAGGTCGGCGGGATCGAAACCTTCCGGGAAATCATCGAAGGGCTTCATCAGTCGTGCTGCCCCGATACGGTTTTTGAACCGGAACTCACCTATCCGTCTTCCTGCAATGTGGCGGATGAAACCGCGAAGCTGGGGCAGTATGCCTGCCTCAACTATTTCAAAGCTATCGATATCTGCGCGGGCGAGAACGTTCAGCCGCTGGAAGCCTTTGTCCCCCTTTACCGGAAGGCGGAGGAATTCGGGCTTGTCCGGAAAATGCATGTGGGAGAAACCGGCTCCGCAGGGGATGTCCGGAAGGCCGTTGAAATCCTGGGCCTCTCCGAGGTCCATCACGGAATCAACGCGGCGTCTTCCGGGGAGGTCATGCGTTTCCTGGCGGACAATCACATCCAGCTCAATGTCTGCCCGAGCAGCAACGTAAAGCTGGGATTTGTCCGGGATTACCGGACGCACCCGATCCGGATCCTGGTCGAAAACGGGGTTCCCGTAACGATCAACACGGATGATCTGCTGATATTTGACAGCACCGTCGAAAATGAATACCTGCTGCTGTACCGGGCCGGAACGCTGACTGCTGAACAGCTGGATGATATCCGGCTTCGCGGGCTGAACAGCTGCACCGCTCTGTAAGGACTTTCTGCGGAGGAATGGTTATGGATTATATTGTAGATGACAAAAGCCTGGATGTTTCCGCCTTTATTGTCTTTGTGAACCAGGTCTGGCCAGGCAGCTATGACCTGGGAAAAACCCGGGAGGCACTGTCCCGGACGCTGAATATCACCGCCCGGGACGGGGAAAAGCTGGTCGGATGCCTGCGGATCCTGACAGACGGCTATTTCTTCGGAACCATCACGGAGCTGCTCGTTCTTCCGGAATACCGCCGTCAGGGCGTGGGAAGCAGTCTTCTCCGCCTGGCAAAGGAACATACGCCGACCATGCTGTACTTTGGCTCCCAGCCGGGAGTGGAGACTTTTTATGAAAGGAACGGCTGCCAGAAAGGACTGCCGTCCTACGTCATCGCGAAGAAAAGGCAGTAACCGCCGTCTGTCTCCATAGGATCAGGATTGAGGGAGGATTGGAAATGGCATCACATCGGGAATACCTGGACTTCATCCTGGAACAGCTTTCCGGGCTGGATCATGTCACTTACCGCGCGATGATGGGCGAATTCATCATCTATTATCGCGGCAAAATCATCGGCGGCATCTATGATGACCGTTTCCTGGTCAAGCCGACAAAAGCCGCCATCGCCCGTATGCCGGACGCAGACAGGGAGATTCCATATGAAGGCGCGAAGGAAATGCTCCTGGTGGATAATGTGGATAACCGGGAATTCCTCATGAACCTGCTGGAAGCCATGGAGGCGGAACTCCCCACCCCGAAGGGCCGGAAGTAACTCCTGCCGTTGGCGGGAGCCGTCTGCCTCTGCTGTTTTCCCGTCCGGAATGCAGCAAAATGAAAAAAGAATATTTTTAAAAAAAGTGTATTGACTCTAACACTGTGTGAGGGATTATCCTGGTTGCGAGCTCAGGAAAACCATCCATGGAGGGAAAAACAAATGCTCAGGATCGGTGAATTTTCAAAATTATCCAGGGTAAGCATCAGGATGCTCCGGCACTACGACGATATCGGCCTGCTGAAGCCGGCGGAGATTGATCACCTCACCGGATATCGCTATTACCGGGAAGAACAGCTTTTTGTCATCAGCCGGATCACCGCGCTGAAGGACATGGGTTTTTCCCTGGCGGATATCGTGCGTCTCTTGGAAATCTACGACGACAGGGACAGGCTCGAGCCCTTCCTGGCTGCGCAGCAGAAGGAGCTGGCAGCCCAGGCCAGGGAAACGGAGTATAAACTGATGCTCCTGGAGTCAGCCCGGAAGAGGCTGAGGAAGGAGAACAGTATGGGTTTTGATGTAACAGTAAAGACAATTCCGGAAAGATACGCGGCGACCGTGCGCATGGTCATCCCCCGGTATGAGGATGAAGGCATGGCCTGGGGCATGATGGCTGAATGTAAACAGCCGCTGGTCCCCGCGGAACCCTGCTACGCCGTGGCGGAATTCCTGGATCCGGAATTTAAGGAAGAAAATGTGGAAATCATGGTATCGATGGCGGTGAAAGGCAAATACCAGGATACCGAGCATGTGAAGTTTCAGACGCTTCCGGCGGTCAAAGTCGCAAGCTGCGTCGTAAAGGGCAGCTACCAGCAGATGGGTGAAGCCTATGCGACAGCGGTTGCCTGGATCCGGGATAACGGTTATACCATCAGCGGACCGATGTTCAATATCTATCATGTCGGTCCGGCAGATACCCAAAACCCGGATGAATATGTCACGGAAGCATGTTTTCCGGTGGAATAACAAAACCGTACCGGCCGGGGAGCGGGAACGCTCCCCGGCCGGTTTTTCAATACCGCACGGTTAAATCCGGTTTCTGTGTGAAGCCTCCTCCGCATATATACTGCCGGGTATTTGCAATTCAATAAAAAGTATGATACAAAATCAGTAATACTGCCGTACGCATCGGGCAGGCGGCCGGGCTGTACGCACCTAAGCAGGAAGGAATATACCGTGAAGAACAATATCATCATTTCCGGCGTTCCGAGGGCCGGAAAGAGCACCGTTTCCCACCTGCTGGCAGCCAGGTACGGCTTCCAGCATGTCAGCATGGATTCCATCATTGCGGGCTTCGAAAAGTGCTTCCCCGAAACCGGTGTCAGCACTTACCAGGGATTGTCTTCCATGGATACCCTGCGCGTAATCAGCGGCAAAATGGCGCCCTTTGTCCGGGCCATGCTCGACAGCGGGGAATACGATGAGTTTGAGCCGGGGATGGTCCTGGATATGTACCAGCTTCTACCGGAGGATTATGACCGGTACCTTCGCGGTGCGAATTGCAATATCGCGTATTTCATCACTTCCGATGTCACGCCGGAAGAGCGCTTCGCGATCCAGAAGAAATATGACACGGAGAAGGATTATACCTTCTGGAAATCAGACGAAGAGCTCCGGGAAGGCGCGGAATATATCGTGGAGCAAAGCATCCTGATCCGGGAGCAATGTGAAAAGTACGGCCTGCCGTACTATGAAACCGCCCGGGACAGGGAAAAGGCATTTCAGCGTTTCCTGGAGGATTTCGGTTTCATCCCGGAGACCTGATCCGGACATGGAATGGAGTGGAGGACGAAAGAATGTCAAAGCAGAATGTGTACGATAACGATACCTTCTTTGAAAATTTCCTGAGCAGCCGGGGAAATAAGGTCAATTTCAATGACTGCATCGAAACGCCGATCCTGTTTTCAATGCTTCCACCCCTGGAGGGAAAAACAATCCTGGATATCGGCTGCGGAATGGGCCAGCATGCGAAGCAGTATGCCGGCATGGGTGCGAAATCTGTCCTGGGAATCGACATTTCCGCAAAGATGCTGGAATACGCCCGGGAGCATAACAGCGCGGAAAATATCGCTTACCGGCAGCTGGCCATGGAGGATATCGGGGAAATCGGCGAACAGTTTGACCTGATTACCAGTTCCCTGGTCTTTGACTATATTGAGGATTTTCCCGGGCTCATGCGGAAAATCCACACGCTGGTAAAGGCCGGGGCGGAATTCGTCTTCAGCATGTCCCATCCGATTGTAACGGCCTGGGATGGGGCTTATGACCGGTATACCCGCACGGAAACAGGGGAACGCCTGTACGCGAACCTCCGGAATTACTGCCTGGAAGGTCCCCGGAAGGTGGACTGGGTCGTCAATGGATATGAGTGCTACCACCGGACGGTCTCCAGCCTGATCAACGCGCTGATCGGTGCGGGATTCATCATTGAGGAGTGCCAGGAAGCCCATATTTCTGATGACATGCGGAAGCAGTATCCGGCATTGTTCGGCGGGACAATTCACCGGCCGGAGTTTATCTTCTTCCGTTGCCGGAAGCCGGCACAAACCGATAACGGCTGAAAAAGCAATTCAGTAAACAAAAGAGGTTGGAGAAATGAAACTGGAAAAAATGGATGATTTCTTTGCTGCCCGGGTGGACGGCTATGATGAACATATGAGAACCAATATTGAAGGCGCATCCGGCTTCTACGCCTATACGGCTTCCCTGCTGCCCCGGGCGGCTGGCAGCCGGGTCCTGGACCTGGGCTGCGGCACCGGCCTGGAACTGGAAGAATACTTCCGTCTCTGCCCGGATGCTGCCGTAACCGGGATCGATCTGTCGGATGCGATGCTGCAGGCCCTGAAAGCCAAGCTGGGAAACAGGAACATCCGCCTCATCAACGCTTCCTACTTTGACGAGCCCCTGGGCGAAAAAGCGTTTGATGCCGCCGTTTCCGTGGAATCCCTGCATCATTTCCCGGCGGAGAAGAAGGAGCAGTTATACACGAAACTGCATGCCGCCCTGGAGGAAAACGGATGTTTTGTCCTGACCGATTACTTTGCCGAATCCGAAGACCTGGAAAAGGAATACTTCCGGAACCTGGCACAGCTGAAGCAGGAACAGGGCCTGCCGGACGATGTGTTTTTCCATTATGACACGCCGCTGACCGTTGAACATGAAATGGATGTGCTGCGAAGGGCCGGTTTCCGGGATGTCCGCATTATGCAGCAATGGGGCGAAAGCACCTATACGGTTCTTGCATCTGTATAAAGGCCGGATGAATACACGAAACAAAGAAAGGAATAATCACTGCATGGACACTTTCTCTGATGCGCTGCTCAGCCCGGAAACCAGCCGGATTCCGGCTGAATACGACTGGTTCGCTCCCCTGCTCGGAGACTGGGACTGCGATTACTATGATGAACTGTTTGATAATAAAAAGCGCCACGTCAAGGGTGAATGGATCTTCCGCCGCGTCCTGGACGGAACCGGCGTACAGGATATCTTTATCTTCCCTTCCCGGAGCACCCGGGAAGCCAGTCCGCAGCCGGACGGGGAATATGGATCCTCCCTGCGCATGTTCAACCGGGATCAGCAATGCTATGATGTGGTATACACCTGTGCGGGAACCATGAAAAGGCTTTGCTTCCGTAAGGAAGAAAACCGCCTGGTCGGTAAAGTCCTGGATGAGGAAGCCACCTTCTGGATCTTTTCCGATATGACCGGAAGCAGCTTCCATTGGGAATATGTGATGCTGAATCCGGACGGATCCCGCACCCTGGTCTGTGAAATCTTCGGAAAGCGGATCTGAGTTGCACCGATGCGAAAGAAACTGACAGGCGGATACAGAGCCGCAGCGATGTGGATTGGCCCGGAATGATCAGGTGACCATGTTTAGCATTGACTAACCGCGAACAGTCTTCGTACAATGGGTCCTGTTCCATGGGGGAGTAGCAAGCGTGAAACGCAGCAAGTCAACACACTGGCATTCAGCCTGGCTTGCTTTAATATGCGAGACTCATGTATAACTGCGAAGCTATACATGAAGTGTCCGGAAAAAGATCGTGTGTGGTTTCGTCATACCCGATCTTTTTTGTTAAGGGGGAAATGCCATGTCCTTCAATCTTCTCTTTTTCCTGAACAGCGTTCTGTTCGGAGTCGGCCTGGCAATGGATGCCTTTTCCGTTTCACTCGCCAATGGACTGCACAATCCGCACATGCACACCTCCCGCAGGCTGATTATTGCGGGAACCTTCGGTTGCTTTCAGACGCTGATGCCATTGCTGGGCTGGATATGCATCCATACCATTGCCGAAGAATTCCAGTCTTTCCAGCGTTTCATTCCATGGATTGCGCTCATTCTGCTGGTATTCATCGGGGTCAAGATGATCCGCGAGGGGCTTCAGGAGAAGAGCGAAAATGAATCCCTGCAGGGCGGCGCGCTGTTCATCCAGGGAATTGCCACCTCCATTGACGCGCTCTCGGTAGGCTTTACCATTGCTGAATATGACCTGGTTTTTGCTGTGGTTGAATCCGTGATCATCGGGGTTGTCACCTTCGGGCTTTGCGTGGCAGGCATCGCTTTGGGCGGACGCATCGGAACCAGGATTTCTGGAAAAGCCGATATCCTGGGTGGAATCATCCTGATCCTGATCGGAATCGAGATCTTCGTAACCGGAATAATCTGATTTTCCCTGATGCTTCCTGGGTATCACCGGAAACAGCTTCCATTGAAAACACCGGACTGATCCGGCGGACTGATAATTCCGGCCCGGTCATTCGCGGCAAAACACTGAAATACCCATCCCACTGCAGGAACGAATGATCCGATAATGAAAATCGTAATGTTAGCGGACCTCCACGGCAATATGGTTGCCACAGAGGCTATGGAAAAGGAACTGGACCGGATTCAGCCGGATGACGTCTGGTTCCTGGGGGATGCCGTCGGAAAAGGCCCGGACAGCGATCTGACCTGCGACTGGGCCAGGGAGCATTGTTCCCACTGGATTGCCGGAAACTGGGATCGTGTCCTGCGGCAGCAGCCGGATTACAATGCGTTCTTTATCCGGCAGATCGGCGAGGAACGGCTTGCATGGCTGGATTCCCTTCCCCTGGAGGATGAACTGGAAATCAGCGGGGTCCGCTTCCGCCTGGTTCACGGACGCTTCCTCGATCCCATGTACACAAGCGAGGATCCGGATGACAAGCTCCGGGAAGGGTTCCGTTTCCATGACGGAAGGCCGGAAGCCAGCGGCCTGATCTGTGCGGACAGCTATGCGCCCTTTATCCGTCCGCTGATCGGCGGATACGCGCTGAACACCGGAAGTGTCGGAAACAACCTCGGTATCGCCCGCGCCCACGCGCTGCTCCTGGAGGGAGAGCCGGGGCCTGCCCCGCTGAAAATGACCATCCTGGCTGTTCCGTATGATAATCACAGGGCCGCCGAACGGGCCAGGCTTTTCCCTGACCTTCCCCGGCAGGAAGCCTACCTGAAAGAGATTACAGCTCCGGTATTCCTCAGATAAAAACGCATATTGATCCGCTTGCCGGTATAACCACAGCACCCGCAGGGCATTGCCCTGCGGGTGCTGTTTTTCCGGCTTGGTCCCGTCTCCGGTTTCCTGTTTATTTCTCCAGGGTCAGGTTGTGGGTTCCGTCGCCGTCGGTCATGGACAGGATAATCTTTTCCGGAATGCTGTCCACGGAGATCAGGCCCATCATGGAAACCTTCGGCCATTCATCTACATTGACATCATAGCTCAGGTTCAGGCCCCAGGCATATCGGTTACCGTCTGCATCCAGCCAATCCGGGACATCAAAATCATCCGGATCCGCACCTTCAGCGGCCGTAAAATCAGTGAAGAGGTACAGTCCTGCAGGGGTCAGCTCACCCCATGCGGCGTCCAGGGTCATCCCATAGGCGGTATATGGCTCAGATAACTTCCAGTTCACCGTGTCCGTTGCCTGCGCGACCCGGACCGGAATGACCGGACGCTCAATGATCACTTCATCCTTCTCCTCCCCGGTTTCCAGGTCAATCTCTGCCACCCGCAGGAAAAACTGCATCGGAAGTTCCTCTCCCGCTGCATTGCTGTCGAGCATCTGCATGCTGTAATCCACAAAGCAGCCGTTCTCGTCATAGAGTACGTCTTCCATTCCCTCGCCGCCGCAGTACTGCTCGTCCAGGTTCAGGATTCCCCGCATGATGTACAGCGGGCAGTGAAGCTCCTTCGCGGCTTCAATCCAGCTCAGGGACGGATCCACGCCCAGGCGTTTCGCGTAATCCTTCCCGTTCTGCCCGTTTGCCTGGATGGATTCTTCCTGCTCGCCGCTCATGGTCATCAGGGCAAGGCTTCCGTCCGTCATCGTGACCTGGACGGACGCCATGGCGGTATGCCGGTCGGCAAAGCGCTGCTGCACCTTGAATGTCGCGGGGCCGACAGTAAATGTTTCCTCACTGGCCGACTCCAGGATTTCCTGGGCAGCCTGGGGCACCCGGGTGCTTCCGTAGAAAGCAGTAAAGAAATCGTTCCATCCCAGGATCTGTCCCGCAGCCATGGCGATGGCTGCGGTGGCGATGATGATACATGCGGCGATGAGTATGGTTCTGACCGTTATACGTTTCACGGGTTCTTCCTCCTTCACGGAGCGGGCGGCTGTCATCAGCGCATTGCGGCATTCGTCCGGCATAGCCGGAAAAGCATCCCGCAGGTTCAGGCTGTCAAAATCGCGCTTCATTCCGCTTTCAGCTCCTTTCTCAATTCAGCTTTTCCCCGGCTGATCCGTCCCCGGAGGGTGGCCGTCGGGATCTGCAGCACGTCTGCTGCTTCCTCATAGCTCATCCCTTCTGAATAGCAAAGCACAAGCGGCAGCCGCAGCTTTTCCGGAAGGGCTTCCAGTGCCATAGCCAGGTCGGGATCGGGGACAGAGGTTTGCGTCCGGGCAGGAATGTTTTCAGCCGGAACAATACGGTGGCGTTTCTTTTGCGCGTCATAGCACGCGTTAATCAGGATACGGGTTATCCAGGTGCGGAAAAATTTTTCTTCCCGAAGCCTGTCCCGTTTCTCCCATGCTTTGAGGACCGCATCCTGCAATGCGTCCTGCACGTCAGCGTGGTTCCGCAGGATCGACCAGGCTACCCGGTACATCATGTCCGAGCAGGCTTCGATCTCTGCCGTGAAAAAGTTCCTGTCCAAGGCTTTAACCTCCTGTTTGGTAGCGCTACACCTATTAGACGGTTCAGAACATGTAATCATCATGCGCATGGAAATAATTTTTCTGCATGGTGTCCGGTATTCCCTGTTTGAATGCCCGGTCCCCGGCCGCGATGCTTTCCCTTTTCAGTTCTGTCCGCCCCGCAGCAGTAAAGATCCACCGGCATAGCCGGTGGCTTTTCTTATGCGGCCATAGGCCTAGAATACTAGCCCGCGCCCTCGCAGGCGCAATTACGGTCTGCCAACCGCGTAGACTGTTACTGGCCACCCGTAAACGGGTTATCGTTGGCCTTTCCCAGCATTGTTAACTGTTCTCCCATCTTGTCCTCTTCCAACTGATGCCGGATATACTCTGCGATTGCCTTAGTATTCTTTCCTACCGTATCTACGTAATACCCCCGGCACCAAAATTCACGGTTCCTGTACTTGTACTTTAGTTCCCCAAACTTTTCGTAGATTAGCACACTGCTTTTTCCTTTCAGGTAACCCATGAAACTTGATACCGCTACCTTGGGTGGTATGCTCACCAACATGTGGATATGATCCGGGCATACCTCTGCTTCATGGATTTCTACACCTTTCCATTCACATAACTGTCGGATGATCTTTCCGATCTCCGTTTTCTTTTCCCCGTAAAACACCATCCTTCGATACTTCGGCGCAAACACTATGTGATATTTGCAGTTCCATCTCGTGTGTGCTAAACTCTGTAAGTCGTTAGCCATCTAATGACCTCCTTTTGCTCCTTTGCAGTTGGCAGACCGCATTGGCATTATAGCAAAAGGAGTTTCTCTTTCATTCGCATAGCTATAAGCTCTCCCGAACCCCACGCCTAGCGTGGGGTTTTATGAATACAAAAAAGACTGCCTCTTCAGAGGCAGCCTTTTGCTTGATTCAGTGATTCTTATTCCTTCTCCAGCCGGATCACGTTCCAGGAAAGCGCCGGCAGCTTCACGTTCAGCTTTCCGCCGTCGATCTTTCCGCCCCGCACCTTCTTCGGTGCCACATTGTCCGGGTTTTCTTCCGTGTTCACCGCCTTGACGTCGTCATGGTGCAGCACAATGTGCTCGCCGATCTTCAGTCCCGGGAACGCGCGCAGGTCGCAGTTCAGCATAATGTCTTCCTGCATGTCGCGGTTCAGGGCGAAGATGGTCACGCTGCCGTCGTCCCCGGTCACTGCCGCGGCGTCCACCAGCGGTACCTTCTCAAAGTCCTTACAGTCATATACCGGCGAAGAGATGACCGGCCGCAGGGAGGTTCCCCGGCCGTATTTGGAAGCGTGCATCATCGGCCAGAAAATCGTCTGGGCCCATACGCCTCCGCCGTTCCGCGTCATGATCGGCGCGATCACGTTCACCAGCTGGGCCAGGCAGGCCACCTTCACCCGGTCCGCGTTCTTCAGGAAGGTAATCAGGATGGCGCCGGCCAGCAGGGCATCCTCAAAGTTGTACACGTCCTCCAGCAGCGGCAGGGCCCGGCCCCACTTGTCTGCCTTCCACACTTCCTTGTCCTGCTCATTGGAATGGTACCATACGTTCCATTCGTCAAAGGACAGGTTCAGCCGCTTCTTCGCGTGCTTCCGGCCGCGTACCGCATCGCAGATTGCCACAACTTCCTTGATGAAGTCGTCCAGGTCCATGCTGCGGGCCAGGAAGCCGGGGGTATCGTTGGTGGGATTGCCGTAGTAGCGGTGCAGGGAAACGTAGTCCACGTTCTCGTAGCACTCGTTCAGCATGGTGGTTTCCCACTCGCCGTAGGTCGGCATGTCGTGTGCCGCGCTGCCGCAGGCAACCACTTCAATGGAGGGATCCACCCACTTCATGACCTTGGCAGCCTCGTTCGCGATCCGGCCGTATTCATATGCCGTCTTGTGGCCGATCTGCCACGGGCCGTCCATTTCGTTGCCCAGGCACCACAGCTTGATGCCGAAGGGATTTTTCGCGCCGTTCTTGATCCGCAGGTCGGACCAGTAGCTGCCGCCCTTATGGTTGGCGTATTCCACCACATTCCGCGCCTCGTCCGGTCCCCGGGTGCCAAGGTTCACGGCGTACATCACCTGCGTGTTGGCCTTCTTTGCCCAGTCCACGAACTCATGCAGGCCAACCTCGTTGGTCTCCGTGGTCATCCACGCCAGGTCCAGCCGTTTCGGCCGCAGCTCCCGCGGACCAATGGAGTCTTCCCAGTTGAAGCCGGATACAAAATTGCCGCCCGGATACCGCACCACGGGGATACCCAGTTCCCGAACCTTTTGGATCACATCCTCCCGGAATCCGTTTTTGTCGGCCGTAGGATGGCCCGGTTCATAAATACCGCCGTATACCGCCCGGCCCAGGTGCTCGATAAACGAGCCGTACATCCGGGGATCCACCTGGCCGATGGAAAAGTCCCGGTCCAGGATCATTGTCGCTTTCTTCATCTGAGGGAAACTCCTTCCGTGTTATCTATCCTGAAATATCGGTTCACCGGCGTCATTATACCGGATATACCGTAAAAAGCAATGCCTGTTCGGATCACTCAGGGCGCTGCCCCGGAATCCCGGATAAGGCCTGGCATGGAAAACCAGGATATCCTTCTCGTCCTTGTTTTTTGTAAATGAATTGTGTCCCGGGCCGTACAGCCCGTTATTTTCTTCGGTCACCATCACCGGCGTCGGGGATTTCTCCCAGTCCGATGCATTCAGCGGATCCCCGCCGGTCTTCAGCTTCAGCAGGCCCATCGCATACCGTTCATCAGTCGCGCTGCCGGAATAGGTAATATACAGCCGGCCGTCATGAATCAGGCAGCCCGGCCCTTCGTTCACCAGGAATCCCTGGCATTCCCAGTCATATTCGGGAACGCTCAGCAGCACCGCGGGCAGCTTCAGCTCCAGGGCGTTCTTCATCTCCGCGATGTACAGGTTGCTGTTCCCGGGGATGCTGAAATCCCGCTGGGCCCAGATAAAATAGCGTTTTCCGCCGTATTCCACCGTGGTGGAATCAATCGTAAATGTTTCCCATCCGGTATCGATCCGTCCGGCTTCCCTGAATTCCCCTTCCGTCGGATCAGGATTCGGATTCACCAGCGCGTACGTCCGGTGGTCAAAGCGGCCTGCTTCATCCGCCCCGCCCCGGGCTGCCGCAAAATAGATCACCCATTGTCCGTCCACATAGTGGAGCTCCGGCGCCCAGATGTTGCAGCTCATTTCCCCGGACGGATGCCGGGTCCACACCGTTTTTTCCTCTGCTTCCCGCAACCCGTCCAGCGTGTTCGAGCCGCGCAGGATCACCCGGTCAAACGCCGGCACGGACGCCGTAAAGTAATACCGGCCGTCTTTGCATGTGATAAACGGATCCGCGCGCTGTTCAATAAATGGTTGCATATGATCACCCGTTCGTCAGAATTTTCCGGGAATCCCGGGCTGCCGCCGCGGCGGCAGCCCGGGGAAATGGAACCTGTCAGGATCAGATTATTCCGCAGCGATCATCGCCATCACTGCGTCGTTATCCAGCACCTGCTGGATGTCCAGGCAGCAGTTGTCAACCACCAGGCAGAAGTACACATCGCCGTCCGCCTTGATGTTCTCATAGGTCTGGGAATAGGAGCCGCCGTCCACCTTGTCGCCGAACATGCCGACGCTGACCTTGTCGCCGTCCTTCTGGACGATCACTGCGATCGTCGCGCCGTTCAGCTGCGGTCCCAGGTTGCCTTCCCATTCAGGGGTGGTCACCAGTTCTTCGTTTCCGTCATAGCCGGCGCCCCAGCCGTAGTTGTCGCTGCGCACCACGGCGTATTCAGCATAGCCTTCCGCCTGGTCCGCAGCGTGGCCGGTCGGGGTGTTCTGCAGCACGACGTTGAAGTTGTTCCAGTTGGCCGCTTCTTCACCGGCGTTGTAGTTGGTGAAGATCACGCCCGCAAACTCTCCGTCCGGAACAGCCCAGATGTCGGAATGCGCGCCCCAGAAACCGGTGGTGCAGTCTTCCGCGCCTACCGCGGTTCCGGTGATCTTGACTTCAACCGCGGGAGCGGCGGGTTCTTCCGCAGCAGCCGCTTCTTCCACCACCGGACCGCCCTTCGGGCTTTCCAGCGCGGCATTGCCCATCGCGTACAGGGCCTTTACCTGCTCGGCGTTCAGCGCGGTGTCGAACACATACAGGTCATCCACATATCCCTTGTAGATCGTGTCCCAGTAGTTGATGCCGAAGTACGCTTCGAAGGCGTCATCGCCGGGCTTCATGATGTTCGGAGCCAGCGTGGCATCCCAGGTATAGGTGAAGTAGGTGCCGTTCTCATAGTTATCCGCAGAGTCATACCGCAGTTCGCCGTTCACGTACAGCTGGGCGCCGACCGTCTTCTGGCCGTTGCCGCCGGTCTGTTCCTCGCCGGAGCAGACGATGGTGAACATTGCCCATTCACGCTTGCCGATCATGGCGCCTTCATCGGAGAAGGGAGCCATCCAGGGCCAGCAGGCAGTTCCGTCTTCCGCGTTGGAAGCCACGTTGCGGCTCCAGACAGTCGGGAAATACTTGGGCGTCCAGTTGGTCTGGGTAATGTTCATCCAGGTTACGTTCGCGGCGGTATCCGCGCGTCCCATGTTGTAGCCGATCTGCAGCGTGGGGCCGTAGTCGCTCAGCCGGTCCGCGTTCATCCAGTAGGAAACGGTCCAGACGTCGGTGTTGGTGGGCTTCAGGCCCAGGTCCAGGCCGTAGGTGCCGTCGATGTACAGCGCTTTGCCGACCGGGCCTTCGCCGTACAGCAGCTTGGCATCGGGTGCTTCCACAATGGATTTGTTCGCGCCGTCCAGCAGGGGATCATTCTCTGCCTTTTCGCCGTTGGTAATGGTTTTGTAGCCTTCGTCTTCACCGTCAAAGGTGATGTGGGCAAATGCTTCCGGCAGTTCGGTTCCTTCCGCCGCCGCAAAGCTGCACACGCTCAGTGCGAGCGCGGCACACAGGATCAGGGCAAGCCATTTCTTCATGTTGGGGTTCCTCCTTTATCATTTGGTTTTTTATTGTTTAAGCCTTCGCTTAAATCACCGTTACGAATTGTCCGCAACCATCTGCGTGTATTCCGCTACTTCATCCTCGCTCAGTACGTTGTATCCGTCCGGCCCGAAGTAGCGCAGCATCGCGTTGGCGTGGTACAGGTTGGCCATCCGGGTGGCCTCCTCGGCATAGTCCGCCGCTTTGGCCTTACCGGCGTCCACCAGGTCATGGATGCCGATGCTGTTGAAGTACTCGTCGCAGTAGTTCCAGTATCCGGCAATGGAGGTCCAGCCGTACGGGATGGGCTGCATGCAGCTTTCGAAGTATTCGCGCCAGCATTCCACATGCTCATCGTCCATGCCCTTGCAGTACATATCGATGTAGGCGTTCCAGACTTCCTCGTCCGTGGTGATCGGGCACGGCATCACGTCGTGCTTCAGGGCCAGGCCGGACTTGTTGGTCTTTGTCTCGTCGTTGTAGATCTGGATTCGGGTCTTCCAGCCGTCGATACCGAAGCTCATAAACTTCAGCAGCTCGTACGCTTCACGCGGATGCTGGCAGGCCGGGGTGATTCCGCCGAAGTCGATCGTCGCGATGGTGTGGTGGTCCTTGGAGGCGTCCTCCTCGCTCACCGCCGGCACCACGTACGGCACGATGTCCAGGTTGTACTGCTGGAAGGCTTCGGTGTTCCAGGTGCCCTGGAAGGTCCAGAAGGCTTCGGTAAACAGCGCCACATGTCCGGAAGCGCCGGCCCAGGCTTCCCAGTCATCCAGCCAGTCTTCCATCGCCTGCGTCTCGGTGGAGGGAGCAATGTATCCGCCCAGCTTCAGGTCGGAGAATTCCTGCTCGCCGACCGCCCATACGCCCAGGTCAAAATCCTTGCCGTCAAAGCCGAACTCGCCGATGATGTCCTGGGACGCCGCGATTCCGTAGTAGGAATCCAGGCGGTTGTAGTATCCGCAGCCGTAGTAGGCAATGCCGTCCGGGGAGTTCGGCACGGTCGCTTCCTTGATCAGGTCGATCATGTCCTCCCAGGTCCAGTTGCGGTCGGGTTCATCCATGTTCAGCGCTTCCAGCACGTTCCGGTCAATGTACATGCCCGTCGGGAAGAACTTCACCGGCACGGCGTAGCGGGCTTTCGTCATGAAGGTGCCGACACCCGCACTGTTGATCGTGGAGGCGATCTTCTGGGTTTCCGGATCGGAATCCCAGTAGGCGGAGATGTCGCTCAGCAGCATGTTGCTCAGTGCGAAGTCGCAGTCTGAGTACATGATGACGTCGGGCTTGATTCCGCCGCTGGAGTTGCCCATCAGGGTCAGCAGCGTATCGTCATAGGTGGAGACGTTTTCATACTGCACCGTCACCTTGATGTTCGGGTAGATCTGCATGAAACGCTCCGCCAGGGCCTGGACCGTTTCATCCTGGTCAAAGTGGAAATAGGTCAGCTCGATTTCATCCTGGGTCAGGTCGGTCGCCTTGTGGTACGTAATACCGTCAATCACGACCTCTTCCGTCTCTCCGGTCACACCTTCCGCCGCCGCAAAGCTCATGCAGCCCAGCAGCAGGGTGATGGCCATCAGACATGCCAGCAGTTTTCTGAACATGGGGAATCCTTCCTTTCATTCGAAAAATTGTTCTCTATGATACGCGCCGGGTTCCCGCCGCGGTCCATATTCGTTACTCACCGGTGATACCGGTCCGGTCGATGCTTTCCACAAAGTGGCGTTGCAGCACAAAGTACAGGATCATCAGCGGCAGTACGGCGATCAGCGTGCCGGCCATCTTGATGGACTCATTCAGGTTCGTGGCGCCGCTCGCCGCGGTCTGCGCATAGCTGGAGTAGTTCGTGTTGAAGTTCTGCAGCTGAATGATCAACGTGGTCAGGCTGCTTTCCACCAGCACGCCGTGCACAAACAGCTGCGTCAGGTAAAACTCGTTCCAGTACCACACGAAGGAAAACAGGGCCACCGTGATGAACGCCGGAGCCGCCGTCGGCAATGAGATGGAGAAAAAGCTCTTGAAGTGCCCGGCACCGTCAATCTTCGCCGCCTCCACCAGGGCCTGCGGCACGTTCCGGAAGAACTGCCAGAAGATCATGATGAAGATCGGCGCGTTCAGCCCCTGGGCCACAATTGCCGGTACGATGAACGCCCACACGCTGTTCAGGATGCCCAGGTTCGCGTACATGCTGTAGGTGGGAATCATCGTAATCTGCCGCGGCAGCACGAATGTCAGGATAATCAGCCCGATGATGATGCCCTTGCCCCGGAATTTGTACCGGGCCAGGCCGTAGCCGGTCAGGCTGCAGGCCACAAGGTTGCACAGCGTGGGCAGCCCGGCAATCAGGAAACTCTGCAGCAGGGAGTTTCCGTAGTTCATGCTGGCGCCCGCCTGCCGGTAGTTGTCCAGGTTGAAGCTGGACGGAATCCACTGGATCGAGGAATCCAGCAGGTCATCCAGCGTCATGAAGGACGCGGAGATCATGTACAGGATCGGATACAGGTAGATGAACCCGATGCAGATCAGCAGGCCGTAAATGGCAATCAGCTTGATCATGCCGTTCCGGTCGCGGGTGCCCAGCAGCAGCTTCCGGATCCGGTCTCGGTTTATCCGGCGGGTAACGGCCGCCGTTTCCGCGCGCGTCTCAGCGGACGGTGGGACGGTTGTACTTCTTTGCATGCCGTGCCTGCCTCCTTTGGATTTTCAGCACCTTCCGGCGCTCAGCCTTCGCTTTCCGGTCCGCCTTTCTCGCGTCCTTCTCATACCGGTCTTTCCGGGTCATGAATATCAGGGCAAATATGCCGACCAGCAGGAGCACCACCAGGGAATACAGCCACGCCATGGCGGAGGCGTATCCGTATCCTTTCTCCGATGTTCCGGAGAACATGGCGCTCTTGATCAGGCCGATCAGCTTGTTCTGGTCGTTCGAGGAAACAAATACGATCGTGTATACGCAGTTCAGCAGGATCATCGGCTTCAGCGACGGAAGCGTGATCTTCCAGAACATTTCCCATCCGGAAGCGCCGTCCACATACGCCGCTTCATACTGGCTCTTGTCAATCTTCTGCAGGGCGGACAGGAAAATCAGGATCGGAACGCCGGAGTACCACAGGATCGTCACCATGTTCGAGAACAGCCCGGCAATCGGGGTGGCGATCACCTCCGGCAGGAAGCTTGAAATCGCGCCGGTCACCGCCTGCGTATCGATCACGGAAATCGTGCCCGCGTTCTGTTCGGTCAGGGAGTTCAGGATCGGTCCGGATACGATAATCACCGGCAGGAAGAAGATCAGCCGGAAGAACCCCTTGCCTTTGATCTTCTCGTTCAGCATCAGCGCGATCATCATCGCGAACACCACGATCACCGGTACGGAAATCACTGTGCTCAGCAGGTAATCCACCAGCTCCGGCAGAAAATCCGGGTCACTCAGCAGGATCTGGGTGAAGTTGCCCTGCGCGAGGAACGTAAACCGCATGCCCTCCGAGGTCAGGCGGATGTTGTTCAGTGCATACCAGAAGCTCATAAACAGCGGATATACCAGGAATACTGCTGCGCCGATGATCCACGGCAGCACGAACATCACGCCCGCCCGGGCTTCCTGCTTCTCCAGCGGTCCGCGCTTTACCCGGATCCGGTTTTCCTTCTTCGGCCGGGGCTTTGCGTAGGTTGTCACTGTGCTTCACCTCCCGCCGTCCGTTCCGATACCCGGAAGGATTTGGCCCCGATGGTCTCCCCGTCCGCCGTCCGGTCTTCATCCGCATAATTCACATAGACCGTCACGCCGTTCGAGTAAGTCACCCGGCGGATCCCGCCTTCCAGTTTTTCATGGTTTTCAATCACCGCGCCGGCTGTCTTTGCGTTCAGCTCCCGCAGTTCCCGGTCAAACCGGATCACCGTCTCCCGGTATGCATCCCACTCGGTGGAATACAGGTCGTTGGAGTTCGTATAGATCAGATAGGACGAGTTCTTCTTCGTGATGTAGAAGGACGGGAATACGCCGGTTTCCGCCAGGGTCAGGAAGAGGTCCGTCTTGTTCGCCTCAAAGTTGACGTAGTCCGAATACATGGGAACCAGTCCCTTCAGTGCCATCGTGAGGAAAGGAACCTCCTCATCCGTGTACATGTATTCCGATCCGTCCAGCGGCATGTTCAGGAACGCGCTCATCGCCGGCCACTGGTACTGGAAGGGTTCCTCCAACGCCAGCTTCAGCCCGCCGGAAGCGTTCCGCAGCGCCTGTTCGTAGGCGTCCGCCCCGTCGTTCCGGGTATAGTAGGTGTCCCGCAGGCTGTAGGAGAACAGGTTCTCCGTAATTCCGCCCACCGCCAGGGCTCCGACGCCGTTCCTTTTCAGGTCCTCTGCCAGGCCGGTCAGCTTTTCCTTCGCCTTCTCCGGCAGCAGGTAGTAGAACAGGTTGTAAACCTGCTTGCTGCTTTTTTCCTTCAGGGTGGTCTTGTTCACCATCTTGGCTGCGTCATAGGTGAAGGTGTTGGTGGAGGCATTCATCCGCAGAGCGTCCACATAGGGCATCAGGACGTAATCCTGCGCGGCCGCTTCCGCAATCAGCTCCTTCAGGGCGCCGGTTCCGCCGATTGCCCCGTCCGCCGCAAAGCTTGTTACCGGCAGCGCGTAGATTCCGCCGTTCTGCCAGCCGCGGTATTCGCTCAGTACGGAGCTCACTCCGGCTTCCCGCAGCTCCGCGTAGATATCCTTCACATCCTGCACGGAGGTCATCACCACCGCGCGGGTGCCGACCAGGAATTTCTCCTGGTCCTCCGCCAGGAAGTCGATCCGCGTGCGGTAGCTGTCTTCCTGCGGTGTCACAATCCCGTATTCCTGCAGGTATTCCCGGTACCGCCGCGCCATTCCGGCATATCCGGCGTCTTCCCCGGTCAGCAGGCAGTAGCGGACGGACAGGTCATGATGGGTCCGGTCCTTTTCCACCATATCCATCTTGGTGGACCCGGACTGGTTCAGGGGCTGCTTATACACATCCCGCAGCAGGAATTTGGCAAAGCAGCGGTTGTAGCTCACGCGCATCACCCCGTTCGGGTGCGCCTCGATGGAGCAGCGTTTTTCGCCCTGTTCCACCACCGCGAGATAACCGGTCTGCTCATCCGTATGCGCGATGCCGAATACCGGCGCCGTGATCTGGTGGGGCTTCAGCACGGTTTCGTACCGGTCCCACAGGTAATTGGCCGGGGAGCTTTCCGTAAACCCGTTGTCCGATCCGTAGATCAGCTGGGAATATCCCGTCGGAAACCGGCCTTCCTTGTCGGTCAGGTGGATCAGCGCGCCGTTTCCGTCCGGAACCAGCATGTAGCCGGTCCGCTGGTCCATATAGGTTGCGCCGAACATGGGATACAGGCTCACCATGGCCATGCTGGTGCCTTCCGTTTCTTCCCGGATGGAGCTGTCCGGAACGGTCACCAGCAGCTCGTCGCCGTCCAGCCGCACCTGCAGCGTCAGCCCGAGTCCGAACTCGGGGTAGAACACCGCCACATCAAACCCGTTCTCCAGGTAGCTGTATTCCAGCGTATGCTCGTTGTTGATCAGGTCCGCCTGTTTGTAGTTCTTGCTGCTGCCCGTCAGCACGTCCAGCACGAATGCGGAATAGGTGTAACCCTTCCAGGTCTTGTTCAGCTTGCCCTGGGCGGTATGCTCGTTCAGCGTGGAGGCGATCAGCGCCCCGTTCTCCCGGTTGCGCAGCAGCAGGGAAATCGTCGGTTCATACAGGTACAGCTCATACCGGTCGCTTTCCGCGATCAGCCGGTATTCCGCGTATTCCGCGGGCAGCGCTGTCTCCGCACTCTCCGCAGCCCCGGCTGTCCCGGTGGTCTCCGGGCTTTCCGCCAGGGCGGCCGTTCCGGTCAGGAACAGCACCGCGGCCAGGCACAGCAGTAAAATCCGTCTCTTACCCAACGCGATACACCGCCTCTCCGAACAGCGCGCTCACGAACTCGAACACCTGGGCCCACAGCACGTAGATGATGAAGATAATCAGGGCCAGGATCAGCACCGTGAAGATGGTCAGGAAAATCACCTTGGCCGTCTCCTTCGCGGTGTAGTTGTTAACCTCCTTGATTCCCAGCACGATCAGTACTGCCGACCAGCCGTAGATCAGCAGCCGGATCAGCGTGATCAGGAACTGCTCGTTTGTGGTCAGCACATGGCTGAGCAGGAAGCACACCGGCGTCAGCAGGATGTACGGCGTCAGGCTGTAGCAGAAATAGGTGAAAATCTGCTTCACCCGGCCTTCGCCGTCATTGATCGTACACACCAGGTAGTTGCACAGCGTCAGCCCGGCCACGGTCACCAGGATCATCCCGATGTCGGAGAATATCTCATACCGGCCGTCCTGGATCGTCTTCTGCAGGAAGCCGCACAGGTACTTGTCCGCCAGGAACTCCAGGATGAAGATCACCAGCAGTACGGCGGAAGCGCCCCAGCTGGCGCGGCCTTCCCGGGCGATGCCGTAGCTTCCGTCAATCGGATGCCGCATGTAGAAGAAACTGTAGGCCAGGTTGTCCCGCAGGCCGCCTTCCTTCCGTTTCATCCCCTTCCGGAGCTTTTCGGAAAGCCGGATCTTCCGGTCCACGGCCTTCCATACCTTCCACAGGATGAAGGCCGCGATGGCCGCTGCGAAAATCCAGGTCACATATTTTTTCAGCCAGATGTTCCGGATTTCCCAGAAAGCGTCCGAGTATCCGGTCCGGTCCTTCGCCAGCCGCGCGTACTTCAGGGCGGTCTCGTAGTTTTCTTCCTGGAAGTAAGCCCGGCCCATGGCCCGGTTCGCCACGTCAAACAGGCTGTTCATATCCAGCACCTGCTGCAGCGGCTCCTTGCTTTCGGTATACCGGCCGATCGAGTACAGGTACAGGGCTTCATGGATCAGGTCCGTGAATTCCGTCGGCTCAAACACCTGGATCATGCCGGAAGCGGAGTCCAGCACATACAGCCGGTCCTGTGCGTCCACGTCGATCGCCGAAACGGTCGTGAACAGGCCGATCCGGTTGTTGCCGTCATCCTTGCCGCCGTAAACGAAGATCAGTTCCCCGTCGTTGTTGTACTCGTAAACGAATCCCTTCTGGTCGGCCACATAGATGTTGTTGTGGTTGCCGGCCGCGATGGAGGCGGGAATATCCACGCTTTCGGCGCTGTCAATCAGGTTGATGCCGGCGATGTTCAGCCGTTTCACGGTCTTCAGGCCGTCGCCACGGGTTACCGTATAGATCAGGCCGCGCGCGTCAATCGCGAGGTTGTCCGGCGTGGCGGGGATATTGCTGACCATCTTGGCCCGCTGGGCTTCCGTCAGGATCGCCCGGTAAATGATCGTCCGGAAATCCGCCGAGGCATAGTTGGTGCCGAAATAGCCCAGGAACGTTCCCCCGTCGATCGGTGAAATCTCCACGATACCGTTCGTGTTGCTCTCGCAAATCACAAACAGGATTCCCGCGTCATTCACAACCACCTTGATCGGCATGAAGGAAAGCCCTTCGCCGTACAGCGGGTTGTCCGGCTTGCCGTAGGTATTCAGCAGCGTCCCGTCCGGGCCGAATTCAAACACCGCTTCCGCGTCCCGGTCCGCCGCGTATACATGCCCGTCCTTCGTCACAAACACGCCTTTGGGGGTCTGCAGCGTGCCCTTCCCGATCTCGGCCTTCAGGGTTCCGTCCGCCGTTCCGGCCAGGATGCGGTGGTTTTTCGTATCCGCCACATAGATCGTGCCGTCATCCGTTACAAACAGGTCGTCCGGACTGGAGAAGGACTGGTCGCCGAACTTGACGATCGCCTGCTTTGCCAGGTATGCGGTCTGGGTTTCCTGGATGTCTCCGTAGCCGTTCACCGTGTAGGTGACGTAGGGCGTATCCGCCCCGGCCGCGGAAAACAGCATCAGGAAAAGCACCAGCGCTGCCAGCAGCCCCGCGGCAAATCTCTTCCCGGTTTCAGCATTCCTTTTCACGGTTTCTTGTCCCTTCCCGTCATGCATGTCACTTGATGCCGGAGGTCGCCATGGTGTTCATCACGGCGTTCTGGCAGATGATAAACAGAATCAGGTTCGGAATGAACATGATCAGCGACGCTGCTGCCGCGACGCCCTGGCCGGCCACGCCGTTCGAGGCGTTCACCAGCGTGTTCATGTAGAACGTCAGCGTCTTCATGCTCTCGTCATTGGTGAAGTAATTGGAGGTTTCCAGGTTCGTCCATACCTGCTGGAACACCAGCACCATCGCCGTGGCCACCGCCGGCTTGATCACCGGCAGGATGATATGCCAGTACACCTGGATATCCGTTGCCCCGTCCAGGTGGGCCGCTTCAATCAGGCTGTCCGGTACCTGGTCCACAAACTGTTTCACCAGGAACAGGGCCACCGGCATGGCCACCAGCGGCAGCACATGCGCCAGCACCGTGTCGATCATCCCCAGCCGGCTGATCACCATGTACCGGGGGATCAGGACGGCCGTTGCCACGAACATGATGGCGATCTGGTTGATCTGCAGCATCAGGTTCCGCCCGCGGAATTTGATCTTCGAAAACGCGAATGCCGCGCCGGTGGTCAGCAGCAGGCTCAGCCCCACCGTCAGCACCGTCACGATCAGCGAGTTGAACAGGTACCGCGTCAGCGGGATCCCGGCGCTCCGGGAGAACTTGATCAGCTTGGTAAAGTTGTCCAGCGTGGGATTGCGGACAAAGAATGTCGGCGGAAAAGCGAACAGCTCCTCCATCGGCTTGAACGCGTGGTTGACGATAAATACAATGGGCAGCGCCATGAACAGGGCAAGCGGAAGAAGAATCAGCAGGATCTTGATCTGTCCGCGCTCAAACCGCTGCGGGTTGATATGCCGTCCCCGGTATGCCATGGATTCCCTCTCCTTTCCGCTCAGTCTTTGTCGGTCAGCAGCCGGTTGGCCGCCTTGGAGAATATCTGCACAATCAGCAGCAGGACAACGGACACTGTTGCGGCATATCCCATCTCATACCGCAGGAAGCCGTAATCCTCAATGTGGTTCACAATCAGCTGCGCCGCGTATCCGGGGGACGGGTTGCCCGTCAGCAGGGCGGAAACCGTTCCGTTCTGGAAAGCGTTCACTACGGCCATGACCGCTGCGAACAGCATCTGCGGCTTCATCTGGGGAATCGTGATGTAGATCATTTCCTGGAACCGGTTGCTGATGCCGTCAATCGCCCCTGCCTCATACAGGGACTCGTCGGAGTTCGCGATACCGGCAATCATGGCCAGGAAGCCGATGCCCATCGAGGACCAGAGCCCGATGATGATAACGATCGGCAGCAGGTAATTCGTGTTCACCAGCCAGATGATGGGCTCGTCAATAATCCCCAGGCTCATCAGCCAGCTGTTCAGCAGTCCGGTCTGGTCGCCGGAGAAAATCACCTTCCACAGCACGGTCATTGCAACGCCGGCCGTCAGCGACGGGGAGTAGATAATCAGTGCCAGCACCGTCCGCACCCCGCGGGTCAGGTTGCACAGCATCCACGCCAGCAGGAAGCTCAGGATGTATCCGCCGATACCGACCACCACCGCGTACAGCACGGTGTTCGGCAGCACGAACTGCATGAACACCTCGTCGCTGGTCAGCAGGGTAATGTAGTTCAGGAATCCGACCCACCGCGGCCATTCGATCGCGTTGAAGTTCGTAAAGGAAAGCACCACGGCCAGGATGACCGGGATCAGAATGAAAACCAGGAAAATCAGCGCGTAGGGCGCGGCAAACAGGAGCCCGCTCAGGTTGTTGCGCTCCCTCCGTCCTACGGCTTTCCGCCTGCTGGTCAGCTCTGCCATACTGCCTTATCCTCTCTTATCGTCCCAGGATTTCACGTACCGATTCCATCGTCGGAATCCGGTACTCCTTCATCACGTTTCCTTCCGCGTCCACATATCCGAATTCTTCCAGCTTCCGCTTGATTTCCCGGTTGATCGTCTTCACGGCCCGGTCAATCCGCGTCTGCTCGTTCTCGCCGTTCACCACAATATCGTTGAAGGCGTTGCTCATTTCCCGCTCCAGCATGTAGGTTCCGGGAACCCGGGCCACGTCCACCACATTTTCGGCAAACTGCCGCACCACCATCTTGTCCTCGGTGTCCCAGGGCAGCAGGTCAAACGCCTCCAGGTTGGCCGTCGGCCAGATGTATTCATCGCCGTAGATGCTCTGCACCATCCGGCCGAACAGTGCCTGGATTTCCGTGGTGGACCACCAGCGGATGAATTCCCATGCCTTCTGTTCCCGCTCCTCCGTGCTTTTGAATATCACGGTGCTCTCAGCGCATCCGCAGGTCGTCCGCGCGATGCTCCCGTCTTCCTGCACCGTACCCGGAATCAGGGAGATCGCCCAGCTGGAATCCAGCTCCGGCGCCGCGTTCCGGATCAGGTTGTAGGTGAAAAAGTCCGCAATGCCGATCGGCATGTCCCCGTTCCGGAAATGCTGGTAGAAGTTGTCCACGCTTACCGGCATGTTGTAGATCGTAAACAGGTCGGTCAGCGTCGTGAAGCCCTTCACGGATTCCCGGCTGCCCAGCGCGGTTCCCTGGTCGGCCGTGCCGTAGTACAGGGCGCCGCTGTTCTGCACCAGCAGGGGCGTTGTCCCTTGGAAGTTCCGCATGGAGATCATGCCCGCCGTCGCGTAGTAGAAGTTCAGTCCGCGCATCTGCAGTTCCGGCAGCAGATCGATTACGTCGTCCATCGTGTCCGGCACCGGCAGGTTCAGCTTTTCCATCACGTCCGTCCGGTAGAACAGCACCCAGAAGTTCATCGTCTCCGGCATGGAGAACACTTCGTCCCCGATGGTTCCGGTCAGGAAGAACCCGGGCTCGTATACGGAGGCCGTTTCCCGGAAGCCCTCAAAGGACGTCATGTCCTTCAGCGCTCCCCGGATGGCCAGTTCATACGGGATCGTGTAGTTGATGCCCGTCGCCACATCCGGCGCGCTGCCGGAAGACCGCGCCAGCACCAGCTTGTACTGGTCCGGCATCACCGACAGGTCCACCTGGATGCCGGTTTCCGGCGTAAACCGCTCGTCAATCAGCTTCTGCATAATCTGCACATACTGGTTGGACCGGTTCACCCACACCTGCAGGTGTTCCGGATCGGTATTGGCGATGGAATACCGGCTGCTGGTAAAGGAGGAGGAGAACCGCTCAAAGTTCTTGGAGAAGGAAGCGCCGAATCCCGCTGCCTCCGGCAGGGAGGCGCCCTCCTGGTACAGCCAGATCCGGTCAATCGCCAGGTTGTTCCGCAGCAGGCTGTCCACCGTGTTCGCCAGGTACTGGTTGGCGGAGTTGCTCGAGGAGCTCAGCTCCCCGATCCGGTATGGAATCTCATCCGGGCTTTCCGCCAGGCTTTCCAGCTGGCGGGCGGCAATCAGCATGGAAGCCATCGCCGCCACATTCTTCCCGCCCGGGCTGTAAATCCGGTATCCGTTCTCCAGCTCCCGCAGCCTCGCGGCGTAGCCGCGCAGGGTTTCCGTCAGGTTCGGGATATACCGGCTCAGCTTCAGGTCGCGGTACTTGTCTGCGTTGGTCCCGGCCACCTTCGTGATCTCCAGCGCCAGGTCGTTCACGCCGTACATGATTTCATCCAGCGCTTCCATCGCTTCCCGCAGCGGTGCGATGGAAATCCGCAGGCTCAGTTCGTGGGTTCCTTTTGTCAGGTAAACGCTCAGCTTCTCCCCGTCCGCGTTCTGCAGGGTATGCCGCTGCCAGGACGCGCCGTATACCAGCGGATAATCGCCGAAGGCCCGGGAAGGAATCTCCCCGTCCACGAAGATATCCGCGAACACCGGGAAGTCCGTCTTGTCGCTCTGCCGGTAGTTCAGCGCAATGTAATACCATCCGTCTTCCGGGATTTCCGCCTGCCAGGTCACCCGGTCCCCCGCGTTTTTGAAGGAATCCGAGTCAATCGTGTTCAGGCGGGTATGCTCGACCTCATAGGGTTCGATCGCCGCATCATATTCCATCACGCCGTGGATGGAGGAGCTGTTCGCGCTGAGGAATTCCTCCCCCTGCAGCGTCACCAGGGCATTTCCTTCCGCCGTGTGCGGCGCTTCGGCTTCCGGGATTTCCGGTGCGGCACAGAATGTGATGTTTCCCAGCAGGAAAGCTCCCTCCGTCACCGTCAGCGCCAGCTCATGGGAACCGGCGGCCAGCTCCAGCAGCAGCGGGGCTGACCGCCTTCCGGTTCCGTCTGTGAGGTATTTGGTGTTCCACTCCGCCTGCTTTGTCGGAAGGGCCACCATTTCGTCGCCGTAACGGTCGTAGGAGGAGGTCGCCGTACGGTTCCAGGTTGATTCAAACTTCAGGCTCCTGCATTCATAAAAAGGAAAGCTTCCGTCCACGCCCAGGGCAATCCGGTCAGGCAGCACGGTCTGCTGGTTTTCCTCGGCGCCGGGATTGTAGGAATAATAGTCCAGGCGTACGGCATACTGTCCGTCGGCGGGAATATCGGCGTTCAGGACAACCGTATTGCCGTACCGGACGCGCAGCACCTTCGCGGCGCCCGCATATCCCATCATCTCATCGGTCCATTCGGCTCCGCCCGCGTCGGTCACGGATTCATCCACTGCCAGCGGAATATCGTCCCCGGTGTAAACGGGCAGCGTATAACCGGCGGATACCTTCGTGTAATTATGGGAAATCCGCTCGCTGACAAAGATCTCCCCGCCGGTCGTTTCCCCGGCAGCTGCCGCGCATCCGGAAAATGCGATGCAGATCGCCGCAATCCATCCTGCCGCCCTTCGTCCCGTGTTCTTCACGCCTGCCATGTGTTTCTCCCCCGTGCCTGAACGGTCTTCCGTCTGTCAGTCGCTTTGTTAACATTATCGTTAACATGATCGTTAATGTTTTTGGGTAAATTACTATTGTACTTTTGTTGTCCACATGATATAATGCCGTCAGAAAAAAGTCAACCGTTTTCAGAAATTTTTTGTCCGGTTCCGATGAAGCCCTTGATATTCAACGGTTTCATGCATTTTGTCGGTTTCCCGCCTGCCGGTCATCATTCCTGGAGGATGATTGAAATGAGATTGCTTTCCCTCTTTTTGGTTTTCTTCATGCTGCTCCCCGTTTTTTCCGCAGGTGCGGAAGAGGATTACTCCCCTTCTGTGGAAGGGATTGCCCTCGGCGCGGTCAACGCCCGCACCGCCGTGCATGATCCGTCCATTATTGCAGCGGACGGGGCATACTACATTTTCGGTTCCCACATGGCGGCCGCCCGCTCCGAAAATCTCCGTTCCTGGACAGTGGTGGCCACCGGCTATTATTCCGGCAACCGTGTCTGGGGGGATATTTTCGCTGAGGACAGCCATGTGTTCGATTATGCCGGCGGTCCGTCCAGCCTGATTCCCACCGATGACAGGAGGCATCACGTCTGGGCGCCGGATGTCATATACAACAAAACCATGGGCAAGTACGTCATGTACTACTGCACCTCTTCCACCTGGAACGCTTCCAATATATGCTTCGGCATCTCTGATTCCGTTGAGGGGCCCTACACCTGGCAGGGCCGCATCGTCTGCTCCGGGTTTGACAAGCGGATTGCCGCGCAGACGGACGCGGCGCAGGTCGTCGGGGAGGACTGGATCAAATCCCGCTACCTCACCCTGGCCGGCGGCTACAATTTCCGGGAATGGCCCAACGCCATCGATCCGTCCGTCTTTTACGACGCGGACGGCCGCATGTGGATGGTCTATGGTTCATGGTCCGGCGGCATTTTCATTCTGGAAATCGATCCGGCCACAGGGTATGCCATCCATCCGGAAGCAGATGACGCAGCCGGCATCGACCCTTATTTCGGCAAACGCCTGCTCGGCGGCGGGCACCACTCCATCGAGGGGCCGTACATCCTTTACGACGAGGCCGCCGGGTGGTATTATCTCTTTGTCTCCTATGGCGAGCTCCAGGCGCACGGCGGTTACCAGATCCGGGTCTTCCGTTCCCGTACGCCGGACGGGGAATATGAGGATATGAACGGCACCCGTCCCGGCAAATCCGCCCACGCTCCCTTCGGGCTCAAGCTTTCCGGTAACTACATCCTGCCCTCCGTACGTACCGCCTACATGGCTACCGGTCATAACAGCGCCCTGATCGATGCAGACGGCAAGCGGTACATCTGCTATCACACCCGTTTTGCCAACGGTTCGGAAGGCCACCTTCCCATGGTCAAGCAGTACGGGCTCAACGCGGAAGGCTGGCCGTGCCCCCTTCCCTATGCCACCCGGAAGGAAGACCTGCCCGATACCGTGGACCCCGCTTCCGTCCCCGGCCGCTATTATGTTATCAACCAGGGGACGTATATCAGCGATAAAATTGCTGAACCCTTCATCCTGTACCTCCGCGGGGACGGAACCGTCGGCGGGGAAACCCTGTCCGGTACCTGGCATGTGGAGGATGGCTCTGCGTTCCTCCGCCTGTCCCTCGGCGGTACCGAGTACAGCGGCATCCTGGCCCGCATGCAGGATGACGCCGGAACCGAAGTTTCCGTTTTCTCTGCTGTCGGGAACAACGAGAGCATCTGGGGTGTAAAGTATGACGAATAAGGTGCGCTCCGTTCTCGGGCGCGTACTGCAGTTCCTGGTAGTCACCGCCGGAATCTTCGCCTGGTGGATGGCGGTTCTGCTGCTGGTTTCCGTCTTCACCGTCAACATCTGGCATATTGCCTTTACTTCCATCGTATTCATTTCGCTCGGGCTCACCGGAATCTGCGCCGCCGTTTACCTGGCGGTCATGCTTCGCCGGGCCCGGCCGTCAGGAGGTGCCTGAACTTGGGCAAGGATCCGAACAGACCGGTCACCCTGCAGGATATCGCGAAGGCCACCGGGTATACGATCAACACCGTTTCCCGCGCTCTCAAGGACAAGGATGACATTTCCCGTGAAACCTGCGCCTATATCCAACGGGTCGCCCGGGAGATGGGCTATGTCCGCAATTACCTGGCCAGTTCCCTTCGTTCCGGGCGGACAAAAACGCTGGCGATGATCGCCGGGTCCATGATGAACCCGTTCTATGCCATCCTGATGGACCTGATCCAGCGGGAAGCGGTTCAGTACGGCTACACGCTCTTTATTCTCTGCTCGCAGGATGATCCGGAAGCTGAGCTGAAAGCGGTGCAGATGGCCCTTTCCCGCCAGGTGGACGGCATTCTCATCACCCCATGTTCCTTTGAATCCCCCGCTCTGTCCCTCCTGCGGGAATCCCATATCCCCTTTGTCCTCCTCAGCCGTTTCCAGGAAGGATCCCGGGACGACTGTGTCTACTGTAACGATGAGGAAGGCGGCTACCTGGCTGCCCGCCACCTGATCGAAACCGGTCACCGCAAAGTGGCCATGCTGTCCCACCGCCAGGTGGTCTTCTCCTCCCGCAAGCGCTTCACGGGCTTCCGGCAGGCCTGCCTGGATGCCGGCATTCCGGAGGAGGATATCGGCTATGCCTGCCTGCAGGATCCGGATGAAATTCTCGCTCAGCTGAAAGCCTGGATCGCCGCCGGATTCAACGGGCTGTTCTCCTTCTGTGATGTGGAAGCCTGGGGCACCATTACCTTGCTGGAAAACAATGGCTTCCGCGTGCCGGACGACCTGCACGTCATCGGCTTTGACAATATCCTCGGATACATCAACTTCACAAAGCCGATCTGCTCCGTGGACTGCCACCTGCAAGATGAAGCGCGCATCGCGATCGAGCTTATCCGCAACCGGATCCATGACCCGTCGCTTCCACCGCAGCAGGTCATCATCCCGGTCGACTTTGTCTCCCGGTGCCGCTGAGCCCGGCATCCGGAAAAATACGGAAAACATACAGCCCGGAGGAATCTCCGGGCTGTTCACCATTTGCAATATCCGTCAAAAACATGTAAAATACGCGGCATACGGAGGTGATTGTTCATGTGGCACCTGGTCAGTGATACCAGCAGTGATCTCTACACGGTTGAGGGCGGCGAAGGCGTCTTCGATTTTGCCACCATTCCCTTCTCCATCCGCATCGGCGGCAAGGAATACATGGATGACGAAAACATCAATATCGATGAAATGCTGACGGCGAATGAAAACCATGCCGAACAGGCGCAGACCTCCTGCCCCTCCCCGGAGGAATTCGGCGAAAAGTTCCGCGCTCCCGGTCCCGTCATCGCGTTCACGATTTCCAGTGCCCTCTCGGGCACCTACAACAGCGCCTGCATCGCCCGGGATATGATTCTGGAGGAAGAACCGGACAAGCAGATCGCCGTCATTGACAGCAAGGCCACCGGTCCCGAAGAGGCAATGCTGATCCTGAAAGCCCGGGATCTGATCCTCGCCGGCACTCCCTTCGCGGAGATCGAATCCGCCCTGAACCAGGCAGCCGCGAAGATCCATACGATTTTTGCCCTGTCCTCCTATCATAACCTGATCAAATCCGGCCGTGTCAGCCGTCTCATCGGCTTTATCGCCGGCCACCTCGGCTTCTGGGGCATCGGCATCGGCTCCGATGAAGGTGAAATCGTCATCCGCGGCAAAGCCCGGGGCGAAAAGTCCATGGTCCGCTTCCTGGTGGATGAGATTGCCCGCATTGGTCTGGCCGGCAAGGAAATCCTCATCAGCCACTGCATGAACAGCGAAAGCGCCCAGCTCCTCAAGAAGGCGCTGGAGGAACGCTTTGAAGGCATCCGCGTCGCCATCATGGCCACCCGCGGGCTCGACAGCTTCTACGCCGAGCGCCACGGCCTGATCATCGGTTTCTGATTCCCGGAAATGAAAACTGCCCGGAGGCATCTGCCTCCGGGCATCCTCTTTTTTTATGACAGCTGCAGCTGGTACAGCTTCTTGTAGATTCCATCCAGGGCCAGCAGCTCCTGATGGGTGCCGGTCTCGCGGATCCGTCCGTGGTGCATCACGATAATCCGGTCGCAGTGCTGGATGGTGGAAAGCCGGTGCGCCACCATGATGCTGGTGCGCCCCTTCATCAGGCGGGTCACCGCCTCCTGGATCCACTGCTCCGTTTCCGTGTCGATGTTCGCGGTGGCCTCATCCAGAATCAGGATTGCCGGGTCATAGGCCAGCGTCCGGGCAAAGGAAAGCAGCTGTCGCTGCCCGGCAGAATAGGTCGCGCCGCGCTCGGTCACCCGGGTGGCATATCCGTCCGGCAGGCGGTCGATAAACCGGGCGGCATTGACTTCCTTCGCTGCTTCCCGGATTGCCTCATCCGATATGGTTTCATCCCGCAGGCGGATATTCGAAGCGATATCCCCGGTAAACAGGAATACATCCTGCTGTACCTGGCCGACCGCCCGGCGGATCTGTTCCCGGCTCATCTTCCGGATGTCCGTGTCGTCGATCCGGATGGTGCCTTTCTGGATATCATAATACCGGCCGATCAGGTTCAGGATGGAGCTTTTTCCCGCGCCGGTTGCGCCGACAAACGCGACGGACTGGCCGGGTTCAATCGTGAAGCTGACGTCCTTCAGTACCCAGTCGTCTTCCTTTCCGCTGTAGGAGAACCACACATGGTCGAAGGTGATCTTTCCCCGAATCTCCGGAAGGATCACCGGATGATCTTCTTCCGCAATAGCCGGTTTGGTATCCAGCAAGGTAAAGATTTTCTCGGAAGCGGAGATTGCGCTCTGCAGGCTTGTAAACTGCTCCGCCAGTTCCTGGATTGGCTGGTAGAAAGAGTTGATATACTGCAGGAAGATGTATAGCGTACCAATGGTAATGGTCCCGCCGAGCACCTCCGCCCCGCCGGTCACCATGATGATCATCAGGGCGATCACACTCAGCAGGATAATGCCCGGGCGGAATACTGCAAACACCATCATCTCGCGGAAGCTGGCCTTGTAAAGGCTGTCATTCTTCTCTTCAAACTCACGGTATTTGCGTTCCTCCCGGCCGAAGACACGGATAATCTTCATTCCGCTCAGGTGCTCGGACAGGAAGGTGTTCAGTGCCGCCAGCCGGGTGCGCATCAGGCGGTAGGTCCGCCGGCTGATCAGCCGGAATACCAGCGTCATCACCGCCACCACCGGTACCAGCACAAAGCTGTACAGTGCCATGCGCGGGTTCATCGCAATCATGATCACGGCCAGGCCGATCATCTTCACCACGTTCCGGAAAAGTTTCACCAGGATGTTCGAGAACACCTCGTTGATCGCTTCCACGTCATTGGTCAGCCGGGTCACGATCTTTCCGACCGGTGTGGTGTCGAAAAACCGCATGGTCAGCTTCTCCACATGGGTGAACAGTTCATTCCGGATGTCGTAGATGATATCCTGCCCCATTTTCTGCAGCATCAGTGTCTGGATCCGGGTGAACGCAAACAGGAGCAGCACAACGCCCAGGTACAGCGCACCCGCTTTCAGCACACCGCTGTAGCGTTCCTCCGCCTGTTCCCCGGCTTCCCACTGTTCCCGGCCTTCCACCAGGAGAACTTCGCTCTTTTCCCCGGTGATATAGCGGTCAATGGCGTCGCCGATAATGATCGGCTTGACCAGCTCAAGGCCCGTCAGTGCCAGCACCAGCACCAGGCAGATGACAAAGGTCCGTCGGTACGGCTTCAGATACTTCAGCAGCCGTTTCATGGGGTTGCCTTCATAGTGGATATCCTGCTGTTCCTCGTCATTCACCCGCAGCAGTGAGGCAAACCGTTCCTTCAGGGAACGCTTTTCCGTACTCATACCGTCTCACCTCCCGCCGTTTCCACTTCCGGGAGGTCCGGATGGTCTTCCTGCAGCTGTTTCTCCAGCTGCTGCTTGTCATAGATGGACCGGTACAGCCCGCCGCGCGCCATCAGTTCGTCGTGCGTGCCATATTCCGCCGGTTTCCCGTCCTCCAGCACCAGGATATGGTCCGCGTGCTGGATCGTGGAAATCCGGTGGGCGATAATCAGGGTTGTCTTTCCCCGGCGTGCTTCCTTCAGCCGGGTCAGGATCCGTTCTTCCGTATCCGTATCCACGGCGCTCAGCGAATCATCCAGGATCAGGACAGGTGCGTTCTTCATCAGCGCCCGCGCAATCGAAATCCGCTGCTTCTGGCCGCCGGACACCGTCACGCCGCGCTCGCCGAGCAGGGTCTGGTACTTGTCCGGAAACTCCATGATATTCTCATGGACGTCCGCAGCCTTCGCGGCTTCCATTGTCTCCGCTTCGGTGGCGGCTTCCACGCCGAAAGCGATATTGTTATGGATTGTATCGCTGAACAGGAAGGAATCCTGCGGTACATAGGCAATGTCCCGGTGCAGCACCTGCAGCGGAATTTTCCGCAGCGGATGTCCGTCCACCCGGATCATGTCCGGATCTTCGGTATCCCACAGCCGCTCCAGCAGGTTCATCATTGTGGTTTTTCCGCATCCGGTCCGGCCGATCACGGCCAGTGTTTCCCCGGCGGGAACATGCACCGATACATGCTCCAGCGCCGGATGATCCTCCGGCGCGCCGGGATACCGGAAGGTCAGATCCCGGAATTCAATGTCGCCCTTCAGGGATGTGACCGCGGGGTCTCCCTCATCCACGATCTCCGGCTTTTCATCCAGGATGGAGCTGATCCGCCGCAGGGATGCCAGTCCCTGGCTCAGGCCGGAAATGCTTTCTCCCACGGCGATCATCGGCCAGATCAGCATGGTGACATAGCTGTTGAACGCCACAAACTGCCCGATGGTAATCTCGCCGAATATGGCCAGCCGCCCGCCATACACCAGCGTCAGCAGCAGGGAAATCCCGACAATCAGGTCCAGCAGCGGCAGGACCAGCGCCATCAGCCTGACCACATTCAGGTTTTTCTCCCGGCTGTTGTCGTTGGCTTTGGCAAAAGCGGCAAGTTCCTTCCGTTCCTGTACAAATCCCTTGATCACCCGAATACCGGAGATCGCTTCCTGCACCTGGTCCGTCAGGCCGGAAAATGCTTCCTGCCGGGCCAGGAACCGCCGGTGCATCTGTTTTCCGAACCATATATTCCCGAAGATGATCACAATCAGCGGAATCACTGCCACCAGTGTCAGCTTGATACTCACAAACCGGATCATGTTCATCAGCACCAGTATGAGCATCACGGTCGCGTCAAAGGTTGTAACCATCGTCCCGCCCAGCAGCCCGCGGATCGCGCCCAGGTCGTTCGTAAACCGGGCCATCAGGTCGCCGGTCTTATGCTCGTTGTACCAGGACATGGACATGTTTTCCAGGTGGCTGAACAGCCGGCCCCGCAGGTCCCGCTCAGTCATCCGGGCACTTCCGAACAGGAAAAAGCGCCACAAAAAACGCCCGATGTTAATCGCTGCGCCCATGCCAAGCAGGCGTATGGCAATGCCCCATACGCCGCCCATGTCAAGGGTTCCGGCGGTCAGCCCGTCCGTCAGTTCCCCGCTCAGGAGAGGAACATTGGCGTTTACCTGGTCCACCAGGAAAAGCGCCGCCAGACCGAGGATATACCGCCACCAGTATTTCCCGACATAATGGAATGCCAGTTTCAGTTCACGAGCCATATTGTCTCCTTCCGTGTTGGAACGATAGTCTATCCTTTTGCTTCCATATTGTCAAGATACTTCCGCCGGTGGCCTTATGCGTGTCCCTTTCATTGCCATTCTTCCCCATATATGATAAAATAATTAGGATATGTATCAATTAAAGGAGGCTGCTATGCGCAGACCATTTGCCCTGTTACTGCTGATCATCCTGCTCTGCCCCGTCACCGGCCTGGCCGGCAGTGATGACTTCCTGCTGGGGGTAAAACCCGCCCCGTCGGATATCACCCCGGCTTACCGCAGCGAATACCGCCCGAGCCACGAAAACTGCTACTGGTGCACCCCCATGAACCTCGATGATGAAGAGGCTGTCTGGGGTATGCTCACCGCGCCGGTCACCGTTTTGGACATCAACATGAACAAACAGACTGTCCTGTATGCCGAGCCGGATGAATCCGGAGAAGCCATCGGCATGGTCACCGGGCAGAGCCAGGCGCTTCACGTCCTGGAACAGTATGACAACGGCTGGTCCCTGGTGGAAACCTACTCCACCAGTTTCCACGACAGCAAGGTGAAAAACTTCAACGCCTTTGTCACCGGATATATCCAGACCAAAAAGCTCAAGCAGGTCAAAGTCAACCAGAACTACGGCATCATCATTGACAAGCTGACCCAGCGCCTGTACCTGTTCAAAGACGGACATCTGGAGACTTCCTTGGCCGTTTCCACCGGCCTGTACAACAGCAAACAGCCCTACAACGAAACCCGTTCCGGCGAATACCTGATCATCTACACCAAAACCGGCGCCCTCATTGACGGGAACATGCACTGCGACTATGCGCTGAAGTTCAACGCCGCCGATTACCTGCATGAGGTTCCGTACATCACAAATGCCGACGGCACCAAAAACTACAAGCCCTATGAGCCGAAGCTGGGCTCCCGTGCCAGCCACGGATGCATCCGTACCCAGAAGAACAAAAACGCCGACGGATACAGCATGAAGATCCTCGCGGACCTCATCAAAAAGCGGAAGGATACCAACTGTGTCAAAATGGTCATCTGGGAGGATTATGAAGGCCGTGAGGTCATGATTCCGGATGATGATACCCCGCTGTACTACAACCCCAACGGCGGAAGTATGTATCATTCGGTGGCCGACTGTGCCAGCGTAAAAAAGAAATTCCTGCCGCTCACGCAGTTCACCTACGGCGAACTGGATGAATCCCCTTATTCAAAGCTGACCATCTGCCCCTACTGCATGCCCACACCCCGGAAGGCGGACCTGGAAGCCATCAACCAGGAGCATCAGGATTCCTCTCCCGGCGATGTCATGTCCTATCACAATAAGTAAGTACCACCGGACCATAAGGGAGGAAATGCCATGAAGAACCTGAGCAACCGTGGAAAACTGCTGATCGCCTTTGCGCTGATCGTGGTCATCGCCGTTGCGGCGATTATTGCCGGAAATCTCAACCGCCGCGATAACGGGCCTGCCGCGCTGACACCTCCGGTAAACGTGACAGTCTCCATGAGGCTGAACGAGCAGGGAATCAATGACCTGCTTCCGCAGAACGCGGATCTTGCAGACGAATCCTTCCGCAAAACCTTCAATGCCGTCACCGCCCTGGTCAACAACGCAACCATCGGGATCACCGTGGACGATAACGCCGGCCGGATGGATCTGCGGCTGAAGGACCAGGATATCCTCTATGTTGCCATGAAACTGACGGACGATGCCATGCGCATGAAAACCGATTTCTTCCCGGAGGATTCCGTGATCCTCATGACAAAGGAAGACATGAATTATACCGGTGAAATGCCTTCTTTCCCGTCCGCCGCCGCCGAGGATATACAGCTCTTCCGGGAAGCACAGGACCAGTTCAGCAGGGACTTGCGGGCCCACCTGAAGGAAAAGTGCGGTGATGAGGAAAAAGGCTCCTGGGAGTTCGAAGGCAAAACCTTCACTTCCCGCCGTCCGGTCAGCCTCACGCTGAAGGAACTGCTGACCCTGGTCCTCAGCGACTACCGGGATATGCTCCAGGCTGAAAAGCTGGCTTCCTATTACAAAAAAGCAGGTCTTGAAAACCCCGGCGAAACAATCGGCAAATACATCGAACAGGTTTCCGCCACTCCCGATGAGAAATTCCCTGAAATGACCCTGTATATCAGTGAAGCCGGCAATGACATATACTGTGCAGCCGACCTAGCTGACAGGGATGCTTCCGGGCATATTGACTGCGGAATGGTCGGCACCGTCATTGCAGGACACGGCACCATTTCCGGCGAAGCGAACACGCAGTTCGACCTGACGGCGAACAACCGCGGTTATAATTACGACCTGGCCGCGTCCATCGATGCGCCTGCCGGCAGAAGCGGTTCCGGCGAACGGATGGTCATCGGCCTGAAAGCTGCCGGCACCACGGAAAAAACCGGCGAAGGAAAAGGTACCATTTCAGTGAGCGCTTCCGGCAGTGAGCTGTTTGCCGCGGATTACACCATCGGAAAAGGCGAAAAGATCACCCTCGACTTTGACGGGGAAAACCAGCGGGTGATCACCATCAGCGACCTGAACAACTCCGGCCGCACCGAGGAGGGCAAGAAACTGTCCATGGAAATCGCTTCCGGCGTCCTGCGCATCTTCCAGCGGATTTCCGCCGCGATGCCCGATGAAGTGAACCAGCTGATGACCCTGATGACCCTGGTACAGTGATTTTCCCTTGCCCTTCCCTTCCGGATTTGTTATAATACCGGAAGTTACGGATCTGAATACTGTATGATTGGAGATGTCCCCCATGCGTAAAAAAACCCTGCTGGCTGTGCTGCTTGCAATGGTCCTGGTTCTTTCCGGATGTTCGACCATCATTGTAAAGGATCAGGCGGTTGAAGACGCCACCCCGATCCTGACCCTGGGCGACGAAGTAATCACCCGGAAGGATGTAATCAACACCCGGGATAACGTGCTGCTCAATCAGTATTATATGTATGCGTCCTACGGTATCGATCCCGCCCAGCTCGGGTTTGATATCAGCAATCCGGACACGATTGCCGCGGCGCAGGAATACGCGGTGACCGCCCTGAAGAACGACATGGTTCTCCGTGCCAAGGCAAAGGAACTCGGCCTGGATACGCTGACCGACGAAGAAAATGCCAAACTGCAGGAAGAACTCGACAAGCGGGTCAGTAGTGACCGTGCGCAAGTGAAGGCCGAGCTTTTTGCCGATACCGAGCTCGAGGGCGATGCGCTGGAAGAAGCCATCACCGCAAAGATGGATGAACTCGGCCGGACAACGGAATATTACACCGAGCTGATCTCCGCTGAAATCAAGGATACCAAGATCAAGGATTACATCTGCAAGGATGTCACCGTCACAGATGACGAAGTCAAGGCGGATTTCGACAGCAAAGTTGCGGCGGACCAGGAAAAGTACGCGGAAAATGCCGGTTCCTACGCCACCGCCGCAAACGGCTCCACCACCCTGTACTGGACGCCTGCCGGTGTACGCCGTGTGAAGCAGATCCTCATCAAGTTCAAGGACGAGGACAGCAAAGCCATTTCCGATGCCCAGGCCAAAGTAACCTCCGCCAACGGCAGTATCGAAGCGGCCCAGCTGGTCGTGGATGATGAAGCGGCCGATACGGAAGCCAAAGAAGCTGCAAAGACCAGCCTTGAAACCGCAAAAGCGGAGCTCGAAGCCGCCCAGGCGGAACTGGATGCCGCGAAGAAGGCCGCCTACACCAATATCGACGCGGATGCGGACGCCGTGGTGGAAGCCCTGGCCAACGGAGAAGACTGGGCCAAGCTGGCTGAGGAGAAAAACGAAGATCCCGGCATGAAGTCCGGTGCCCCCAATGCCGAGCGCGGCTACGCAGTGGCTGCCGGAATGACCAACTTTGACGCCGCCTTTGTGGATGCCGCCCTGGCCCTGGAAAAGGTCGGCGATGTCTCCGGCAAAGTCGCGAGCGATGCCTATGGCTACTATATCATCAAGTATGAATCCGATGTACCGGAAGGCGCCATTGCGCTGGATTCCGTCAAGGATTCCATCCATGACGCGCTTCTGTCCTCCGCGCAGGACCAGGTTTACGACACCACCGTTGCCGAATGGGTCGAAGCCGCCGGCGTAAAGGAAAACCTCGGAGGCCTGAACTGAGCAATTCAGACTCTCAGACCGGAGGGACATCGGATGATGTCCCTCCGGTTTTTTCGTTATTGCGCATGTTTTGATTAATTTGGGTCTTTTAATGTATTTGCCTTGTTTTACCCCGGAATTCCCATTATAATACCCTCGTGCTTTTTCAGGCACGCTTTGTATAGGAATGGAGGTACTTCCCCATGGCGCTGACGATTTCCCATCGCTGTCTCAACATCGCTCCCTCCCTGACGCTGCAGATCGATTCCCGGGCCAAGGAAATGAAAGCTTCCGGCCTCAACGTGATCGGCTTCGGCGCCGGCGAGCCGGACTTCCCTACACCCCCGCACATCTGCGAGGCTGCGAAGGAAGCGCTGGACCTGGGCATGACCCGTTATACGCCGGTTCCCGGTACCATGGAACTGCGCATGGCCATCACCCGGAAAATGGAGCGGGACCACGGGCTCACCTACTCTCCGCAGGAGATCCTGGTCTCCAATGGCGCCAAACATTCCCTTTTCACGATTTTCCAGACGATTCTCGACCCCGGTGATGAAGTCCTGATCCCGACGCCCTGCTGGGTTTCCTATCCGGAGCTTGTCCGCATGGCCGGTGGTGTTCCGGTCTTCATCCCCACCAATGAAGAGAACCGTTTTATCCCCAGCAACAGGGATATCGCGTCCAAGGTTTCCCGCCGGACAAAGGCGATCATCATCACCTCTCCCTCCAACCCGAACGGTTCTGTCTGGACCCGGGAGCAGCTGGAGTATGTGGGCAACCTCGCTGTCACGCATCCGTTCTACATCGTCTCCGACGAGATATATGAGAAACTGCTCTATGACGGACGCCAGCACCTGTCCATCGCCCAGCTCGGCGAACAGATCAAGGCGCAGACGTTCATCGTCAACGGCGTTTCCAAGGCCTACGCAATGACCGGCTGGCGAATCGGTTACTGCGCCGCTCCCCGGCAGGAAATCGCCGCCATGAGCGCCTTCCAGTCCCAGGCAACCAGCAACGCCAACTCCATCGCCCAGCACGCAGCCGCTGTTGCCCTCGATGGAGACCAGACCTGCGTGGAGGAAATGCGCCAGCAGTTCGAAATCCGGCGCAACGTCATGGTGGACCGCATCAACGGCATTGAGGGCATCAGCTGCCTGAAGCCGGAGGGCGCCTTCTACGTGATGATGAACATCCGCAATCTGATCGGCCGCACCTATCACGGCCGTGTCCTGGAAGATTCCATGGATTTTGCGGAAATGCTTCTCGCGGAAAAACATGTCGCCGTTGTCCCCGGTATCGCCTTTGAGGCGGAAGGCTTCTGCCGCCTGTCCTATGCGATTTCCACCGAAAAGATCAACGAAGGCCTTGACCGGGTCGCCGCCTTCATCGATGAACTGAAGTAACCACGCGCAGTCAGGAGAAAACAAATGCTGAAGTTTGACCAGACCACCAACCTGCTTATGCAGGCCAAATACCATTACGACCTGCAGGATGTCGCGGAGCCGAACCTTTACCGGGAGATCTATGACTACGAGCATGTCCCGAAGGTTGCTTTCAACATGCGCCATGTGCCCATGCAGATGCCCGATGAGATCTGGATGACGGATACCACTTTCCGGGATGGCCAGCAGTCCGTCTCCCCCTTCACACCGGAACAGATCCTTCACCTTTTCAAGCTCATGAGCCGCCTGGGCGGCCCCAACGGCATGGTCCGCCAGAGCGAGTTCTTCCTTTATACGGAAAACGACCAGAAGGCCCTGCGCCTCTGCCAGGATGCCGGCCTCCCCTTCCCGGAGATCACCACCTGGATTCGCGCCAATGAAAAGGACTTCGAGCTCGTCAAGAACGCGAATGTGGAGGAAACCGGCGTGCTGGTTTCCTGCAGCGATTATCACATTTTCAACAAGATGCACCTCACCCGTTCCCAGGCGATGGACAAATACCTGGGCATCGTGAAGTCTGCCCTCAGCTACGGCATTCGCCCGCGCTGCCACTTTGAGGACATCACCCGCGCGGATTTCTACGGTTTTGTGGTGCCCTTCGCCACCGAGCTCATGAAGCTCTCGCGGGAAAGTGGTATTCCGATCAAGATCCGCGCCTGCGATACCATGGGCTATGGCGTCAGTTATCCCGGCGCCGCCCTGCCCCGCAGCGTGCCCGGCATCATCTACGGCCTGCGCCACTATGCGGAAGTGCCTTCCGAGCAGCTCGAGTGGCACGGCCATAACGACTTCTACAAGGTCGTTTCCAATGCGGCAACCGCATGGCTTTACGGGTGCTCCAGCATCAACTGCAGCCTCCTGGGCATCGGGGAACGCACCGGCAACTGCCCGCTCGAAGCCATGGCAGTCGAATATGAATCCCTCCGCGGCGAGACGGCCGGTATGGACCTTACCGCCATCACCGAGATTGCGGATTACATGGAGCGCGAAATCGGCATCGAGATCAGCCCCCGCCAGCCCTTTGTCGGCCGTCACTTCAATGTCACGCGCGCCGGCATCCATGCCGACGGCATGCTGAAGGATGAGGAAATCTACAACATCTTCGATACCGCGAAGATCCTGAACCGGCCGGCATCTGTCGCCGTGGACAACCGGGGCGGCACCGCTTCCATCGCCCACTGGATCAACAACTACTTCCGCCTCAACGGCGACAATACCATCGAAAAAACCGATCCTCTCGTAGTCAACATGCGCCATATGGTCGATGACCTCTATGCCAACGGCCGCAACACCGTCATGGGTGATGAGGAACTGGAAATCATGGTTCGCCGCTGTGATGTGGACCGCTACGAACGCCTCCTGTTCCACAGGAGCAAATAACCGATTGTTCGGCCGGAATCCCCTGCCCGAAGGCAGGCGGTTCCGGCCGATACTTTTTTATATTCCGTTTTCAGCCGGTTAAAAAAAGATCCGGGGCATTAGCCCTGGATCTCTTCGATTAATTCAAGCACCCGTTCAGTCCCGTCCGCCGGAGGCGCGTTCTTCAGCGCTGCCTCCAGCTTCTCCCGGTCCGCCCATGTGTCCAGGATTGCTTTCACCAGCGTGTCCTTCGACATGTTTTCCTGCATCAGCACGTGGCAAAGACCGCGTTTTTCCAGGCTTTGCGCATTCAGGATCTGGTCGCCGCGGCTGGCGCCCTTCGGATACGGAATCAGCAGCATCGGCCGCCCCAGCGCCTGGAATTCGCACAGCGCGTTGGATCCGGCGCGGCTCAGCACCATATCGGTGCATGCCAGCGCGTCCGGCAGCTCTGCGTCCAGGAATTCCACCTGGCTGTATCCGGCTTTTCCTTCCAGTGCCGGATCCAGGTTTCCCCGGCCGCACACATGGAGGATATCAAACGTTCCGGTCAGGTCATCCAGTGCTTCCCGCAGGCATTTGTTCACGCTCTGCGCGCCGGAGGATCCGCCCATCATCATCATCACCGGCTTGCTTCCGTCAAACCCGGCTCGCTCCAGTCCCTTCGCCCGATCGCCGCGGAACAGCTCCGGCCGGAGCGGCGTCCCGGTCATTTCCGCTTTGGAACCCAGGGCTTCCGCGCATTCCGGAAAAGTGGTCGCGATCCGTTTTGCGAACGGCTTGCACAGTTTATTCGCCAGTCCGGGGGTCAGGTCGCTTTCATGGCACAGCACGGGGATCCGGTGGAGCCACGCCCCGAACACCACGGGCACCGCAACAAACCCGCCCTTGGAGAATACCACATCCGGCTTCAGCTTTCCCATCAGGTGGGCGCTCTGGAACGCCCCGGCGGCCACCCGGAACGGATCCGTGAAATTCTGCCAGGAAAAATACCGCCGCAGTTTTCCGCTCTTTACCGCGTGGTAGGTCACACCTTCCATGGAAGCCATTTTCCCGGCTTCCATGCCGTTCTCACTGCCCACGTAGTGGATTTCATATCCCTTTTCCAGCAGCCGGGGAATCAGCGTCAGGTGGGGCGTCACATGCCCCATGGTTCCTCCGCCGGTCAGTACAATCTTCTTCATCGGCAAACTGCCTCCTCGGAATACAGCCGACTCCGCGGCCGGTTATTCTCTGTCCGTATTATATGCCACATTCCGTTTCCGCGCAACGACCAGCCCTTTTCCTTGCCATTTCAGGCCGGTTATGCTATAATCCTCTCCGTTGCCGGAGTGGCGAAATGGCAGACGCGGCGGATTCAAAATCCGCTACCCTCAAAAGTGTGCGGGTTCGAGTCCCGCCTCCGGCACAGAAACGGCCTGCAGGTTTTCCTGCAGGCCGTTATTGTTGCCATCTTCTCGTTTTGATACCAGGCTTTTCTGTTCCGCATATAATACCGGCAGCAAACAAATGTGAAGTCTTATAACATAATCAAAACGGTTCAGGAAAGGCAGATTTATCCTTTTGTATTTTTTTCTGCTGATTTGTCTATCTGTATTGGAACAGATTCAGTTTTCGGTTATAATGGGTTGGTTTGCAATCCGGAGGGAGGACGTAATATGAAAAAGGGACTTATCTGTTTGCTTCTGATGCTGGCAATGGTGCTGGCTGCCGGCTGCGCGCTGGCCGGGGAAACCACAACGCTGCTGGTGTATATGTGCGGTACGGATCTGCAGGATGCCGGCTGCATGGACCTGGTGGAGATGGCGGAAGTGGAAGCCGGGGATGCGATCAATGTCGTGGTGCTGGCCGGCGGCGCGTCGGAATGGGATCTTGAAGACCTGAAAGGCAACACCCGGAACCTGGCAGTAATCCGGGACGGGTATTTTGAGGAACTGGAGCAATGGAAGCAGGCTTCCATGGGCAGCCCGGAAAGCCTGAAGGAATTTCTGGAATTCGGACTGACCGAATATCCGGCTGACCGCACGATTGTGATCCTGTGGGACCACGGTGCCGGTTCCGAGGGCGGCGTCTGCTTTGACGAAACTGCCAACGATGACGGGCTGACCATCGTGGAAATCAACGATGTCTTGAACAGCCTGAAGAAATCTGTTCCGGATTATCATATCAACATCTTCGGATGTGACGCATGCATGATGGCCACCTATGAAATGGCCGCGATGCTGTCCCACCACAGCATTGACTATTATGTCGCCAGCGAGGAGCTGGAGCCCGGTGAAGGCTGGTATTATACCGGCTGGCTGGAAATGCTGAAGGACGATCCGTCCGTATCGGATACGGATCTCTGCGCGGGCATTATCGACAGCTTTATGGACGCGGGCCTGAATAATGATCCGGATGACTACCTGACGCTCAGCGCGGTCGAGCTGTCCAAAGTGGGCGAGCTGGAAAGCTGCATGGAAAAGTTTGCCTCCGTCATGGCCGGGAAGGTTGCGGACGGCCACCTGTCCGATATCCGCCGCGGCCGGAGCCGGATGTATACCTTTGGTTCCTTTGCGGACGGAAGCTGGGATATGGTCGATCTCGGCGCTATGCTGGACGCCTACGCGCAGTTTGACGCGGATACCGCAGCTGAAGCGAAACGCTGCCTGTCAAAGGCGGTCGTGTACAGCGGCCAGACCGATAACCTGAGCACTTGTTCCGGCCTGTCTGTCCTGATTCCCCAGGACACTGCCGATGACTTTGGCGAATACAGCGACGGATTCAATCTCACCTCGGTCATCCCGAACTGGGTGGGTTTTGTCAACAGCTATGTGGATCAGCTGCAGGGTGGAAGTTGGCACTTCAACGCTTCCTCCGCCGGGCAGATCTCTTCCGGCATGGAATTCGATGACACCTTCTATTCCTGCGATTACTGGCCCTTCAGCTTCCTGATGTGGGATGATGAGGAAGAATGCTATCTGGAAGATTATGAAGCGCCGGAATACGCCATTTCGGATGAGGACGAGGGCTTCACCGCGGTTCTCCCGCAGGAGGACCTGGCCTATCTGGATTATGTGGAAGGCATGCTGCTCATGGACATGAGCGACGAGGAAATGGAATGCTATGTGGATTTCGGCCTCATGCAGAACAACCTGGTCGATTGGCAGTCTGGTACGGTAGTCAGCCTGTATGACGGTACCTGGCCGGTCTTCGGCGGTCAGCCGGTCCCGCTCTACGACCAGACAAGCAATGATCACAGCCGCCGGAGCCTGATCCCGGTCAAGCTCAACGGGGTTTATACCTACCTGGTGGTCGTCTTCCCCGCCGGCGGAACCGAAGGACGCATCATCGGTGCGAATGCCGGTTATGATGAAAACGGCCTTCCGATCCGTGAAACCACCCGCCTGAAGCCCGGTGATGAGATCATCCCCGTATACACCATGTATTACGAGGAAGACGGAAAAGAAGACCTGCAGGAGACTGAATTTGAAGGGGACAAGATCATCTGGCAGGAAGGCATAACCGTCACCTATGAAGACCTCAGCGATGAGACAGATGAGGCAACTCCGATGCTGTTCTGCTTCATCTACAATGATATTTTCGGTGAAAGCACCATGGGCGATATGATCGAATTTGAACTGTGATTTGCGGTATCATATAAAATCATTTAAATTGTTGGATTTTGCCCTTTTCCCCCTTGTCAAAACAACGAATTTCTGTATAATGGACAAGGTTTGTGTCGTCTGAACACGCCAGCCAAATAATGTCAGGGATCATACCCTGAGAGAAGAGGTAAAGACATGAAGAAACTGTTTGCTCTGATCCTGGCCCTGGGCCTGCTGTTCTCTTTCGCGATGGCGGAAGACGCCACTCTTGAACTGAGCTGGGACAACGTCTCCGAAGAAACCAAGGCTCTTGGTTCCTTCTACCCGATCGATATGCAGGAGTCCGGAAAGCTCATCTACTGGGTTCCGCAGAACATGGCTGCGCAGGATACTTCCGCGATTGAAGCGGTAGGTCTTGTGGCTGCTTTCGCTACAGCTGATGGTGAATACACCATTTCCGTGTATGGTCTGACGGTCGCTGATGGCTGGCAGGCGTATGTTGCCGGACAGGGCATCACCGAAGAAAATGCGAAGCAGTTCACCACCAACGGCATCTACGCGATCGGTTTCGAGCAGGAAGAGCAGGGAATCGACATGGTGATTATTCCCGTTACCGATACTTCCGTGCTCGTATATGCCTTCACTCCCCTGAACGGTGATGAGGAATGGGATGAAGTCAAGGGTGCGATCGTTTCTTCCATTCAGCTGGCTGAATAATTGAAGCAAGGGAGTTTTCCCGATGGAAAACCGGGGCAGCAGTTGCTGCCCCGGTTTTTCTGCGTTTTGGATGGGATTCATCCATGCCGGATGGAACCCGTAACGGCTTCAATCAGCGTGCACAGGCGTTCCCCGCTCTGCCGGGCTTTTGCCAGGACTGCCTCATGGGAATGAGCTTTCTTTGCGATCCCGGTCGCCATATTCGTAATGCAGGAAAGGCCCAGCACTTTCATTCCCAGATATCGGGCCGCGGTCGCTTCCGGTACCGTGGACATGCCGATCGCATCCGCCCCCAGCGTCCTGAACGCCCGGATTTCCGCCGCGGTCTCATACATCGGTCCGGGAAACAGGGCATATACCCCCTCCTTCAGGGGGATTTCCAGTGCTTCCGCCTGTTCCTTTGCCGCCCGGCGCAGGTCCGGGCTGTATACCTCTGTCATATCAGGGAACCGCGGCCCGAAGCGTTCATCGTTCGGTCCGATCAGCGGGTTGTTCCCCGTCAGGTTGATATGGTCCGTAATCAGCATCAGGTCCCCGGGTGTAAAGCTTTCGTTGATCCCGCCGCATGCATTGGTTACTATCAGGACCTGGGCGCCCATCTCATGCAGCACAAACAGGGGAAAGGTCACCTGCTTCATGGAATGTCCTTCATAGAAGTGGAACCGCCCGCACATGAGCACCACTTCCCGTCCGCCCAGCGTTCCGAAAATCATCCGGGCCGCATGGCCGGCCACGCTGGACACCGGAAATCCGGGAATCTCCGCATAGGGGATGGTATCCGCATCCTGGACCCTGTCCATCAGGGCATCCAGCCCGCTGCCGAGGATAATGCAGGTTTCCGGCCGGTGTGCAGTCCTTCCGCGCAGGAATTCCGCCGCATTGGTCACGTCTTCATAAAAAGCCATATTCAGCCTCCAAAAAGAAGACTGCTTTACTCAGCAGTCTTCGGTGCTTCTTCATCCGGTCCCATTCCATTGGTTGACAATGGTCCAACCCGGTAATTGAATACAATATTGCTGTTCGGATAGCTTCTGTAAAATACGCGCTTTACGCGTTCCAGGACCATTCCGCCGGTGTTGTAGTTTACCGTCGGAAGCAGCAGTGCAAAGATGGTCGGGGCAAACCGTGTAATTGTATCACCCTTGCGCAGGTTCTTCCGAAGGATTTCCATCAGGCCGGTCATGATATTGTCCAGCCGCATGCTGTCAATTTCCTTGTCATTATAGGGGGATATCATGATGATCGCAAGGAACATGCTGGCGCCGAGGCGTTCCAGGTTTCGCATCTGCAGGTTGAATATTTCTTTGAACACAGTATATTCACACACAAACGCGCCGCGCCGTTCCCCGCTTTCACGAAGCTCGTTTCGGATAGATTCCAGGTTGAAGTCCAGCGTCTTTCCGGCAGAAACGATCTGTTTGTAGAATTCCTGGAGGTCTTCGCTCGGCTGGACACCCAGGTACCGGTAATTCAGCTGCACCACGTGCTTGTACTGCACCAGTGCTTCACCGGTCCGGTTGATCTTGATCAGGGCGGACATCAGCTCCATATGCAGCCGGTCATCAAATGAGTCAACATCCAGCGCCCGCCGGCATACACTGACAATATCCGCATACTGGGCTTTGCTTTTCAGCAGTTCGATATAGGCATAGATCGCGGCGATGAATTTGTTGTGCAGCGTGGTTGCCTTGGCCAGTGCCCATTCATTCTGTTCGCTGTGCTGCATCAGGTCGCCCTGGTATTTTTCCAGCAGGAGGTTGTACAGTGTCCGCTGTTCGGTAACCGGAACGTTGTTCTCACTCAGCCGGTTGAAGATCGCTTCAATCTCATACAGGTCAATGGTCATGCCTTCGATGCATTCCCAGTGATATGCGCCGCGGTCGGAAACAATGCACGCGCCCAAGGCCGGATCAATCTGGTTCAACAGCACGCGCAGCCGGGAAACAAGTGTCTTGAGTGCGTTTTCCGGATTGGTGCTTTTGTCCTCATCCCACAGGGCATTCAGCAGCCGCTGGTTCGGCACCGGTTCTCCCTCATTCAGGATCAGGTATTGAATCAGCGCGGCGCCTTTCTTGGATTTAGCAGCCAGGTGATCCGTTTTTTTCTCATCGATATAGATGAGAAAATGATCCATCATCTGGATCCGAATGGTCTCGGCCACAAAACAACCTCCTTGCTGCACTGATTTCAATTCATATATTAGTTACATTTTATCAGCGTTTTTCAGCTTTGACAAGTATTTTTTTGTTCAGATGTATCGATCCATGTAATTACGTCGAAAAAGCATAAAGACCCATACGCTTTGAATCGCATGCAAGGAAAAAGTTACTGCAGCACAAATGGTACTGTTTGGTTTGTCATTAACAATACAACCCGGTATTCCAGTTGCTTTTCCATTTCCGTAAACGTGTAACTTTATTCAGTTTCATTCCCGGCCCCGGATCATTCAATTATGCAAATCCATCCGTTTTTGCTCACAATTCACAATCCACATCCGGATTCCATACTGTCAGGTACTTGGCATCTGCACTTTCTGGTGGATCTGTTTCCCGGCATCATTGACATATATTCCTTCCAAAAATATAATAACGTCTGTCCGGATCATACCGGACAGACGCAGTTGTCAGGAAACGGGCGAGCGTGACCATAAGCCGGGTTCTGTATTGGACGATCATCTATCCAGGCCGTACGTTACCGCACGGCTCAAGCGATTGCGGAGGACGCGGCGGGCCGCCGGCTTGCCTCCATTGCATCTTGCACCGGGTGGGGTTTACAGCAGGAAACAGTTACCTGATTCCTGGGTGAGCTCTTACCTCGCCTTTCCATCCTTACTGCCCGAAGGCAGCGGTTTATTTCTGTTGCACTCTCCTTGGAGTCGCCTCCACCGGCCGTTAGCCGGCACCCTTGCCCTCTGGTGCCCGGACTTTCCTCATGCCGCATGGGCACGCGATCGTCTGTTCACCTCGCTCCGGATCCGATTCTACCCCGAAAGGCTGTGATTGTCAATGACCGTCCGGGCCAATGACCTGCATAACGATTCTCCCCGCGGTTCCATCATTCCCGCGGGAAATACGGCGACCGGCCTGCTGAAGCTGATCGCCCTGGCCTTCATGCTGATCGACCACAGCGGGAAAGTCCTGTTCAGCAACTGTCAGGAGATGCGTATCCTCGGGCGGATTGCGTTTCCGATCTATGTATGGTGCATGATCGTCGGATTCTGGCGTACGCGCAGTGTTCTGAAATACCTGCTGCGGATTCTGGTCGTCGGTGCGGTTTCCCAGCCGCTGTATGCCCTGGCGCTGGACGATAACGGCCATATCGGCGAGCTGATCCTGCAATTCACAACCCCTCTTGCTTCCGGCTTTACCTGGGCCGGACTCTGGCAGGTGATTTCCAAAATATATGAAGATCCCAATATTTTCCTCACGCTTTTCCTGGGACTGGCTGCCCTGTGGGGTATCCGTGAAAAGAAATGCCTGAGCTTCATCTGGGCACCGGCTGCCGCCATCCTGCTCGCCACCGTGCTGAAAACGGACTACGGCTGGCGCGGAATCGTATTCATGATCCTGCTTTATTCCGTGCGCGGAAGCCGTGCCGGCATCGCAGCGGTCATGGTCGCCTTCTTCCTTTACTGGGGCACGGGATACAGCATCACCTCAAGGCTCTTCGGCTGGTCGTTCCGCATAGCTGACCTGCCCCCCGCGGTCGCCCAGCCGCTCAGTGCCCTGATGCGGATGGAAACGTATGCCCTGATGTCCCTGCCGTTCATCCTGTGCCGTTTCCGTCGGGATGTACGCCTGCCGAAATGGCTTGGCTACGGGCTTTATCCTGCCCACCTGGTGCTGCTGATCATACTTAAACTCCTCGTTTTCCATTGAAAAATCAGTTGACACCCCATGCCATTAATGATATAATCTGTTGCTGTCAGCGGAAAGACCACACTGCCCGCTGTGCGCCATAGAGTTCGGATTGCCGTCCATTGGTTTTGCGCCTGTAGCTCAGCCGGATAGAGCAACGGCCTTCTAAGCCGTGGGCCGGGGGTTCGAATCCCTCCAGGCGCGCCAGATATGGTGGGTATAGCGTAGTTGGTTAACGCGCCAGATTGTGGCTCTGGAGACCGTGGGTTCGAGTCCCACTACTCACCCCATTTTTCCCTGATAAAGCGTCATGCTGGCAGATTACCTACGTTGGGGTGTAGCCAAGTGGTAAGGCACGGGACTTTGACTCCCGCATTCGTAGGTTCGAGCCCTGCCACCCCAGCTTTTTGACCCATTAGCTCAGTTGGCAGAGCACTTGACTTTTAATCAAGGTGTCTGGAGTTCGAATCTCCAATGGGTCACTTTTCTGCTCGCCGGGTCTGCTGCGCGGGCGTGGCGGAATGGCAGACGCGCCAGACTTAGGATCTGGTGTCGCAAGGCGTAAGAGTTCGAGTCTCTTCGTCCGCACAAGGTTTCCTTTATCCCGGTGAGGAGCATGCGGTAGTAGCTCAGTTGGTAGAGTGCCACCTTGCCAAGGTGGATGTCGCGGGTCCGAGTCCCGTCTACCGCTCCATTTGCGGGTGTAGCTCAATGGTAGAGCTCCAGCCTTCCAAGCTGGTCACGTGGGTTCGATTCCCATCACCCGCTCTTTTTTGTACCTAAATATGAAGAGGGACTGTGAGAAATCACAGTCCCTCTTCCTGTTTGTCTTCCGGCAGGGCAAACCAGAACACGGTTCCTCCCTCCGGTGGGGTTTCCGCGCCGTACGGCGCATGGTGGTTCTCCAGGATCCCCCGGCAGATGTTCAGCCCCAGTCCGCTGCCGATCACAGCGCGCTTGTGGTTTTCGCGGCTGCGGTAATACCGGTCCCAGATAAAGGGGAGCTCTTCAGGCGGAATTCCTTCCCCGCTGTCCGCAATGGTGATGCGGATCATCCCGTCCTTCCGCTCCTGGCGGATCCGCACCGTCTTGTCCGCGCCTGTATATGTCAGCGCGTTTCCGGCCAGGTTGTAGATCACCTGGCTGATCCGTCCGCTGTCTGCATTCACAAAGGCGTCCCCGGCTGCCTCAAAGGTCACGGTATACCCTTCCACCGCGGTCATGCGGCTGATCCGTTCCACAATCTTCCGGATCAGTTCTGTCAGGTTGAACCGGGTCATGGTCAGCTCCAGGCTTCCGGTCCGCAGCCGGCTGAAGTCCAGCACTTCATTGACCATGGTGGAAAGCCGTTCCGTCTCGTCGATGATGATCTGCATATTCTCCGGGGTAATCTCATCCGGAATATCCCGCATGGCCTCTGCGTATCCCTCAATCATGGTCAGCGGCGTCCGGAGGTCATGGGAAATATTCGCGATCAGTTCCCGCTGCAGGTCCTCCACCTTCCGCAGGTCCTCCGCGGTCTGAACCAGCGTATCATTCAGCTCGGCAATTTCGCGGTATCCGCCGCTGTGGGGAGGCCGCTGGTATCTGGCCCGGCTCAGCTCCCGGGCCGCCTCATTGGTCTCGATAATCGGCTCAGAGATGCTCCTGGACATCGTATAGCCCACCATTCCGGTTGCCAGCAGGATCGCGGCTACAATCAGCACAAACTGCCACCGCATCACCTCGTCCAGGCGCACCATGCTGACGCCGGCCGTTCCCTCTGGCAGCGGATTTCCGTCCTGTTCCGTGCCCTGCACTACCATGATCGATGCCGGCGGCCGGGCAATGCCGTCCGGTGCGCGGAAGACGTAGAAGAACATGGCATTCTGCAGCAGCCATACCATGGAGATGAAAAACCCGGCCAGCACCAGCAGGTAGACCAGGATTTTCCGGCGGATTCCGATCCGCCCGGCCAGGAAGGTCTCCCGGAAAGCCAGGGATCCCCGCTTATTCCTTTTCAAAGCGATACCCCACCCCTCTGAGCGTGGTGATCCGGTCCGCATACCTGCCCAGCTGCCGGCGCAGCAGCTTGATGTGCGTGTCCAGCGTGCGGTCATCGCCGAAGAAGTCGTATCCCCAGACGTCGCTGATCAGCTTTTCCCGGCTCAGGGCGATTCCCCGGTTCCGGACCATGTAGAACAGCAGGTCATATTCCTTCGGGCTCAGGTCCAGCTCCTGCCCGTCCACCGTCACGCGGCGTGCCGTGAAGTTCACCGTCAGCCCGTCGATTGTTACGGTTTCTTCGGTTGTCTTGTCACTTCCGCTGCGTTTCAGCACCGCCCCGACCCGCATCATCAGTTCCTTCGGGGAGAAGGGCTTGACCACATAATCGTCAATTCCAAGCTCAAAGCCGTGGATCCGGTCATATTCCTCTCCGCGGGCGGACAGCATGATCACGGGCGTATCGCTGTGTTTCCGGATCTCCCGTACGGCAGAAAAACCGTCCAGTTCCGGCATCATCACGTCCATGATGATCAGGTCATACCGGCGTTCCCGGCACATGGTCACCGCCTGCATGCCGTCCTCAGCCTCATCGGTTTCATACCCTTCAAAGGAAGCATACTTGGCAATCAGTGCCCGGATCCGTTTCTCATCATCCACGATCAGCAGTTTCATGGGTACCCCCTGTTATTGTTCCGTCGGTTTCTGGATATAGGCACTCACCAGCTGCAGGTCTCCGCCGTCATCCAGGAATTTGTCAATAGCTGCCTGCAGCTGTTCATTGAACTCTTCCAGGCAGAGTCCGTTTTCCATAATATAGGTTGCCGCCGGAATTCCCACATACCGCAGGTGCCACGGCTCATAGTTGATCTCTGTTACGTCTTCCTTGTCCGCCGGATAGCGGATCACAAAGCCATACTCCTGGCAGTGCTCCGCCATCCAGATACACTCTGGCTCCTTCCCCATCTTGCCGTTCATGGATTTATCCCGCCAGGAGCGCGGTACCACGTCACAGCCGAGCCCGGTCTGGTGGTCGCTGGCTCCCGGCTTGGATACCCATCCGTCATCCTTGCCCTTGTTCTTCTTCAGCCGGTTGTAATACATCGTGTTCTGCGTCTGGTAGGAGCGGTAGGCACTCTTCAGGTACAGGTTGTAACCGTCCTCCCGTGCCCCGTCTGCCATGGCAATCAGGGCCTGCGCACACGTTTCGTTCAGTTCCATGCCCTTGGAAACCACATACATATCCCCGCTCTTTTTGCTTCCGTCCTTGTTCAGGGACATACTTTTGATTTTCACCAGCGGTTTGCATACGAATTTGGAATCCAGCAGGTAGTGCTTGTTCGCCAGCACCACAAAATCCGGCTCCATATCCTCCAGCGCAACCGGGAAATCCCATACTGCGTCCCCGTACACAGTCGCGTCCAGGTCGATGATCTCAATGATTTCCTCAATTTCCAGGTCGCTGTCCGCAATCGCGGCCGGTATCAGCAGCATCAGCGCAAGCACCGCGCAAAGCAGTCTTTTCATTCTTCCTCCTTCAGCAGGTCCGCGATCAGGTTCATCCGGTGCTGGATCAGCCATGTTTCCAGCGGAACATCCGCTTCATGGATCTCCTGTGCCAGCTTCTTCCCGACGTAGCGGAAATGCCATGGCTCATACTTGTATCCCGTTATATCCTCCCAGGTTTCCCCGTAGCGCAGGATGAAGCCGAAGCGCCAGCAGTTTTCCGCCACCCATTTTCCGCCGACCGTATTGCGGAATTTCTCATTCAGCGCGGCGGCATTCTTCTGCCCAACGTCCATGGCCAGTCCGGTTTGGTGCTCGCTGGCTCCGGGCGGTGCCACATATTCCTGGGCTTTTGCCTCGTTGTGCTTTACGCTGACCAGTTTCCGGTGGTAGATGTTGTACTGGGACCGGTAGGCCCGATATCCGCTTACGGAGATTAGGGTCATCCCCGTCTCTTCCTTGCAGGCGGCGTACATTTCCTCCAGGGCTTCCGCAGCGTCATCCCGCATCCGGCGTACGGATCCCGGCACCTGCGCTTCCCGCAGGTTGTCCGGTTCGAAGCCTTCGGAAACCATCCACTGGCGGTTTACCAGGAACAGGTTCCCGCGGGGATTGTTCTGCGGTGCTGCCGTGTCCAGCGGCACGGAAAGCAGCATCAGGCCGGCTACCGCCATGGATACCAGTTGACTCAAAAGGCTCATCTTCCGTCTCCTTCTTTGTTCACGTCACGGTCCAGGCGTTTCAGCGCCTCTGCCCGGATCCCCGGTGTCAGCCGGTACCGGGTGGGATCAAATTCCGGCGCTTCTTCCTTCATCCGGAAAATACCGAATTTGATCGGCACCCCCAGGTCCGTAAACTTCCGTTCATGCTCCGATATATAGTTCGGAGCAAAGCCGGCTGCGTGCAGGTCATGTGTCAGGTACCGGATTTCAAATCCGCAGAGGTCCAGGTAAACCAGTGAATCCTGGAACAGGGTGTCATCGTCCGTCTTGAACCAGATCTCCCCGCCCGGCTTCAGGATCTCGCGGTACTGCATCAGCTGGCGCGGATGCGTCAGCCGCCGCTTTGCATGTTTGGGATGTTCCGTCCACGGGTTGCAGAAGTGAATATAGATTCTTTCCGCTCCGTCTTCCGGCCCGAATACCCGTCCGATAAAGCAGATATCCGTGCGGATGATCTGGATGTTCCCGGGGTTTTCCCCGCAGGCGGCGATGATGTTCCGCCGGGCGGTACCCAGCACGTCCGGGCTCATATCGCAGACAGCGTAATTGATATCCGGGTTGTCCGCGACCATTGCCGCGGTGCTGACGCCCTTGCCGCATCCCATTTCCAGGTGCAGCGGCCTTTCCGGTGCCGCAAAGCGCTGCCGCCAGGCATTCCGGTATTCTTCTCCGCCGTTTGTGTAGAACGGGCAGGCATCGAGCTCGGGCCTGGCCCATTTCTTGGTCCGCATGTGCATCCGGGTTCACTTCTCCAGTTCTTTTTCTTTCCGCGGCTGTCCCGGTTCCGGCATCGGAACCCGATAAACAACCATATTCCTTATTCTCCGTGCATATCCTTCAATCCTGCCTGCGGCTTTTCCGGCTTGAACCCGCCTTCTTCTTCCGATATAATAGACAACGGTTTTTGAACCGGATCCATTCCATTTCAGGAAAGGCATTTTCATGAAGAACAGATCAATTCAGGGCAGTCTGCTCCTCCTGCTGGGCGCCGTTGTCTGGGGAGCCGCTTTTGTGGCCCAGCGTGCCGGCATGGATCATATGCCTCCGTTTGCTTTCTCCGGTATCCGGATGCTGCTCGGCTTTACCGTCCTGTACCCGTTTTCCCGGATCACCCGCCGGAAGACGATGACCGTCGGAAACCCCACTGCCTTCCGTGCCCTGCAATGGAAAAGCGGCCTCCTGTGCGGTTTCTTCCTGTTCCTGGCCACCTCGCTGCAGCAGGTCGGCCTGGTGTCCACCGGTGCCGGCAAAGCCGGGTTTATTACCGCGCTGTATGTGGTGCTTGTTCCCGTCGCGGGACTGCTGCTTTTCCGGGCCAACCCCGGCCGGCTGGTCTGGATCGGGGTGGCGCTGGCGGTCGCAGCGCTCTGGCTGCTGTGCGTGCCGCCGGAAGGGTTTGTCGTTGAAACCGGCGACCTCCTGCTGGTCGGCTGTGCGGTCTGCTTTACTGCCCAGATCCTCTGTGTGGACCGTTTTGCCCCGCGGGTGGACGGAGTCACGCTGGCCCGGGATGAATTCCTGGTTACCGGCATCCTGTCCATGATCGTCTCCCTCTGTACGGAAACGGTCACCCTGGAAGGGATTGCGGAAGCGCTGATTCCGATCCTGTATACCGGCATATTCTCCTGCGGTGTCGGCTACACCCTGCAGGTGCTCGGCCAGCAGCGGGTCAACCCGACGGTTGCCTCATTGATCATGTGCCTGGAGTCCGTCTTTGCGGTGCTCACCGGCGCGCTGATTCTCGGGGAAGTGATGTCCGGCCGCGAGCTGGCCGGCTGCGCGCTGATGTTCACCGCCGTCATCCTGGCCCAGCTTTCCCCCTTCCTTTTCCGGAAGCGGAACGCCGGGTGAGATATTCACTTACATAAACAGGCCGCGCCGGAAATCCGGCGCGGCCTTCATTGTCTCCTGGAATTACTTCTTTTTCTTGGTGTCGGTAACCCAGTCGTAGTCCTTCATGTTCACGTTCAGGTGACGCGGCAGGCCTTCGACCATCATGGGAGTGTAGTGGCCCTGGATCAGGGGACGTACATAGTCCAGGAACTCTTCGGTCACATAGTTGCCTTCCTTGTTGATCCACTTCCGCGGAACAACCTTTTCGTCGTTGGCGATGCGGTGTACGTCGAACACGTGCGTGGTGCTCTGGTACGGATCATCGGAAACACGGTCGATAACGACCATCACGCCGGAAGAACCTTCGTCCGCCGCCTTGATGGTGGCGCCGCCGACGCTGAACGCTTCGTCAACGTCCACACGGCTGGCCATATGTGCGGCCGCCCGCTGCAGGGTGCTCAGTTCGATCGCGCGGGTCTTGCAGCCCAGTTCGCTCTGCACCAGCTGCGCCAGGTAGGAAGCGGTACCGGTCATCTGGATGTGGCCGAACGCATCGGTGGTGCTGGAGCCGGCAGTGTATTCGCAGACGTACTTGCCTTCAGGCGTCTTGATGCCTTCGGAAACGACGGCCACGATCACGTCCTTCTTCTCGAGCAGGTCCTTGATTGTCTGGACAAAGCCGGCGATGTCGAAAGCGACCTCAGGCAGGTAAATCAGGTCGGGGCCTTCGCAGTCTTCGCTGCGGCTCAGCCCGGCGGCGCCGGTCAGCCATCCGGCATTGCGGCCCATAACCTCGATGATGTTGACGTTCTTCTTCTTGTAGGAGAAGCCCATCGCGTCACGGATGATTTCCTTGGTGGAAGTGGCAATGTACTTGGCAGCGCTGCCGAAACCAGGGGTGTGGTCGGTGATCGCCAGGTCGTTGTCGATGGTCTTGGGGCAGCCGACGAACTTCTGCTTCGCTCCCACCAGCAGGGAGTAGTCATACAGCTTGCGGATGGTGTCCATGGAGTCGTTGCCGCCGATGTAGATGAACACTTCGATATCCAGCTTGTCCAGCAGCTCGAAGATCCGCTCGTAAACGGCCTTGTCTTCATGAATTTCCGGCAGCTTGTAGCGGCAGGTGCCCAGGAAGGCGGAAGGAGTCCGCTTCAGCAGTTCCAGGTCCAGCTCATTCTTGATGTGCTCGGACATATCAACGTACTGCTCATCCATGAAACCCTGGATGCCGTACCGCATGCCGTACACCTTGGTGAAGCCGCGCTCCATCGCAGTTTTGTACACGCCCGCCAGGCTGGAATTGATCACAGCGGTGGGACCTCCGGACTGACCAACAAGAACATTACCCTTCATTGTTTGTTTCTCCTCTTTCTCTCTTCATATATGTCAATTTCATTGACCCCTGTGTTGGATGCCGCTTATCCGCGGCGGATGATGCTGTCGCGTTCCGGGCCGACGGAGATCCAGCGGACAATCCGTCCCACAGAGCGCTCAATGCGGTTGACGTAGGCCTTGGCTTCCTCGGGCAGGTCCCACCAGTTCCGCACCCCGGAGATGTCGCATTTCCATCCCGGCATGGTTTCGATCACGGGTTCGCACTGGTCCAGCGCCGCCGGGAAGGGGAACTCATCGATCTCCTGCCCGTTCAGGCGGTATTTCACGCACAGCGGGATTTCATCCAGCGCGCTCAGGATATCCAGCTTCGTCAGAGCGATCTCCGTTGCGGTCTGTACCTGCACACCGTACCGGGTAGCCACCAGGTCGATCGGGCCGACCCGGTAGGGATGACCGTCCTTCTCGCTGAATTCGCCGCCCAGCTTCCGCAGCCGGTCCGCTTCCTCGCCGAAGAGCTCGCATACAAACGGTCCCTCTCCGAGGCAGGAGGAGTAGGCTTTCACCACGCCGATGGTCCGGTCGATCTGCGCGTCCGGAAGTCCGGCGCCGATCGGAGCATAGGCCACCACCGTGCTGGAGGAAGTGGTGTAAGGGTAGGTACCGAAATCCAGGTCCCGCAGGGCGCCCAGCTGCGCCTCGAACAGGATGCGCTTGTCATCCTTCTGCGCTTCGGACAGGTAGGCTCGCGTATCCCGGATGAACGGCTTGATCTTTTCGCAGCTGTTCTTCAGCCACTTTTCGATGTCTTCTTCGGATACCGGATCCGCGCCGTAAACGCCGGTCAGGATCAGGTTCTTCCACTCCCGCAGAGCATTCAGGTGCGCCTTCAGCCGTTCCGGATAGAATAGCTCGCCTGCCATCACCGTCTTCTTCTGGAACTTGTCTGAATAGAACGGCGCGATTCCCTGCTTGGTGGAGCCGAATTTCTTATCCTTCAGGCGGGCTTCCTCCAGCACGTCCAGTGTCCGGTGCCAGGGAAGCAGCAGCGACGCCCGGTCACTGATCATCAGGTTGTCCGGCGTCACATTGATGCCCTTGCTCTTTACATCCTTGATTTCCCGGAGCAGGCTCTCAGGATCCAGCGCCACGCCGTTGCCAAGCACGTTCATCACGCCCTTGCGGCATACGCCCGACGGGAGCAGGTGCAGCGCAAAGGTGCCCAGCTCGTTCTTGACGGTATGCCCGGCGTTTCCGCCGCCCTGGAACCGTACAACCACGTCAAAGTCTTCCGTCAGCAGGTCAACCATCCTGCCTTTTCCTTCGTCACCCCAGTTGATTCCGACAATTGCGGTACAAGCCATGGAAGTTCCTCCTTCCGGGTCGTTTCCAGAGCGCGTGCAATCATCTGCACGCTACCGTTCATTTTACCCCCTGCACCCGTTATTTGTCAATGCGCCGGGGACTTTCCGGACATGAAAAAAACGGGCTCTTTCATGATGCCATAAAAGAGCCCGCCGGGTGATCTGGAATTACTTCTTTTTCTTGGCAACGGCATCCTTCATGCCTTTGCCGGCCTTGAAAGCGGGAGCCTTCGTCGCGGCGATCTTGATCTTCTCGCCCGTGCGGGGATTCCGTCCGGTGCGGGCGCTGCGGGCGCGGGTCTCGAAGGTGCCGAATCCGGGCAGGATCACTTTGCCGTCCTTGACGATGCCGCCCACGATGGCGTCCAGGGTAGCAGTAACAACCTTCTGGGCTTCAACCTTGGTGATTTCCGCTTTGGAAGCAACGACTTCGACCAGTTCAGTTTTGTTCATGGAATAATCCTTCCTTTCCGGGCATTTCGCCCCTGATCATTGTTGCTTTTATTATACACCCTTTTGCCGAGCCCCGCAACCCCCTGTTTTCAAGCGTTTCAGCCGGTTTTATTCCCCGTAGGGGAAGATCTTCTCGATCGTGCCGTCCTCGTGGATGGTCAGTTCGGTGAATTTGACATTCCGGCGGTGGTTGATGCCGTTGGAAAGCTCGCAGTCATGGTAGAACAGGTACCACTTTCCGTTGTATTCCACGATGGAGTGATGCGTGGTCCAGCCCAGCACCGGCTCCATGATCCGTCCCTTGTAGGTGAAGGGGCCGTCCGGCCGGTCGCCTTCCGCGTACACCAGGTAATGCGTGGTACCCGTGGAATAGGACAGGTAGTACTTGCCGTTGAACTTGTGTATCCAGGGGCCTTCAAAATAGCGCCGTTCCTCGTCTTCGGCCTTCAGCGGCTCGCCGTTCTCGTCGAGGATCTGCAGATGCTTCGGCTCGGTTTTGAAATGCTTCATGTCCGCGTCCAGTTCGGCGAACATCGGTCCGATTGCGGGTTCCTTCCCTTCCGGCCGGTGCTCATCAGGATTGAAGGAACCGCTCTGCCACATCTCCAGCTGGCCGCCCCACAGGCCGCCGTAGTAGATATAGCTGCGCCCGTCGTCATCCACCAGCACGGCCGGGTCGATGCTGTAGCTGCCCGGGATATAGTTTTCTTCCGGGGTGAACGGGCCGGCGGGATCATCGGAAACTGCCACGCCGAGGCGGAAGATGCCGTCCTTGTCGCGTGCCGGGAAATACAGGTAGTACTTTCCGTTTTTGAACGCGGCGTCCGGGGCCCACATCTGCTTGCTCACCCACGGAACGTCCTTCATGTGCAGCGCACAGCCGTGGTCCACGCATTCCGCGTCCGGTCCGTCCATGGACAGGATATGGTAATCCTCCATCCGGTACTCATCCCCGTCATCGTTATCCTCGCCCTCATGCGGGATATCGTGGGAGGGATAGATGTAGATTTTTCCGTTGAATACATGGGCGGAGGGATCGGCTGTAAAGATGTGGCTCACCAGCGGTTTTCTTTCCTGACTCATCGCTTTCCGGTTCCTTTCGTTCCTGTTATTTGGCTTCCTTGGCTTCCCGGGATTCGTATTCCTCGAGTTTCCGGGAGAAATAGCTGACCTTCCAGGTCACCTTCTCCAGGTGCTTTTGCATTTCGGCAATCCGGGCAATCACATTCTCCCGGTGTTCCGTCAGCATGTTCACGCGTTCGCGCAGGGTATACTCCCCGGCCTGGGTCAGCTGCACAAACCGGGCAATCTCCTGCAGGGACATCCCCGTGTTCTTCAGGCAGCAGATCAGGCCGAGCGCCTCCAGGTCCTCGTCCGTGTACTGGCGGATGCCGCCCTGGCTCCGCTCGATGCTGTGAATCAGGCCTTCCTTCTCATAGTACCGCAGGGTGTGGGCGGTCAGGCCGGTTTTTCTGCTGACATCCTGGATTGAGTACATATGCGGCGCCTCCGATCCTCTTGACTTAGAGTAAACTTTAAGAACAGATAGATTATACGGTCTGTACCGCTGTATGTCAACCGCTTCCGGTCAATCGAAAAACCGGAAGAGGAACCTCTTCCGGTCATCAGGCTTACTTGTACAGGGGATACCCGGCCATCAGGTCTTCGACCTGCTTTTTCACTTCCGGCACGGCAGCTTCGCCTTCCCGCAGGATGCGGGCAATCCAGCCGGCAACCTTCTTCATTTCGGGCTCTTTCAGGCCGCGCGTGGTGGCCGCAGGGGTACCGACGCGGATACCGCTGGTCACGAAGGGGCTCCGGGTTTCATTCGGAACGGTGTTCTTGTTCACGGTGATGTTGGACGCCTCCAGCAGGGCTTCCATCTGCTTTCCGGTCATCTCGGTGCCGGTGAAGTCCAGCAGCAGCAGGTGGTTGTCCGTTCCGCCGGACACCATACGCACGCCTTCCTCGCGGAAAGCGTTTTCCAGTGCCTTGGCGTTCAGCACGATCTGGTGCTGGTAGGCTTTGAATTCATCAGACAGCGCTTCCTGGAAGGAAACGGCCTTCGCGGCAATCACATGTTCCAGCGGACCGCCCTGGGTTCCGGGGAAGATCGCCTTGTCAATCGCCTTCGCGTACTCTTCCCGGCAGAGGATCATACCGCCGCGGGGGCCGCGCAGGGTCTTGTGGGTTGTGGTGGTCACGAAATCCGCGTAAGGCACGGGGCTGGGATGCTCACCCGCGGCCACCAGGCCCGCGATGTGGGCCATATCCACCATCAGCATGGCGCCGACTTCATCGGCGATCTCACGCAGGGTTTTGAAGTCAATGATCCGGGGATAGGCGGACGCACCGGCCACAATCAGCTTCGGATTGTTTTCCTTCGCCAGGCGGCGTACTTCATCATAATCGATCATTTCCGTCTCAGCGGAAACACCGTATGGAACAAAGTTGAAATAGGAACCGCTCAGGTTCACCGGGCTTCCGTGGGTCAGGTGCCCGCCGTTGGACAGGCTCATGCCCATCACGGTGTCACCGGGCTTCAGCATTGCGAAGTACACGGCGGTGTTCGCCTGTGCGCCGCTGTGCGGCTGTACGTTCGCATGGTCGGCGCCGAACAGTTCGCAGGCCCGTTTCCGTGCCAGCTCTTCCACGATATCCACATATTCGCAGCCGCCGTAGTAGCGCTTTCCCGGATATCCTTCGGCGTATTTATTCGTCAGGCAGGTACCCATCGCCGCCATCACAGCCGGGGAAACGAAGTTCTCGCTGGCGATCAGTTCGATGTGGGTCCTCTGCCGGTTCAGTTCCAGTTCAATTGCCTCAGCCACCTGTGGATCCGCCTGGCGGATCAGTTCCAGTTCCATGTGCCCATACCCCCGTCAAAAGAATCAGCTTAGTATATCATATATCCCCGATCGCACAATGGCTGAAACATAAAAAAAGCAGCCCAAAAAACCCCTCCGCGCCGCGGAGGGGTTCGGGTTGGTTTATTTGCCCAGGTATGCTTTCCGGACGTCGTCATTCTGCAGCAGGTCCTGTGCATCGCCGGACATGGAAATGGTCCCGGTTTCCAGCACATACGCGCGGTTTGCGACGGACAGCGCCATCTGCGCGTTCTGTTCCACCAGCAGGATCGTCACGCCGGAAGAGTGCAGTTCCCGGATGATGTCGAAGATCTGGTCCACCAGGATCGGTGCAAGGCCCATCGACGGTTCATCCAGCATCATCAGTTTCGGCTTGCTCATCAGCGCGCGGCCCATGGCCAGCATCTGCTGCTCGCCGCCGGACAGCGTGCCGGCAATCTGCTTTTCGCGTTCCTTCAGCCGCGGGAAGAAGGAGTATACATGCTCCATGGATTCCTGCAGTTCTTCGTTCGGGCGGGAGAATCCGCCCATCACCAGGTTGTCCTTTACGGTCATCTGCTGGAAAATCCGCCGTCCTTCCGGGCACAGGCTCAGTCCCCGGTAAACCATTTTCGACGCGGGGATCCCGTCCACCGGCATTCCGGCAAAGGCGATGGACCCCTGCCGGGGCTTCAGCAGTCCCACAATGGTGTTCAGTGTGGTGGATTTTCCGGCGCCGTTGGCGCCGATCAGGGTCACAATTTCCCCCTCATTCACTTCCAGCGTGATCCCCTTGATCGCGTGGATCGCGCCGTAGTAGACGTGCAGGTTGTTGACCTTCAGCAGCGGAAGCTGGTTCTCGCTCATGCCTGCGCCTCCTTCTGTTTGCCCAGGTAGGCTTCAATCACCGCGGGGTTCCGCTGGATCTCGTCCGGCGTACCCTTGGCAATAATCCGGCCGAAGTTCAGCACACAGATGTCCTCGCAGATTCCCATCACCAGGTTCATGTCATGCTCAATCAGGAGGATCGCAATCTGGAACTGGTCGCGGATCCGGATGATGTTGTCCATCAGTTCTTCGGTCTCGTGCGGGTTCATGCCGGCGGCCGGCTCGTCCAGCAGCAGCAGCTTCGGATGCGTTGCCAGGGCGCGCACGATTTCCAGCCGGCGCTGTGCGCCGTAGGGCAGGCTGCCCGCCCGCATATCCGCCATCGAAGCCATATCGAAGATATTCAGCAGCTCCAGGGCTTCTTCATGCTGTTTCTTTTCCGCCTTCCAGTACTTCGGCATCCGCAGGATCCCGCTGAACATGCCGTACCGGATCTGGTTGTGCAGACCGATGCGCACGTTCTCTTCCACGGTCATGTTGTCAAACAGCCGGATATTCTGGAACGTCCGGGCAATGCCCGCCTTGTTGGCGTCAACGGTGGTCATGGAGCCCATGTCGCGCCCTTCCAGCATCATCGTGCCGCGCGTCGGCTGGTATACCCGCGTCAGCAGGTTGAACACCGTCGTCTTCCCGGCACCGTTCGGGCCGATCAGGCCGCCGATCTCCGTTTTGCCCATGATGACATTGAAATCATCCACAGCCTTCAGGCCGCCGAAATCAATCCCCAGGTGGCTGCACTCCAGCACCGGCATGGTGCCCAGGTCCCGTTCCGGGACGAATGCGCCGGAGGGATACGGCACCATCGGCGTCTGCTGTCTTCTCGTTTCGCTCATGCCTTCAGCGCCTCCTCTCCGTCCTGTTTCCGGCCGGGAATCAGCCTGCGCCACAGGCTCTTCACCGTCGGGTTGTTGCTCAGCAGCATCACCAGGATCAGCAGGACCGCATAGGCCAGCATCCGGTAATTCTGCAGGAAGCGCAGCCGCTCCGGCAGGATGGTCAGCGCCGTGGCCGCCACGATCGATCCGGGAATATTCCCGATGCCACCCAGCACCACGAATACCAGCACGTTGATGGATTCGTTGAAGCTGAACTTGGTCGGCACCAGCGTGGCCATGCTCAGTCCGTACAGCGCACCAGCCATGCCTGCCAGCACCGCGGCGGTTACAAAGGCCATCATCTTGTATTTGGTAATGCTGATTCCCATGGCTTCCGCCGCGATCCGGTTGTCCCGCGCGGCCATAATCGCGCGGCCGGACCGGGAGTTCACCAGGTTCAGCACCACAACCAGTGTCAGCATCACCAGGATAAACCCGGCGGTAAAAGTCGAGATCGCCTTCACCTTCACGGCGCCCATCGGGCCGTTCAGCAGCAGGGTTCCCGGCAGCGCACTGTTCAGGAAACCGAAATGCAGCGCCTTTCCGTCCACAGAGGCATAGACGCAGTTCATGACATTCTTGATGATTTCACCGAAGGCCAGCGTCACAATCGCCAGGTAGTCGCCCCGGAGCCGCAGCACGGGAATGCCGATCAACACGCCGAAAATGCCGGCAATCAGCCCGCCCGCAGCAATCGCGATCAGCAGCCGCAGCGTCGGATCCTGCATTTCAAATCCGTTCAGCAGCCAGCCCGATGTCACGATGCCGGTAAATGCGCCGATGCTCATGAATCCGGCATGGCCGAGGCTCAGCTCGCCGCTGATGCCGACCACCAGGTTCAGGGAGACCGCCATCACGATCCAGCTGCAGATCGGGATCAACTGGCCCTTCAGGGTGCGGGTAATCGTGTTGTTGTTGATCATGACCGTCAGGACGATAAACAGGGCGGTCAGCACACCGTAGGTGACGGCATTGGTAATCATCCGGGCTTTCTTCGTCTTCATGCCGCCCACCTCACACTTTCTCCCGTACGGGCTTTCCGAGCAGGCCGGTCGGCCGTACGAGCAGTACAATAATCAGCACCGCGAAAACGATCGCGTCGCCCAGTTCCGTGGAGATATATGCCTTGCCCAGGATCTCGATCACACCCAGCAGCACACCTCCCAGCATGGCGCCGGGGATCGATCCGATCCCGCCGAACACCGCGGCGGTAAATGCCTTGATGCCCGGCATGGAGCCGGTTGTCGGCTGGAGCATCGGATAGGAGGAGCACAGCAGCAGGCCTGCAATGGCCGCCAGTGCCGAGCCGATGGCAAACGTCACGGAGATCGTGGTGTTCACATTGATGCCCATCAGTTCCGCGGCGCCCTTGTCCTCCGATACGCAGCGCATGGCCTTGCCCGTGCGGCTGCGGGAAATAAACAGCGTCAGTGCCGACATGATCACAATATTGACCAGGATGGTGATCAGGGTCTCGCCCTTGATGATCAGTCTCCCGCCGAACAGGGAAATGGAGCCGATGTTCAGCATGTCCGGGAACACCTTCGGATTGGCGCCCCAGATCAGCAGCGCCGTATTCTGCAGCAGGTAGCTCATGCCGATGGCGGTAATGAGCACTGCCAGGCTGGTTGCCTGCCGGAGCGGTTTATACGCCAGCTTTTCAATCGTGATGCCCAGTGCCGTGCAGACGAGCATCGCGATCAGCAGCGATACCGGCAGCGGCATATTCCAGTACTGGGCGGCGCAGAAGGTAATGTACGCGCCGACCATGATGACGTCGCCATGGGCAAAGTTCAGCATCTTCGCGATTCCGTACACCATGGTATATCCCAGTGCGATAATCGCGTAGATGCTGCCCAGGCTGATTCCGTTCACCAGGTTGGACAGGAATATCATGCTTGTTCTCCTCCCCTGTCATGCCAATGGAAAAAACCTTTTTCCGCCTGTTTCCCTGCCGGAAAACAAGCAATCCGGTCCGGGAGAATCCCGGACCGGAAATGCAGCTGCAATAAATCAGTTGTCCAGTCCGACGTAAGCGCCGTCCTTGATCACCATGGCGGTAGGCACCTTGTCCACTTCGCCGTTGGCGCTCCAGCTCATGGTGCCGGTCAGGCCGGAAATCTTCAGTTCCTGCATGGCCTTGATCATGTTGTCGCAGATCGCTTCGGCCTTGTCACCGCTCTGGACACCGGCCTTCTGGGCCGCTTCCACCAGCGCGTACACGCAGTCATAGGCGTCCGCAGCAAACTGGTTGGGGATCTCGTTGTACAGTTCCTGGTACTTGGTCACGAACTTCACGGTCAGGTCATCCTTCGCGTCCGCGACGAAGGGGGTCAGCAGCATCACGCCTTCCGCCAGCTTCGTGTCGAAGCCTTCGAGGGTCAGGATGCCGTCCATGCCGTCCACGCCGAAGAAGGTGGGCGCATAGCCGATGCTGTTCGCAGCAATCAGGATCTGGGAAGCCGGCGTGTAGTAGATGGGCAGGAACACGAGGTCAGCGCCCTTGTTCTGCGCATCCGCCACCTGCACGGAGTAGTCGGTGGTTTCATCAGTGAATGTGGTGGTGGAAACGATCTCCAGGCCCAGTTCAGCGGCCTTTTCCACGAAGGTCTGGTAGATACCCGTGGAATAGGCGTCCGCATTGTTGTAGATCACGGCGATCTTGGTGCCCAGGTTCTTTTCCTTGATAACAGCGGCGGAAGCGGAGCCCTGGTTCGGGTCCGTGAAGCACAGCTGGTATACGTTATCCTTGTCCGCGGTCACGTCCGTGGAGGATGCGGAGGGAGTCAGCATGAAAACGCGCTCTTCGAACGCCTTGGCGCCGACAGCAATGCAGGGAGCGGTTGTCGTGGTGCCCACGATCATCTGTGCGCCCTTTTCCATAACGCTGTTGTACGCGTTCACGGCCTTCTCGGCATCGTGTGTGTCATCTTCGTTCAGCAGGACGATCTTGACGCCGTTATCCGCGGCAGTAATCTCGTCAGCAGCAATCTGCGCGCCCCGGTAGGTCGCCAGGCCGTATACGGCAGCGCCGCCGGTCTGCGGGCCGATGTGCGCAATGGTCAGTGTCAGTTCGGTCTTGGCTTCTTCAGCAGGCGCCGCCTCTTCAGCGGGAGCTTCCGTGGCAGCGGGGGCCTCGGTCGCAGCGGGTTTTGCTTCTTCCTTCTGGCAGCCGGTCATCACCAGACAAAGGATGGCAACAAGCACCAGGCACAGAATTTTCAGGGTGTTCTTCATCTTCTCTTCCTCCTTACTGGCTTATCATATTCGGCAGTCTTGCCTTACCGGATGCCTCATTATACTCGTTTTGATGCGTTTGGGATACCGCAGGGATGTACATTCCTTGTATTTCCGCCAAAAAACAAAAAACCGCGGCACTCAGATCGGGCAGCCCCGCAGCACATCTCTCTAACGCTTACTGCTGCTTCCGTCAGGACCTGACAGGGTTCACGCCGGGAGATCGCACAGGACCCGGTCTTCATCGCGCACGCGGCAACATTCAGTATATCCGGTTTTCCCTTGAATTGCAATGTTTCGGTAAATGTTTTTTCACTTTCTTTTTGGAAAAGTTGCCTTTTTGACCATTGACCTTCCGTTGTCCGCAAGAGTAAAATAAGCATGTTTTGGGAAACCATCGCGATACGGGAGGCAGGCAGTATGAAAATCGGTTTTGATCATGAACAGTATACCCGCATGCAGTCGGAGCGCATTATCCAGCGCATTGACGAGTTCGGCGGAAAGCTCTACCTGGAGCTGGGCGGCAAACTGTTTGATGACTACCATGCCAGCCGTGTCCTTCCCGGCTTCCAGCCGGACAGCAAAGTCCAGATGCTCCTGAAGCTCAAGGATAAGGAAGAAATCCTCATCGCAATCAATGCGGACGACATCGAAAAGAGCAAGGTCCGCGGCGATCTGGGCATCACCTACGACCTGGACACCCTCCGCCTGATCGACGCGTTCCGCGGCATCGGCCTGTATGTCGGGTCCGTCGTGCTCACCCGCTGGACCGGCCAGCAGGCGGCCGTCGCCTTCGAGCAGCGGCTGAATTCCCTGGGGATCAAAACCTACCGTCATTATCCCATCGAAGGGTATCCCACCGATGTGGAGCATATCGTCAGCGACGAGGGCTTCGGCCGCAATGATTACGTCGAGACCACCCGCCCGCTGGTGCTGGTCACGGCGCCCGGCCCCGGAAGCGGAAAAATGGCCACCTGCCTGTCCCAGCTGTATCAGGAAAACCGCCGCGGCATCAAGGCCGGCTATGCCAAGTTCGAAACCTTCCCTATCTGGAATCTCCCGCTCAAGCATCCGGTCAACGTAGCCTATGAGGCCGCCACTGCGGACCTGAGCGATGTGAATATGATCGACCCCTACCATCTCGAAGCGTACGGGATCACCACTGTCAACTACAACCGGGATATCGAGATTTTCCCGGTGCTCAACGCCCTCTTCGAGCACGTCTGGGGCAAGTCCCCCTACAAGAGCCCGACGGATATGGGCGTCAATATGGCCGGCATGTGCATCACGGATGACCAGGCCTGCCGCGAAGCGGCCGAGAAGGAAATCCTCCGCCGCTGGTATACCGCCCGCTGCCAGTTCCTACAGGGACATGCCGCACGTGAGGAAGCCGAGAAAATCCGCCTCCTGATGAACCACCTCAACCTGAGCGACAGCATCCGTCCCGTGATTGCGGCCGCCCGCACCCGTGCGGAGGACACCGGCAGTCCCGCCCTGGCGATTGAACTGCCGGACGGCGAAATCGTCACCGGCAAGACCACCAACCTGCTCGGCCCGTCCGCCGCCGTTATCCTGAACGCGGTCAAGCGCCTGGGCAATATTCCGAAGAATGTGCACCTGATCTCCCCGGAGGTCATCGGTCCTGTGCAGGATCTGAAGTGCAAGTACCTGGGCAATCATAACCCCCGCCTGCATTCCGATGAGGTCCTGGTCGCGCTCTCCGTTTCCGCCGCGTCCGACCCGAACGCCGCAAAAGCCCTGAGCATGCTGCCGCTGCTGAAAAACTGTGAAGCCCATTCCACGGTGATCCTCCCCGCGGTGGATGACAATACCTTCCGCCGCCTGGGCGTCAACCTCACCTGCGACCCGAGCTACCAGTCCCACAAGCTGTACCACAAATAATCCAGTCCGTGCTGATATGAAACGCGGCCGGGGGAAATCCCCCGGCCGCGTTCTGTTATACCTGCTCGGCGATTTCGAGCACCAGCTTTTCCGTCTTTTCCCATCCGAGGCATGGATCAGTAATCGACTGTCCGTAAACCCCGCCGCCGACCTTCTGGTTCCCGTCCACCAGGTAGCTTTCGATCATCAGGCCTTTTACCAGCTTTCGCAGCGACTCGTTGTACCGCCGGCTGTGCAGCACTTCCTTGGAGATCCGGATCTGCTCGATGTACTGCTTGCCGGAGTTCGCATGGTTCACATCCACCACCACCGCCGGATTCTGCAGCTCCCGTTCTTGGTAGAAATCCTTGATTCGGATCAGGTCTTCGTAGTGGTAGTTCGGCTGGGGTTGGCCATGCTTGTTGGTCGATCCGCGCAGGATGGCATGGGCGTAGGGATTGCCCTCGGAGCGCGCCTCCCATCCGCGGTAGATGAACGTATGTCCGTGCTGGGCCGCCTGGATGGCATTCAGCATCACCTGGAAATCGCCGCTGGTCGGGTTTTTCATGCCCACCGGCACCTCGATTCCGCTGGCCGTCAGCCGGTGCTGCTGGTCCTCCACGGACCGTGCGCCGACCGCCACATATCCCAGCATATCATCCAGGTACTTGTGGTTTTCCGGATACAGCATTTCATCGGCCGCCGCCATCCCGGTCTCTTGCAGCACCCGCATATGCAGCTTCCGGATCGCGATGATTCCCTTGAACATATCCGGTTTTTCGTCCGGATCCGGCTGGTGCAGCATGCCCTTGTAGCCTTCCCCCGTGGTACGCGGCTTGTTGGTGTAGATCCGCGGAACAATGAACAGCTTGTCCTTCACCTTTTCCGCCAGCTCACCCAGCCGCAGCACATATTCCATCACGCTGTCCTCATGATCCGCGCTGCACGGTCCGATCACCAGGATAAACCGGTCGTCCCGGCCGGCAAAAATGCTTTTCAGCTCGGCAATCCGCTTCTCCACTGTCCGGCTCATTTCCCCGGTCAGCGGGTACATTTCCTTAACCTCCATGGGGATGGCCAGTTTCCGTTCAAATATCATGTTCATGGGTTCCGCTCTCCTTACTTTTTATCAAACAGTGCCCGCCGCTGCGTCGACAGCCGCATCTTCTCCCGCATGCCTTCCCGGTCTCCCGCCGCCAGCATGTCCCGGAACCGGCTGACCTCTGCCAGGAACACGTCCATCTGCTTCAGCAGCGGTTCCCGATTCATCAGGAAAAGCTCGCTCCACATCGCGTCGTTGATCCGCGCGATCCGGGTCAGGTCCCGGAAGGAGTCGCCGGTGTAATCCACCAGGTGTGTGTTGTCCGAGCAGGTCATCAGGCTCACCGCGATCACATGCGTCAACTGCGATACGAAGCCGATCATCTCGTCATGCTGTTCCGGTGTCAGCTCCGCAATGTGGCGGAAGCCCAGGATCCGTCCGAGGCTCCGGCACCATTCAATTGCTTCCGGCGTATTCTTCTCCGTGGGGACCACAATATAGTTCGCGTCCCGGAAAATCCGCTCGTCGCTGTTCTGCACGCCGTACACCTCGCGGCCGGCCATCGGGTGGGCGGCGATAAACTCTACGTCATCCCGCAGCGCCGCCTGGATATCATACACCACGCAGCTCTTCACGCCGGTCACGTCCGTCATCATCAGGCCAGGCTTGAACAGGTGCTGCCAGTCGCGGACCCATTCCAGGAATACGCCGGGGTACAGTGCGAAGATCGCTGCGTCTGCCTCCCGCACGGTCGTTTCGTCCACATGGTCATATCCGCGGTCAATCACGTCATGCTCCAGCGCCCAGCGAATGGCTTCCGGATCCCGGTCAATCGCGCTGACGTGGAATCCCAGCCGCTTCAGTCCCCGGGCATAGCTTCCGCCCATCAGTCCGAGACCGACAATCAGGATATTTTTCCTGCTGATCCATTCCATGGTTCCACCTCCGCCTGTATTCCCAGCGCGGCCAGCCGGTCCCAGTAGTCCGGCAGGCTTTTGCGGACCGCCTCCGCGCCGTCCAGCGTCCCGCCGGTCCTCGCACACACTGCCGCCAGCGCCATCACGATCCGGTGGTCGTTGTGGCCGTCCAGCGGCTCCGCCGGTGCCTCCGGCATCTTGCCGGGAATCAGGATTTCATTTTCCTTATTTTCCAGGATGATACCGAACTTGGCCATTTCTTCCCGCATGGCTTCACCCCGGTCGCTTTCCTTCATCCGCAGTCTCCGGGTTCCGGTCAGCTTAGCGCCGTGGTTCAGCGCCGCGGCGGCAATCAGGGCCGGCGCCAGGTCCGGGCAGTCCGTCAGATCCAGCTCCGGCGTTCCTTTCCGGATCTCCGCCAGGTAGCGGCTGTATACCCGGTCTCCCTGCAGGCTGTCCGTCCGCAGCCCGGTCAGCTCCACTTTCCCGCCTGCGTCATTCAGGATATCCAGGTACGCGGCGTTGGAATAGTCGCCTTCCACCATCGTCTCCCGTGCCCGGTATGCGCCGGCGGGAATGTTCAGGGCATATTCCCCGTCCCATTCCGCTTCAATCCCGGAATCCCGCAGTGCCTGCACCGTCAGGTCCAGGTACGGGCGGCTTTCCAGCGGTGGCAGGATCCCGATCCGGCTGTCCGCACCGGTCAGCGGCAGGGCCAGCATCAGGCCGGAAATAAACTGGCTGCTGATGTCCCCGCGCACGGTATACGCCCCGGACGTCAGCGTCCCGCGCACCCGCAGTCCGCCGTCTTCCCGGACAAATACCATTCCGCGCTCCGCGCAGAGCGCTTCATACACCGTCAGTGGCCGGCTCATCAGTCGCTCGCTGCCGGTAAACCGGATATCTTTTCCGCACAGCAGCGCAGCGGGAATCATAAACCGCAGGGTGCTTCCGCTCTCCCGGCAGGCCAGGAGCGCTTCCCCCGCCTTCCGCGGATCGCATCCGCGGATATATGCTGTTTCTTCTTCGATCCGGACCTCCGCTCCAAGCGCGCGCAGGCAGTCTGCCGTAGCCAGGATATCCTCACTTGCGTCCACATGGCGGATCACGCTTTCACCTTCCGCGAATCCCGCGCAGATCAGCAGGCGGTGGGCCATGGACTTGGAGGGCGGCGCTTCCATCCGGCCCCGGGGATTTCCGGGCTGAATTACCGCCCTCATTTCCCGTCCTCCGTACCGGCAAGGTAGTCCATCGCTTCCAGGTATCCGTCCGTTCCATGGCCGGAGATCGTTTTCTCGCAGGCCGCGCGGATATAGCTCACCTTCCGGAATTCCTCCCGGGCATTCACGTCGGAGATATGTACCTCCACCGCCCGGATGCCGACCGCCTTCATTGCGTCCAGGATGGCAATGCTCGTATGCGTATACGCGCCGGGATTGATCACAATGCCGTCCTCCCGGCCGTAGGCCGACTGGATGGCATCCACCAGCGCGCCTTCATGGTTGGACTGGAAAAGGGTGACCTCAATCCCCCGCTTCTCAGCATGCTCCCGGATCTTCCGGCACAGGCTCTCATAGGTCTCCCGGCCGTAGATATCCGGTTCCCGGATTCCCAGCATATTCAGGTTCGGTCCGTTGATCACCAGGATCCTCATGCGTTCCACCTGCTTTCCGTTTCATCGGCCGTATCCTCTGCGCTGCCCGTCACCGCGATCCGCTCATCCGCGGTCGCACGGTAGATCGGCTCCCGCGCGGCATATAGTGCCGCCATCTTTTCCCGGGAATCCGCCAGCGGCCGGTCATCCGTCGGAACCAGGTCCTCCGGTTTCCGGTCCAGCCATACCAGCCGGCCGTTCCGCCGCAGCGCTTCCACGTTTTCCTCCCGCAGGACGGCTCCGCCGCCCGTGGAGATAATCACCCCGGCGCAGGCCGCCGCCTCACGGATCACTTCGCTCTCCAGGTCCCGGAAATGCTTTTCGCCGTACCGGCGGAAGATCTCCGTGATTTCCATCCCGGCCTTCTCCACAATCATCCGGTCCGTGTCAATCACTTCCCGGCCGGTCCGCGCTCCCAGGATGGACGATACCGCGCTTTTTCCGCTGCCCGGCATCCCGGTCAGTACGATGTTTTCCTTGTCCCGGGCCATCCGGCGGTAAATCTTCTCCGTCAGTCCTTCTTCATACCGGATCCCGCGGAATACCTCCGCTGCCCGGACCGCCTGGGCCACCAGCATGTACAGTCCGCCCTCCGCCGGGATGCCCCGCCGCATGGCGGCCAGCACCAGCTTCGTTCGCAGGGGATTGTAAATCACGTCCACCACGCCCCGCAGTTCCGGGAATCCGGTGATATCCACGGGCATATCCTCCGCTGCCGGGAACATGCCGCACGGCGTAGTATTGATCAGGATTTCCGCATCCCGGTGGTCCCGCAGCGCTTCCTCGTAGGTCACCGCGTCTTCCCGGGCGCTCCGGCTCACCCGGATCACCGGCTCCGCGCCCATGACCTTTGCGGTATACACGGCTGTTTTGCTCGTTCCGCCGGTACCGAGCACCAGCGTCTTCCGGCCCCGGATATCCGGACAGACCCGCGCAATCAGCGCCTGCAGCCCGGCCGCGTCCGTGTTGGTTCCGTACAGGCACCCATCCCGGTTGACGATGGTATTCACCGCGCCGATCTCCCGTGCCGTATCGCTGATTTCATCCAGGTATGGAATCACGTCCTGTTTGTAGGGAATCGTCACATTGATCGCCCGGAACTCCTTCCGGATCATAAATGTTCCCAGGTCCGCCGGCGCGATTTCCCGCAGCTCGTAGTCCTCGCCGCTGATCAGCCGGTGAATCGGCACGGAATAGCTGTGGCCGAGGTGTTCCCCGATCAGTCCGTACTGCATCAGTCTGCTCCTCCCGGCCATTCCGGCCCGAAGCGCGTAACCAGCATGTCGTACAGTACGATTGCCGTCATGCAGTCCGCCACCACGCGGGCCCGGTGCACAATCGCCGGATCATGCCGCCCGCCCGCGGCCAGCGTCGTTTCGCAGTTTTTCGTGATATCCACCGTCTGCTGCTCCTTCCGGATGGTGGGGGTCGGTTTCACCGCGCAGCGGAACAGCACCGGCATTCCGTTGGTGATGCCGCCGTTGATCCCGCCGTTGCGGTTGGTGGCGGTCTCCACCTTTCCGTCCCGCATCACAAACGGATCGTTGGCCTCGCTCCCCCGCATATCCGCGAGTGCGAATCCGTCGCCGAATTCAACGCCCTTCACCGCAGGAATGGAAAACAGCGCATGGGAAAGCACGCCTTCCATCGTGTCGAACCAGGGTTCCCCTACACCTGCGGGCACACCTGTCACCAGCGTTTCCAGCACGCCGCCGACACTGTCGCCTTCCTCTGCCGCGCGTTCCGCCGCGGCGCGCATCTCCTCGCCCCGGGCCTCATCCAGCACGGCAAACTCCATCCGGTTCAGCTTTTCTATGTCCTTCTCCGGCCGGTCCGAAAAACCGGCGTCCGCAATGCCCGCGCACCGGGCGATATGGGTTCCGATCCGGATTCCCTTCCGCTCCAGCGCGTAAGAGAGAACCGCCCCTGCCGCCACCAGCGCCGCGGTAATCCGTCCGCTGAAATGGCCGCCGCCCCGGTAATCCTCAAACCCGCCGTACCGGATATGCCCGGTATAGTCTGCGTGTCCCGGCCGTACCGGTCCGAATGTATAGTCCTGACTCCGGGTGTCCCCGTTCGGAATCAGGATGGTCAGCGGCGTCCCGGTGGTCCGCCCGTTGAAAACCCCGCTCACAATCCGGAAGGGATCCGTTTCCCGCCGCGCGGTGGAAATCTTCCCCGCCGGCCGGCGCAGGCGCAGCTTTTCCGCGATATACGATTCGTCCACCGGAATTCCTGCAACCAGTCCGTCCAGCACGGCGCCGATCTCCGGTCCGTGGCTCTCGCCGAACAGCGTCACCGTCACGTTTCCGCCGAAAGTATTTTTCATGGTGTTCCCCTCCATGCTTCTGTCTTATCCGAACTGGGCTGTATAGCGTTCCCGCAGTTCCTCCGGCGTCATCGGTATGATCCGGCAGCTGCCGGCTTTCTCGCATACAACCGCCATAATCTTTCCGTGATCCGCCTTCTTGTCATGGATTACCGCCGCCATCACGCGGCCGGGATCCGCGCCGCACACGGTCGGCAGCCCGAGCCGTTCCAGCACGGTCTTCAGCCGCGGCCGCACCGCGTCCGAGCACATCGGCAGCATGCCCAGTGCCACGCATTCCCCGTGGTACAGGCCGTTTTCCGCGTGCAGGCTTTCAATTCCGTGCCCCAGTGTATGTCCGAAATTCAGTGCCCGGCGCAGGCCCTGCTCCTTCACGTCTTCTTCCACCACGCGTTTCTTGATCCGCAGGGCGTTCTCGATCAGCCGGTCCGGACGGTCGCCGATCCGGTATCCTTCCGCCAGGGCAAATCCCTCCGCGTCAAAGCACACCGCCATCTTCACTGCTTCCGCCATGCCGTTCGCGACCTGCCGGTCCGGCAGTGTTTCCAGCACCTCCGGATCGATCAGCACCCGCTTCGGCTGGTAAAACGCGCCCACAATATTCTTGATGCCGTCCAGGTCAATCGCGGTCTTTCCGCCGATGGAGGAGTCCACCTGGCTCAGGACCGTCGTGGGAATATTGTAGAAGTCGATTCCCCGCATATAGCACGCCGCGGCAAACCCGGCCATATCGCCGATGACGCCGCCTCCCACGGCTGCCACGCAGTCCTTCCGGGTCATGCCGAAATCCAGCATGGCCCGCAGCAGCCGTTCAAAGCCCGCAAAGTTCTTGTTCTCCTCACCCTGCGGCAGGGTTTCGATCCGTGCTTCCCCGCACTGGTCTGCCACGGTTTTCGCGTATGCTTCCGGCACGCCGTCATCCGTCACCACCAGCACCTTCCGGTCCAGCCGGAGCAGTTCCCCCGCGCGGCGGATGCATCCGCGTTCCAGCACGATATCATAGCTGTCTGTTCCCAGGTTCACGGGAATGATCATGCTTCATCCTCCTGCAGGCTGATTTCCGGCGAGAACCTTCCGGCCACTTTCACTACATTGCAGTGTTCCGCCAGTTCCCGCATCATCTGCTGCCCTTCTTCGCTCCGGTCGTCGCCTTCCATTTCCGCAAAGAAGTAGTACTGCCAGGGCAGCTCCTTCATCGGCCGGGAACGAAGCGCCTTCATATTGAAGCCGTGCCGGCCGATCACGGTAATCGCATTGGCCAGCGCGCCGGCCACGTGGTTCACCGTAAACAGCAGCAGGAAGCTTGTCCCGCCGGAAAGCGGCGTCCGGTTCTCCGCCCGGGAGAACACCGCAAACCGAGTTGCGTTCAGCCCGCTTTCATTAATATTTTTTTCCAGTACCTCCAGCCCGTACAGCCGGGCGGTTTCCATGCTCGCGATCGCCGCTGTGGCGGGATCCCCCTGTTCCATCACCGCCTGGGCTGCCCGCGCTGTGTTGGATGCCTGCACCGTTTCCAGCCCGTGCCGCCGGATATATCCGCCGCACTGGCTCAGCGCCTGGGGATGGCTCACCACCCGCCGGATATTTTCTGCCTTCGCGCCGGGTACGCCCAGCAGGTGGTGGTTCACCGGCAGGGTATAAACGCCTGTCACATGCAGGCTTCCGGTGAACATCAGGTCCGTCACCTGGCCGACCTCGCCGGCATAGCTGTTTTCCAGCGGGAGCACACATACGTCGCATCCGCCGTTTTCCACCTCGCGGTAGGCTTCCGCAAAATCCTGGCAGGATACCGCTTCGCCTTCCGGGAAGATGCGTTTTGCCGCGATATACGCAAACGCGCCTTCCACACCGCTGTAAGCCGCCCGGATTCCCTTCATCAGCCGCCGCTGGTACCCGCGGGAGCAGCTCATCACATTCCGGATAAACAGGTCGTAGTCCGCCTGCAGTTCATCGTTCCGGATATACGCCATGTTCCGTGCGATGACTTCCTGCTCCCGTCCCGCGTCCAGGATCGGCAGTCCGTGTTCCTTCTTCCACAGCGCGATCTGCTTCACGGCCTCCATGCGCTGCTCAAACAGGCGGGCCATCTCCCGGTCCGTTTCGTTGATAATTGCCCGCTGGGCAGTCAGTACTTCCGTGTCCATCGTTCATCCTCCGGTTCAGGTATTAAAAAACCACCGCTCTTCCTACGACAAGAAGCGGTGGATGCTGTCTTTTATTCCGGCTTTCCGGTCTGTCAGCTATCCATCGCGATGCTATAAAAGTAAAAGTAGGAGTATGCGAACATGCTTCATGGTTTCCTTTCCTAAGGGTCTGCATCAGCATACAGCCGGATGCCGCCCCTGTCAATCACTCTCCGGCCGGGCATCCGTTTTTTCTCTGTTTTTCCCGGCCCTTGTCTTTTTTCTTTTGCTTGTGCTATCATACCACATAATGGATTATATTTCCATGAGCCCATCAGAAAGGTGGTATTTTCAGTATGAAAAAAATCCTGTCCCTGGTTCTCGCCCTGGCCATGCTGCTGGGGATTGTCCCTGCGTTCGGCGAAGCTCCCGCCGCCTCCGCGCTTCCCGCTGTCGGTGATACAGTGGAAGGCTTCGAGGTAAAGGAAATCCGCGAATTCGGCCTGATCGGCGCGCAGCTGGTATACTTCGAGCATGCGCAGACCGGCGCGAAACTGCTCTATATCGCCAACAGCGATACAAACCGTGCCTTCCAGCTCACATTTGTCACCCGGATGGAAAATGATATGGGTCTCCCCCATGTCTTTGAGCACGGAACCCTCAGCGGATCGGAAAAATATCCCTCCACGGACCTGTGGTTCAATGTCGCTTACCAGACATACAACACCTACATCAATGCCTATACAACAGATGCCATGACCAGTTTTCCTGTTGCCTCCCTTTCCGAGGAGCAGTTGTTGAAACTGGCGGATCTTTACACGGATTCGTGCCTGAATCCGATGATCATGTCTGATGAAAGCATCTACCGTACCGAAGCCTGGCGCTACGAGATGACGGATCCCGATGCCGATCTGACACTGAATGGCACCGTATATACCGAAATGACAGGCGCCATGGATCTTGGCGAAGCGGCGCTGTATGCCGCCAATAAGGCAACCTTCCCGGGTGCCTCCATCTCTTACAACTATGGCGGCGATCCGGACCATATCCCGGAAATGGTCTGGCAGGACCTCAAGGATTACCACAACAAGTATTATCATCCTTCCAACTGTCTGGCCCTGCTGTACGGTTCCTTCAGCGACTACACCGCGTTCCTGAAACTCCTGAACGAGGCGTTCGCCTCCTTTGACCGCAAGGAAATCAGCCTGGAGGAGAACTATACCCGGATTACTGAACCGGTAACCACCCATGCTGCCTGGCGGATGGCGGAAGGATCCGATCCGGCCAACCAGACAGCAATCTACTACTATATTGTATGCCCCGGCATGCGGGATGACCGTGCACAGGAGCTGCTGATTGACCATGCCTGTGAGCTGCTGGGCGATTCCGCTTCCCCGTTGATGCAGGCCCTGAAGAAAGCCTTCCCGACCGGCTCCTTCAGTATCGGCCGCGAGGTCGCCGCGCCTGATGACGCGATCGTCATCGTCGCCAATGGAGTTAACGACGGCGATGAGAAACAGTTTAAGGCGATTGTTGATGAAAACCTCGCAGCTGCCGCTCAGAACGGCTTCGGTGCGGAACTGGTGGACAATATCGTCACCCTTCTGAAGTTCAACGCCAAGCTCGCCAATGAAAACAGCAGTCCCGTGCAAGGCCTCATGTACCATCTGGCTTATGACTACGCTGTCAGCGGCAATGTGTTCGCCTATGTGGAAAGCTACGAAGCCCTGAACAGTATCGAAGACGAAAACAGCCAGGGGCTCCTGGCCGGTGCTGTACAGAAATGGCTCGTCAATCCTGAACTGTACACGGTCACTGTTACCGTTCCTGCTCCCGGCGAACAGGAAGTCCATGACGCAGCCCTGGCCGCTTCTCTTGCGGAGATCAAGGCTGCCATGACTCCCGAAGAAATTCAGGCAATCATCGATGCCACCAATGCCGAGGATCCCGATGATGACACCACCGCCATGGTGGAGAGCCTGACTGCCGTCAGCCTGGCCACCCTGCCGGAAGAGGTCAAAAAATATGAAATCAAGGACAGCACCGATGAGAGCGGTGTCCGCCGCATTGAAGCAGTATCCGGCGTGGACGGGCTCTCCTACATCATGCTGAATCTGGACGCGATGACACTGCCGCAGGAAGACATCCATTACATGCGGCTCTTCACCCGCCTGCTGGGCAAGATGGATACCGATGCCCATACCTGGGAGGAACTGGATTCCCTGATCTCCCGCTACCTCTATAATGGCACCTTCGGCGTCTTTGTCAGCGGCTATAAAGATACCTTCCATCCCTATATGGTGGCTGAATGGTATTCGCTCGATGAGGACCTGGAAGCAGGCTATAACCTGGCTGAGGAAATCCTGTACCGCACACAGTTCACAGATACCGAAACGCTGCTGAAGCGGATCCAGGACCAGAAGAACTATGTGCGCAACCAGATCAACGGTTCTCCCTACCAGGTACTCCTGTACCGCCAGTGGGGCATCAGTTCCGAACACTATCGCTATTACAGCTACCTGAACTTCCTGGAGTACTATGACTTCCTCACAAAGATCGAAGCTCTCATGGAAGAGAATCCGGACGAGGTCGTTGCCCGCCTGCAGCGGGTCCAGCAGTTCTTCGCCAGCCGTTCCGGTGCCGTTGCGGCCATCGCCGCCAGCGAGGACTCCCTGGCGCTGAACCGTCCGCTGACCGACGCTTTCTTCGCGAAGCTGGACGGAACCGCCCGCGATGCTGTGGAATACAGCCTGCCTGTTCCTGCAAATAAAGAAGCCATCATCGCCGATACCAACGTGCAGTTCAACGGTATCTGCATCAACTGGAAGGATATTGATCCTGAAATCGACGGTGAAGCTTATGATGTTGCCGCCCAGCTTGTGACCGACAGGCTGCTGATTTCAGACCTGCGTGACAAAATGGGTGTCTACACGCCCTGGTGCAGTTCCGGCAATGAAACTTTCTACATCCTGACCTACCGTGATCCCAACCTGGCGGAAACCTTCACCTACTATGACGGGCTGCCGGACCTGATCAACGCCCTGGATGTGGATCAGTCCACAATTGACAAGTATATCCTCAGCACCTATTCCGGCCTTGCACAGCCCGAAGGTGAGATGACCGGGGCAATCTCCGCGCTGAACAATTACATCAACGGCGTGCCGGAAGATCTCAAGCTGCAGAACATGAGGGCCCTCAAGAGCGTCACACCGGAAACCGTAAAGGCATTTGCACTTTCCCTGGCGGATGTTCTGAATTCCGGTATCCGCGGAACGGCCGGCAGCGCTGCGGCGATTAACGCCAACGCCGAAATGTTCGATGTCGTCTACAACCCCTTCAACGCGGTCGACCTGAGCGCCGTCGAATTCGAGGATGTACCGGAAGGGCATGAACAGTATGAGAGCATCCACTTCGCGGTGGATAACAAGTTCATGGCGCCGCTGTCCGATACCGTCTTCGGTGTGGATGAACCCGCGACCGTCGGCGACTTCCTCGCCTCCGTCTACGCGCTCATGGGTGGTCCTGCCGGTGATCCGGAAGGTGCCCGCGCATGGCTGGCCAGCTACGAACTTGTCGATGCAGATGCAGATCTGTCTGCCCCACTGACGGAAGATCTCTTCTGCCTCATCATGCAGGCAATCGGCGTCGGCTACACCACGGACACACCGGACACAGTCGTCCCGCGCGGCGACCTGGCGGATGTGCTCATGCAGGTCAATGAAATGCTGAGCCAGCAGGGTGCGGCGTAAGCACACGAAAAAACCTTGTATATCAACCGTCTGATGTGATATACTGAATTGGTTACTGATACTATTCTGAGACAGGAGGAACCGCTCAAATGCAATACACCAAAGAAGTGGAAGAAATGGTCTGTGTTGCGAAGGGCCCGAATCACGGCCCCGCCCCTATTCCTGAAGAGGGAAAATGGATTCAGGCCAAGGAAATCAAAGACATCTCCGGTTACACCCATGGTATTGGCTGGTGCGCTCCGCAGCAGGGTACCTGCAAGCTGAGCCTCAACGTCAAGAATGGTGTGATTGAGGAAGCCCTCGTCGAAACGATCGGCTGCTCCGGCATGACCCACTCCGCCGCCATGGCCAGTGAAATCCTGCCCGGCAAGACCATCCTCGAAGCCCTCAACACTGACCTGGTTTGCGATGCCATCAACACCGCCATGCGGGAACTGTTCCTGCAGATCGTGTACGGCCGCACCCAGTCCGCTTTCTCCGATGACGGTCTCCGCATCGGCGCCGGCCTGGAAGACCTGGGCAAGGGTCTCCGTTCCATGGTAGGTACCATGTACGGCACCCGCGAAAAGGGAACCCGCTACCTGGAAATGACCGAAGGCTACGTAGTCAAGATGGCCCTCGACAAGGACGATCAGGTCTGCGGCTATCAGTTCCTGAGCCTCGGCAAGATGATGGACGCCATCAAAAAGGGCATGTCTCCGAATGAAGCGTACGAGAAGAACCTCGGCACGTACGGCCGCTTCAAGGCGGAAGACGGCGCGGTCAAGTGGATTGACCCGCGCAAAGAATAAGGGAGGTGTGACGGATGGCTCTGTTTGAAAACTATGAAGGCCGCATGCCTCAGCTGCAGCCTGTCCTGGACAAGTACGGTTTCAAAAACTTCGAAGAAGTCAAAGCTTTCACCAACGGCAAGGGCGTTGACGCCTACACCATCGTGGAGAGCACCCAGCCCATCTGCTTTGAAAACGTAAAGTGGGCATACGAACTGGGCGCTGCCATCGCCATCAAGGAAGGCGCGAAGAACGCTGCGGAAGCCGCCAAGTGGATCGGCACCGCCCTGCAGGCCTTCTGTATCCCCGGTTCTGTTGCGGACCAGCGCCAGGTCGGTATCGGCCACGGCAACCTGGGCGCCATGCTGCTGGATGAGGAAACCGAATGCTTCGCGTTCCTCGCCGGCCACGAATCCTTCGCTGCTGCCGAAGGCGCCATCAAAATCGCGCTGAACGCCAACAAGGTTCGGAAAAAGCCCCTCCGCGTCATCCTGAACGGCCTGGGCAAGGACGCCGCCATGATCATCAGCCGGATCAACGGCTTCACCTACGTGCAGACCAAGTATGACTACCTGTCTGCGGACGTGAAGGAAGACCATGCACTGACCGTCGTCAGCAAGACCGCCTACTCCAACGGAGACCGGGCGAAGGTCAACTGCTATGGCGCGGATGATGTCCGTGAAGGTGTTGCCATCATGTGGCATGAAGGTGCCGATATCTCCATCACCGGCAACTCCACCAACCCCACCCGTTTCCAGCATCCCGTTGCGGGCACCTACAAGAAGGAACGCTGGGAAGCCGGCAAGAAGTACTTCTCCGTGGCTTCCGGCGGCGGCACCGGCCGTACCCTGCATCCCGACAACATGGCCGCCGGCCCTGCCTCCTACGGCATGACCGATACCATGGGCCGTATGCACTCTGACGCGCAGTTCGCCGGTTCCTCTTCCGTGCCTGCCCACGTGGAAATGATGGGTTTCCTCGGCGCCGGCAACAACCCCATGGTGGGTATGACCGTTGCGGTCGCCGTTGCGGTTCAGGAAGCGCTGAACAAGTAATCCCCGTATCCATTCACTCCCGGGTCTCACCCGGGAGTTTTTCTTTTCTCATAATTCACGGTCATACTGCTGTTCGGGTTTGATTGTTCTGCCGGATACACACACAAGGGCTGCGGGGCGCAGCCCCGCCACCAACTAATCCCCATCTCCGAGGGCTGCGGATCGTTACAAGCTTGCTCGGAACTGCGGGACTGTCCTGCTCGTCACGCTCCGCTTCGAAACAGCTTGTAAGAGTCGATAATTGTACACTGATACAACTGGAGTGTGACCACAGGACTGTCCCTGCTGTTTCGAACATTGAACCAGCGTTTCCTGCAGGGTGCGGTGCGAAGCCCCGCCACTATATTCTCCCCGTCCCCGCACCAGCCAGGCAGCACAACTGTATTGCAGCGGTGCGGGGAAGGGGTGCAGGGGAAGAGGTACAGGAGAATGGACTGTTTTTGTTTCATTACGTACTTGCGTATGGCCCTGGAAACGCTTAAAATATTCAGGTAAACTTTATGCGAAAGGGCTGAAACAGCATGGTTCAGCAGAAAACAGTCTGGATCACCGGCGCTTCCAGCGGCCTCGGTCTCCATACTGCCATGGCCTTCCGCGATGACGGCTGGCAGGTCATCGCCGGCGCGCGGAGCTTCGGCAAAGACGGCGTCGGAATTGATGGTATCACCTGCCTTCCGCTGGACGTCACCAGCGAAGATTCCATCCGGGCCTTCTGCGAATCTGCTGCAGCCATCGCTGCTCCGGATGCGCTCGTCCAGTGTGCCGGTATGCTGGTGCTCGGCTCCTGTGAGGAGACGGATCCGGAGGAATTCCGCCGGGTCATCGATACCAATTACCTTGGCATGGTCCGTGTCAACCGGGAAGTGCTCCCCCTGATGCGGGCGCATGGCGGCGGGAAAATCGTCCTCTTCTCCTCAATCAACGGGCTGATGGGTATTCCCTTCCAGAGCGCTTACACCGCAAGCAAGCACGCAATCGAGGGCTATGCGGAATGCCTTTCCATGGAAGTAAAACCCTTTGGCATCCAGGTCATGCTCGTGGAACCGGGCGATCATCGCAGCGGCAGCGACAAGTACCGTCCGCATGCAGCCGCCATGAGCGAAAATTCGCCTTATGCCGCGGCTTATGAAAGCGCTGTCCGGCAGATCCACCATGACGAATCCAATGGTTCCGACCCGGATATTCTCGGGCGGAAGATTGCGAAAACGCTGGACCGGAAACGGATTCCCTTCCGCAGGCGGATTGCCAGTGCCGATCAGCATCTGGCCGTGTATGTGCACCGTTTTCTCGGCGCGCGGATCAATTCCGCCATCCTGCGGAAATACTATATCAGACAGGGGTAACTGATGATGAAACGGCTCTTTTCCCTTATCCTGTGCACAGTGCTGCTCTTCTCCTTTGCCGGTTGCGCCGCAGCTTCTTCCGGCGATACCGAAGTGTCCGTCAGTGAGGATGCTTCCGGCTCCGCGGCACCCGCGGAAGATGAAGCGGTGACCGAAAAGGATGGCTGGCATTTTAATGCCAGAGGCTTCCTGGTCGGAGAAAACCCCGGGGATGAATATCTCCTGGAGGATGAAAAGAACGGCTCCTGGCAGTATGCATCCCCGGACCTGGCCGTCACCATCACCCGGACCCAGGAAACCGTCAAGGTCAAAGCCGGCAAGCGGACGCGGGAGCTCTATATCGTCGATATCCAGGCATCTGAAACCTCTCCCCTGTTCTCCATCATGACTCCGCCGACCAAAAAACGGCCTGCCGGATATAAGAAGAGCAAGCCGATCGACCTGGTCAAGGCAAATCCCGTTGTGCTGGCCGTATCGGATGACTATTACGGTCACCGCATGCAGGGGCGTGACAATGGTTCCGCTAAATGGCCGGATGGCATCATTATCCGGAACGGAGAACTCATCAGCAGCAAAACCCGTACCAACGGAAAGGTCGAATTCCCGCCCCTGGATACCCTTGCGGTTTATCCGGACGGCAGCATGAGGGCAGATCCGATCGGTGAGAAAAATGCCGATGATTTCGCTTCGGAAGGGGCACTCCAGGTATATTCCTTCGGCCCCTGGCTGATCCGGAACGGGGAAATCAACGTCAAAGGGGTGGACAGTTCCAAATCCTATATGTACAATACCGCCCAGTACAGCGATTCCCGCATTGCCATCGGGATGATTGAGCCTTTCCATTACCTGGTTGTCATGGCAAAAGGCCGTCCGGACAATAAGTACATCGGGGTCAACTTCGACATCCTGGCAAATAGAATGCTGGAGTTGGGCTGCACCGAAGCCCTGAACCTGGACGGCGGCGGAACCGCGTGTATCATTTTTAACGGGAAAGTCATTGCCCAGGGCGACAAAACCGTTCGTCCCCTCGGCAGCATGATCGCCTTCGGTAAGAAATAAGCCTGAAATGCAAAGGACCAGCCCGGCCGTTGGCCGGGCTGGTCCTTTATACTTCTGCAGGGAATCACAGCATCTTCAGCACTTCCCGGATGACCCGGAATGCTTTTTCCGCGCTGCGCCTTACATTGGTATTGAAGTCCTCTCCGTTTCCATCAAACGTATCGCTGATGCATTTGATGCTCAGGCACTTCACCCCGCTGCGCTCGCAGGTACGGGCAATCGCGGCAAGCTCCATTTCGCAGATACCGCATCCCGTATTCCGCAGGCGGAGCTTCTCCGCCTTGTCCTCGACGAACTTGTCGGCGCTGGCCACCGCGATCTTCCGGATGCCCGGAATCCGTTCAGTTACCAGCTGCACAAGTTCTGCGTCCAGGGGGATGAATTCATCCGGGTATTCCTCATACTGTCCCGGTTTGACGTTTTCAAACGCGGAGATGTCGAAATCATAGTGGCAGACTTTTTCGGCTACAAAGAGATCCTCCACCTTCAGGTCCGCTTCCAGCGCGCCGGTCACGCCGAAATTCATCACCAGCTCACATCCGCAGTGGACAATCAGCAGCATCGTCGCAGCCGCCGCATCGATTTCCCCGCATCCGGACCGGACCGCGTAGATGTCATGTCCTTCCATCCGGGTTTTGTATATGGTTCTGCCCGCCGCAATTTCTTCCGTCCGCTCTTCCCCGCTCTGCAGGAAAGCTTCCAGTTCCCGGTCCACCGCAATCAGCAGTCCGATTTTCATACGCTTCTCCTTCTCACCGGGATACCGCCCGGATTTGTTTCTGAAAAAGGGGCTGTCGTCTGACAGCCCCTTGAATGGATGGGTTCTTACTTCTGCATCGCGGCGATTTCAGCGGCCAGGTCATCCTTGCGCTTCTCGATGCCTTCGCCCCGTTCAAAGCGGGTGAAGCGGACGATGTCCAGCGCGGCGCCGGCTTCCTTGGCGATCTCCGCCATCAGGCCCTTGATGTTCTTGTCGCCGTCCTTGACGAAGGGCTGCTCAAGCAGGCAGACTTCCTTGTAGTACTTCTCGATCCGGCCTTCGACCATCCGGTCGACGATCTTCTCGGGCTTGCCTTCGTTCAGCGCCTGCGCCCGCAGGATCTCCTTTTCCTTCTCAAGCTTCTCAGTGTCCACTTCTTCACGGCGGACCGCTTCGGGCTTGGCAGCCGCGATCTGCAGCGCCAGGTCATGCGCGAAGGTCTTCACAGCGTCATTCTTGCGGCCGGCTTCATCAGCGGAAACCTCAACCATAACGCCAACCTTGCCGCCCAGGTGGATGTAGGTGGAAACCACACCGGTGGTCTCATACCGGCTGAAACGGCGGACGCTGATCTTCTCGCCGATCGCGACGGTCGCGTCGCTGATCAGGTCGGAGATGGTCTTGCTGTTGTCATCCACGAAGGCCTGCGCCAGCAGGGCGTCCACGTCGGCGGGGTTCGCCAGCGCGACATGCTTCGCGACGTTGTTGGCGAAGCCGATGAAGTTATCGGTCTTGGCCACGAAGTCCGTTTCACAGTTCACCTCGACGATCGCGCCGATGGTGCCTTCTTCGTTCACATACTGGGCAACCACGCCTTCAGCGGCAATGCGGCTGGCCTTCTTGGCGGCCTGGCTCAGTCCCTTTTCACGCAGCCACTCGATGGCCTTTTCCATATCGCCGTCGCTCTCGACCAGCGCTTTCTTGCAGTCCATCATGCCGGCGCTGGTGCGCTCGCGCAGTTCCTTAACCATGGCGGAAGTAATTGCTGCCATTGTAAATCATCCTTTCGTTGTTAGCGTTTGCGCGGAAATCTGTTTCCGGATCAGCGGTCCGTACAGAATCCATTAAGCCTCGGTGGCTTCTTCGGCCTTGGCTTCCTCAGCGGGAGCTTCGGCTTCTTCGGCTTCGTTCTGTTCACCCTGCTTGCCTTCGAGGACGGCGTCCGCCATCTTGCCGGCAATCAGTTTCACGGCGCGGATGGCATCATCGTTGCCGGGGATCACGTAGTCGATTTCATCGGGATCGCAGTTGGTATCAACGATACCCACGATCGGGATACCCAGGATGCGGGCTTCGGTCACGGCGATGTGCTCCTTGCGGGGGTCCACAACGAACAGGGCGCCGGGCAGCTTCTTCATCTCACGGATACCGCCCAGGTTGGTTTCCAGCTTTTCCCGCTCGTGGATCAGCTTGATAACTTCCTTCTTGGGCAGGACGTCGAACTGGCCGTTCTGTTCCATCTTGTCGATCTGGTTCAGCCGTTCGATCCGGGTGCGGATGGTCTTGAAGTTGGTCAGCATGCCGCCCAGCCAGCGGTTGTTGACATAGAACATGTTGCAGCGCTTCGCTTCGCTCTCGATGGATTCCTGCGCCTGCTTCTTGGTGCCGACAAACAGGATGGTCTTGCCTTCCATCGCGATGTCGCGGACGAACGCGTAAGCTTCGTCAACCTTGCGGACGGTCTTCTGCAGGTCGATGATGTAGATGCCGTTGCGTTCGGTGAAGATGTACTGCGCCATCTTCGGGTTCCACCGGCGGGTCTGGTGACCAAAGTGCACGCCGGCTTCCAGGAGCTGTTTCATGGAAATGACTGCCATTAGGGGTTCCCTCCTTGTTATTTTCCACCCTTTTCCCCGTTGCGGCTGGCCACCGCGTCATCGCGGCACAAGCAACCGCAGGGAAAAGGTGCGTAATCGGATGGATTTTAGCATAGAACCCGACCAAAATCAAGGGTTTTCAGCTTTTTGAACGAAATTCCTGTCCGTTTTTTTCCGTACGGCAGAAAATCCCCTCTTCCCGCAGCGGGGAAAAGGGGATTTCTGTGGAATCGTGCAGGAATCAGATCGTGGCCACTGTTTCGCCTTCGATCATCGTTCCTTCCACGGTAACCTGGTGGAACTGGTGTTCATCCGGGTTCTCAATCGCGTCCATCAGCATATTGATTGCCTCTTCCGCGATCTTCTGCACGTTCTGCCGGTAGGTTGCCAGCTTCGGCTGGATCAGCTGGCCGATATTGATACCGTCATAGCCGATCAGGCTGATATCGTCCGGAACGTGGATTCCTTCGCTCTCCAGCGCCAGCACGGCGCCCAGGCAGCTGTAATCGTCCGGGCAGAGAATGCAGGTCGGACGGTCTTCCATCTGCATCATCTTGTGAATGAGCTCCACGCAGTTTTCCGGATTGGCGAACAGGCCTTCCCGGACAAATCCTTCCTTCACCCGGATACCGAGTTCCGCGCATACCTTGTAGAAACCGGCCAGCCGTTCCCGGCTTACGGATCCGATTTCACCGTGGATCATGGCGATCCGGCGGTGTCCCTGTCCCCACGCGTAGCGGACAATCCGTTCCATGCTCGCCCGGTTGTCGCTGGATACGCAGTCGCAGCCTTCATAGAAATGGTCGATGATTACCGACGGAATCGCGCTGGTGACCAGGCGGATGACGTTGGAGGAATCAAAATCCGCGGAGATCACCGCGACGCCGTCCAGGTTCCGGCGGCGGACGTGTTCAAAGTAATTGCCGCTCTTGTCGCCACGCCAGTCGCCGATCATCATCAGGTCATAACCCCGCATATCGGCCTGCCGGCGCAGCGCCTCCAGCACGGAACTGAAGTATTCATGCGTCATTACGTTTTCATACAGGACGCCGATCGTGTTGCTGCGGCTGGTTTTCAGCGTCCGGGCTGCAACGTTGGGATAGTATCCCATTTCCTTGGCAGTCCGGAGAATATAGGCGGTCCGTTCCCGGTTTTCATTGGTCAGGCCGTTCAGTGCGCGGGAAACTGTTGCAACGGAGACCCCGCATACCTCCGCGATGTCCTTTAATCGAACCATCAGTCAAAACCCCTTTCCGGTCGTTATGAAATTGAAAACAGAACGTAACGAACGCAATCGATTTCATTTGCAGTTTATCTCATTTTTTGCAATATGTCAACAATGAATTTGAAAATCATGAAATTATTTTCGTTTTTGCATTTTATGTAACTGCCAAAAAATCAGGAAGGCCGGCGCGGCAATGCTGCTCCCGGCCTTGTCCTGCATACATTTCAGGCGATTCTCACTTTCCGGCGAAGATAATATCATCCCGCAGGCGGTAAATCGTTGCGCCGCGTTTTTTCTTGCAAAAAGCGTCCGCCCACCATTCAATGGACTCCGATTCGTCAAACTGCACCTTTCCGTACCGTTCGCCGTTGATCTTCTTGCCCACCATATTGCTGTCCATCCAGCGGACGGTATCGGTGTCCGGATCGTAATCGGCGATCATGATGGCGCTGTGCGCGCCGTTTCCGTGGGAATATTCCGCCGTCATCTGGAAGAAATCCCCCCGTCGGACCTGGCGCATGAATTCCATGGCTTTTTCCATATTCTCATCCTTCGTCAGGCTCGTATCGTACAGGAATTGTGCGGCGATCTCAAAGGGGTTTCCCTCGGAGGCCGGCACTTCCTTCCAGGCATATCCGTACGCGTACGGCCGGCACTCAGCCGACGGCAGGTTGTCCGGTATTTTCAGCTTTACGTCGGGGTATTCCGCCATGCGGTATCCGTCCCGGGTGGAGCGGAACAGGTATACCGTAAAGTTTTTGCAGATGTAGATGTCTTCCTTATATTGGGCGCGCTGCAGCTTCCCCCGGGTCTTATCAAACTCTTTTTTCCCCCGCTCGATAATATCATCGATAAACGCGGTCCGGGCAGGGTTTTCCGCTTCCGGTTCCGCTTGCGCTTCCGGTTCCGCGGGTTCTTCTTCGTCGCTGAAAAGCTCCGAAAACCAGTCTTCATCCGTTGTGTCTTCCAGGATGATTTCCTCGATTTCAAGCTCCGTTTCATCCGCTCCGGCTGCGGCTGCTTTGGGTGCGGGCAGCAGGAACAGAACCGCCAGGATCAGTGCGGTAATGGAAACCCATCCGGGCTGCCGGTTCATTCTGCTTCGCCTCCGTTTCAGTCGTTCATTGCTATTGTACTGCGGTTCTCCGGAAAATGGAACTGTTTTCATTGGGTTGATGTCTTTTTTCCGCCCTTTCCATTGAAATTGTATGCACAACGTCAAAAACATGATATAATAAACTGATGCGGATTTGCATCGGGGCGCATAATTGATTATATATACGCTATTATTTATGCTCCGGCCTTTCCGCAAAAACGCTCAATCCGAAATCCGAAAGGAGAGACCCATGAGCAATAAGGATACCCTGACTGTCACTGCGCGGATCGCGGCTGACAAAACGTTTGCTGCACTCTTTGACACAATCCGGGAGCACGGCGATGCACCGGCCGCATACTGGCTGAAGGGCGAGGAGGAGCTCTCCATGACCTATGCGGAAATGTGCCGCCGGGCAGACGATTTCGCATCCTTCCTGGGTTCCCTGGCGCCGGACTCCGGCTGGATCGCCATCGCGGTGGATACCTGCCGTGACTGGCCCACCCTCTTCTGGGGTGTGCTCCGTTCCGGGCACAACGTGCTGCTGCTCGACTCTGCTGCGCCGGATGCGCAGATCCAGGGCCTGCTCGATGAAGCCGGGTGCAAGGTCATCATCTCCAAGAAACCCCGCGGCCTGGCCGGCAACGTCCGCCAGCTGGATTTCAAGGCGATCATGGACGCGCCCCGCACCATCGGGTTTACCCCCGTCTGGGGCGAATACGTCGCCATGTGCACCAGCGGCACCACCGGCCGCAGCCGGATCTTCGCCTATTCCGGTGAAGCCGTCTGCGAACAGGCCCTCGCTTCCGTGGATATTTTCCGGCGGAACAGCCGTGTGATTCATGAGGAGAACCACGGCCGGAAAGCGCTGGCCTTCCTGCCGCTGCACCATGTGCTCGGCTTCATGGCCAACATCGTCCTGGTTCAGTCCCTGGGCGCAGCCAATGTGTTCCTGCCGGACCGCACGCCGAACTCCATCCTCAATGTATGCCGTCACTTCCCGCCGAATCTGCTCATCGTTGTGCCGCTGGTGGGCAACAGCCTTGTCAAATCCATCGACAAGACCCTGAAAAAGGAAAAGCCTGCCCGCCGTGCGATGTTCAAGGTGCTGAACACGGTCTCCATGGGTCTCCAGCGCATCGCGCCGACTGCCGGCCTCAATCTTGCGCAGAAGAAGCTCTTCGCCCCGGTCAACAGCCGCCTGCTGGGTACCGAGGTGGACGCTGTCATTCTCGGCGGCAGCCACACCCCCATCGAAACCCTGCGTGCCCTGAACGCGCTGGGCTACTATACCATCAACGGCTTCGGCATGACTGAAACCGCCATTGACGGTTTTGAAACCTCCATGAGCCTGAAAAAGCGTCTCTGCGGTTCTGTCGGCCAGTCCCTCGGCGCTGCCGAGTACCGGATTGTCCCGCAGGAAGGTGCCTCGGACAACAGCGGTGAGCTGCAGATCCGCGGCGGGGTCATCCATTCCGGCCGGGTCGTAAAGGGTGAAATCCTCCCACCGGATACGCTGGAGGACGGCTGGTTCCCCACCGGGGACGTGGCCTCCATCGATGCTTCCGGCCGGGTCTATATCCGTGGCCGCCTCAAGGACGTCATCATCAACGAGTCCGGCGAAAATGTCTATCCGGACGACCTGGAAGACGCCTTCTCCTCCCTTTCCGGTGTGGAACAGTTCTGCGTCGTCGGATTCCGGCGCAACAAGCGGGATAACAACGAGGATGTTGTGCTTGTGCTGAACGTCGGCGAAAACTACACCGACAGTGCCTACCTGAACACATTGGCCGGCAAAGTGGCCGCCGCCAATTCCCGCCTGCCGCTCTTTGCCCAGCTGGACCGCGTGCTTGTCACGCCCACGCCCCTGCCGATGGTGAACGGCATCAAGGTCCGCCGTCTTGAACTTAAGCGGATGTATGACGAGAAGGAACTCATCTACCGTGAGCTGGACCTCAGCTCCGCAAGCGTCGGTTCCGAAGTCGGCGCCGTCCGGAAGGATTCCACGGGAACCACGGCCGTCCGGGAGGATATCCGCCATAAGGTCCGCGCCATGTATGCCGAAGCGCTGGATATGCCGGAAAGTGAAATCAGCGATACCGCCAATTTCATTGAGGACCTCCAGGGCGACAGCCTGCAGGTGCTCAGCATTGCCCTGAAAGCCGAAGAGGAATGGGGCATCACGATCCCTGCTGAGGAATACGGCCAGTGCGCCACCGTGGACAGCATGTCCCGCGTGGTGGAGTCCCTGCTGAACGGTTCTGCCGCCAGCGACAAGCCGGCGGAACGCGTTCCGCTCCGGCCGATCACCCGCTTTGAGGATACGCCCGAATACCTGCATTTCCTGGAACGCCAGAAGGCGCTCGTCGGCAACGGCGACAATCCCTATTTCGTGGCGCATGAATCCCCGCTGCTGGATACCGGCATCGTGGATGGCAAGGAAATCCTCGAGTTCGGCAGCTACAACTACGTTGGAATGTCCGGCCGGAAGGAAGTCAAGGATGCCGCGAAGGCCGCCATCGACAAATACGGCACCTCCGCCAGCGGCAGCCGCCTGCTGGCCGGTGAAAAGCAGGTCCACAAGGACCTTGAACGGGAAATCGCCGACTGGAAGCATACCGAGGACGCGATTGTCTGCGTCGGCGGCCACTCCACCAACGTCACCTTCGTTGGCAACTTCTGCGGCAAGAATGACCTGATCCTGTATGATGCGCTGGCACACAACTCCATCGAGCAGGGCTGCAAGCTCAGCGATGCCACCGCGCGTCCCTTCCCGCACAGCGATATTGCCGCCCTGGAAGCGATTCTGCGGAGCCAGCGTGCGTATTATGAGAAGGTCCTCATCGTCATTGAAGGCGCCTACAGCATGGACGGCGACATTGCCCCCGTGCCGGACTTCGTCCGTGTGAAGAAGGAATACGGCTGCTTCCTCATGGTCGACGAAGCGCACAGCGCCTGCGTCATCGGCAAAACCGGCGGCGGTGTGGACGAATACTTCGGCCTCGACGGAAACGACATCGATATCAAATACGGCACCCTGTCCAAGGGCCTGGGCACCTGTGGCGGCTACCTGGCCGGCAAAAAGTGCCTGATTGATTACCTGCGGTACAACATGCCCGGCTTCGTCTTCAGCGTCGGTATCTCCCCGGCCCTGGCCGCCGGTTCCCTGGCTGCCATCCGTACCCTCCGGACCCATCCGGAGATCATGGAGCACCTGCGCACCGCCATCAAGGCGTTCGCGGACAGTGCGCGCCGCCGCCACCTGGATATCTGCCTGGCCGGTGAAACCGCGGTCCTGCCCGTCCTGGTCGGCAAGGACGAGGATGCCTGGCTCCTGTCCAACGAACTGAAAAAGCGGGGCGTCAGTGTGCCCCCCGCCATGTATCCCGCCGTTCCCAAGGGCAAGGCCCGCCTGCGCTTCTGCGTCATCAGCGAGCATAAGCCCGAGCAGATCGAGCGCGCGCTGGATATCCTCGAATCCACGGCCCGGGAGTTCGGCATCGAACTGCCCCGCCGCAACTACGACTGATATCCCGGTTATACGAATGCCGGCAGGATTTCTTCCTGCCGGCATTCTTCTTTATTCTTCTTTCTGTTTTTCTTCCTGCTTCCGCCGTTCCAGCCATACCGTCAGCACGGCGACATCCGCGGGGTTGACCCCGGGGATCCGCCCGGCTGCTCCCAGGGAAACCGGCTTCTGCTTTGCCAGCTTCTGGCGGGCCTCCAGCCGCAGGTGCTCAATCTGTTCGTACGGGATATCGTCCGGAAGCAGTGTCTCTTCCATCCGGCGGGCCTGTTCAATCAGGTGATCCTGCTTTTCCAGGTATCCGGCATACTTGATGGCGATCTCCGCCTGTTCCGCCGCGGCGGGCAGCGTATCTCCCAGTTCCGGGGCCAGCTCCTGCAGGTCCTTCATCCCGATTCCGGGCCGCCGCAGGAGTTCCTCCGCGCTCAGCGAGCCGGTGGCTTCCGGCTCCCCGCACTTCAGCAGGAAACTGTTCAGCGCTTCACCGGGTGCAAACCGTGTGGTCCGCAGCTGCCGTTCCAGCTCCCCGGTCTTCGCGCGCTTTTCATTCATCCGTTCCAGGCGTTCCTTCCCCGCCAGCCCGGCATGATAGCCGATCTCCGTCAGGCGCAGGTCCGCGTTATCCTGCCGCAGGTACAGCCGGTGTTCCGCGCGGGAGGTCATCATCCGGTACGGTTCATCCGTTCCCTTCGTGGTCAGGTCATCGGTCAGTACGCCGATATAGGCCATATCCCGGGTCAGGATCACCTGGGGCTTTCCCTGGATTTCCAGCGCCGCGTTCATGCCGGCCAGCAGGCCCTGGCACGCGGCTTCCTCGTATCCGCTCGTTCCGTTGATCTGCCCGGCAAAGAACAGTCCGCCGATCCGCAGGCTTTCCAGCGTCGGCCGAAGCTCGCGGCTGTCGATGCAGTCATACTCAATCGCGTATCCCAGCCGGGTAAACTCGCAGCGCCGCAGTCCGGGAATCGTCCGGTACATAGCCCACTGCACGTCCTCCGGCATAGAGGTGGACATCCCCTGCACATACCATTCCCGGCTTTCCTTCCCTTCCGGTTCCAGGAAGATCTGGTGCCGCTCCTTGTCGGCAAATCGGACAATCTTGTCCTCGATGCTGGGGCAGTACCGCGGTCCGATGCCGTGGATCTGCCCGCTGTACAGCGGAGCCCTGTGCAGGTTGTCCAGGATAATCCGGTGGGTCTCCGCGTTGGTCCAGGTCAGGTAGCAGCTGTAGGTGTTTTCCAGCTTTCGGTCCGTCATAAAGGAAAACGGAATCACCGGGTTGTCGCCTTTCTGCTCCTCCATCTCGTCAAAGTCGATGCTGCGGACGTCCACGCGGGCCGGTGTACCGGTCTTGAACCGGCGCAGCTCAAATCCCAGTTCCTGCAGCGAGGCGGACAGCAGCGGGGCGTTCATCAGTCCCTGGGGGCCGCTTTCCTTCCGGTATTCCCCGATGATAATGCTGCTCTTCAGGTACACGCCGGTGGATGCCACCACCGCCCGGCACGGAATGCGTGCGCCGGTCGCCGTGGTCACCGCGGTAACATGCCCGTTTTCCGTCTCAATGGACGCGGCTTCTCCCTGACGCACGGTCAGGCGCTCCTGGGTCAGGAGCGCCCGCCGCATCCGGTTCTGATATGCCTGTTTGTCCGCCTGTGCCCGCAGGGAATGGACCGCCGGTCCCTTCCCGGTGTTCAGCATGCGGCTCTGCAGAAATGTATCGTCGATTGCCAGTCCCATTTCTCCGCCCAGGGCATCCAGTTCCCGTACCAGGTGTCCCTTTGCGGATCCGCCGATCACCGGATTGCAGGCCATCAGGGCCACGCCGTCCATGTTCAGTGTCAGCAGCAGGGTATCAATTCCCATGCGCGCGGCAGCGAGTGCGGCCTCGCACCCTGCATGCCCCGCGCCGATAACCACCAGATCAGCCATTCGCGCCTCCGTCGCTGCCCGGTACCGGCACCGGGGTGGGAGTAGGTGTCCACATGTTCCGGCTGTAAGCCGGCTGAGTGGCTACCCAGTATTCCTCCGGGATCTTCCACTCCTGTCCGTTGTCAAAGGTGAACCCGGTAATAATCAGCGTTACCGAGCCCAGCGTGCCGCTCTCCCGGTAGTTGCCGAAATTGAAGCGCCCGTGCTGGGTCCGTTCGCCGGGGTTCAGGGTCAGCGGATAGCTTCCGTCAAATCCGTTCGTCACACCGTCCGTGTTGCAGATCAGCGGATAGTTCATCGTGTCGTAGCACAGCACGCGGAATTTCACCCGCGTAATCGTGTAGTTGCTGGTGTTCCACAGTACGATCCGGATCTTGTTGTCCGCCGTAATTTCGAGGTTCTCCAGGCGGACCGCGTTGTCATAGTCGCCCACTTCCACATTGGCGGATGCGGTGAACCCGCCTTCCTCCGTGGTCGTGGTCACCACCGTGGTTCCCGGCCAGTTGCCGGTCACCTTGCCGGTCGATGTACCGTTGGAGCGGACAGAAGCGATCGTCGGATCCGCGATATCCCAGTTCACCTTCTGGTTGTTCGCGTCGCTCGGCTGTACCGCCGCCTTGATGTTCACACCCCGGCCGATCGGTACATAGTAGGTATACTGCGGCAGGTTCACGCCTTCCACCGGCTGGGTCACATTCACCTTGATGTTCGCGCTCTTGTTGGATCCGTCCGCCGTGGTCACGGTAATCGTTGCGCTGCCGCGGCTGATGCCGGTCACCACGCCGTATTCGTCCACGGTCGCGATCTTCGGCGCGTTCGATTTGAACGTCACCGCTTTGTTGGTCGTGTTCGACGGTTCAATCACCCAGTCCAGCTGCTGGCTGGTTCCCTTGTGGAACGAAATGCCGTTCTGCGTCGTAAAGGAAATCTTTGTCGCCGGCTGATACACCGTAACCATCAGCGATGCTGAAACGGAGGGATTCGAAACGCTTCGGGCGGTCACATAGCATGTTCCGGGGCTGATGCCCGTGATCGTTCCGGCCTTGACCGTCGCGATGGATTCATCGGAGGATTCCCAGGACACCTGGCGGTTGTTCGCCTCCGCCGGCTGTGCGCTGGCATTTACCTGCACCTGGCGCTTGGTTGCCACGGTTACATTGTCCTGCTTCAGTGTGATCGATGTCACTTCCTGCTGCACATTCACGGTAAAGGATCCGGTTACCTTCGATCCGTCCAGGGCGGTGGCTTCAATTGTCGCCTGGCCCTTCGCAACACCGGTCACCACGCCGTTTTCATCCACCGTGGCAACACTCGGGCGCTTGGACGTCCAGGTGACCTTCCGGATGCTGGCCTTGTCCGGGGAGCAGACTGCGTCCAGTTCCATGGTTTCCCCGGCGAACATCGTCTTGGACGGCGCTTCGATTGAAATCTTCTTCACCGGTTCAACCACCAGCACGCGGTACAGCTCCACGATTTCCGGGTTCTGCACGCTGGAAACCGTCAGCACGCACTCACCCGCTTCCATGCCGCGCAGGTTGCCTTCCTTCGACACTTTGGCAATGCCGACGTCCGAGGATGCGTACTCAACCCTCCGGTTGTTCGCGTCTTCCGGTGTGCAGGAAGCGCTCAGGTTCACGCCCCGCGATACCGGAAGCACAATCACCGGCAGGTCCATGTCGTCCGCGGCAATCAGCACGCCGTCCAGCAGGGGATCTCCCGCCTCCATCACCGTCAGGTTCTTCCGGCTCAGGGTGACCTTGGTTACCCGCCGGATCACCTGGATTTCGATGGTCGCCCGGCGCACGGTTTTGCCGTCCTGCTTCAGGGCGGCGGTCACCGTTGCACGGCCTTTGGCAACCGGGGTTACGGTTCCGTCATCCGACACCGTCAGCGCCCGGGCATTGTCGCTTGAAAAGGTAATTTCCCCTTCTGCGTATTTTCCTTCCTGGCGAAGCGCCAGGGTCACTTCCTCGTCCTCAAAGACGCGGATACTCCGCTCGGCAAAAGCAAATGTATCCGCAGCCATGGCCGGTACAGCCGCCAACAGGCACAGCACAGCAGCAAGCACCACGATCAGAAGCTTTCTCTTCATTCCTTCAACCTCCGTCCTTCTGTGACTCCGATCCTTCGCCGGGAACCTGGAAAACACGGCCCCGTTCATATCAATCAACGAACGGAAAGCCCGGCTCATTCCCGCTTTTTGTAAACATAAACAGACGGCGCCACCCGGGCGCCGTCTGAAACCGTCAATGCGTATCCAGATAGTATCGGACAAGCTCTTCCAGAATCTCGTCCCGTTCCAGCCGGCGGATCAGGCTCCGCGCTGAATTGAAGCTGGTGATATATGTCGGGTCTCCGGAGAAAAGGTACCCCACCAGCTGGCTGATCGGGTCGTATCCTTTGGCCTGCAGTGCGCGGTAAACGTTAATCAGAATATCGTGTGCTTCATTTCCCGTCTCAACGATGGCCGGAAGCTTCTGGGTTTCCTGATTGTCCACGCTGATCACCTCCTGGTTCTGCCGTTATAGTATTATACCCTATTTCTCCCCGGAATGACAAGCATTTCCACACGCAAATTGCCATTTTTTGCGCTTTTTTATCGGATGCTTCCCGTATCCGGTACTTCGGATGTCCGGAACCGCCTGTCTGAACAGAAAACCGGCGTGGATTCAATCCACGCCGGTATCATTCCGGTAAGCTCCGCGGCATGGCTCCATGCCGCTGTTTCCGGTTACTGCCAGGGGGTGTAGAAGCGCTCTGCGCGCACCATGTTTCCGTCATCGTCAAAGGTAACTTTCACATTGTCCGAAGCAAAGTCCGGATATCCGCCGGCTGCCAGCATCGCGGCAAACTCTGCGGCGGTATGCTCAGTCGGTTCATCCAGGATGTCACCGGTTTCCGGATCAATCCCGTCCGCAAAAACCATATTCTCCGGGATTTCCAGCGTCATCGTGGCAATCGTATCCATATACTCATGTTCAAAAGACGAAACGCGCACGTAATCCTCCTGGATGGTCAGGTCAATCTCGTCGTTGACGGTCGCACCGAACTCATCCCGTTCCAGGGTCTCCACCGGAATAACTTCCTGGCCGATGGTCAGCAGATCGCCCACTTCCAGGTTGTCCAGGACTTCCTCGTCCAGGTGGATCGGCCGTTTCACTTCAGCCTTCACGGTATTGGCTTCCGCGTTGTATTCCGTCAGGTTGGTCGTGAAGGTCTGGCCGGCGATTGTCTTCCGGTTGACAACCGGGGTATTGGCAGGAATGAAATCCAGGTCCGTCAGGAAGTCCACGCTCAGCCGCAGCTGCTCTTCCGTCAGGTTCTTGTCCTCCGCAGTCAGGGACGGCGCCAGCACAAACTCAACGCAGTATCCCTTGTAGATGGAGAAGAACGCAATATAATCCATCTCTTCGGTTTCATGCCGGGCAATCAGCAGCAGGGTGCCGTACCCGGTTTCGCCGTAGGTAATCTCAACGAACGGATCGTCCTCAACATATGTTTCTTCCAGCTGGGCCAGTTCCTCCGCTGTCAGGTCGTTCATCCGTTCCACGTCATAGTATTTTTCATCAAAAGCCACGGACAGCTGCATAATCGGCGCTTCCGGATCCTGGGAACGGATGATCGCTGTCACAGAACTGGGGGTCACCAGGCCGGGAATCGGTTCATATCCTTCCGGAATGCCACACTGCAGGGTGAATTCCCCGTTGATACTGACACTGCCGATGGTCACCTTGCCTGCGGATTCCGCCACGGCGGAAACGGCGCAGAGCATCATCATGAGGCTCAGAATAACCGCAATCAGCTTTTTCATTTTTCTTATCCTCCTGCCATTTCCTTATCTTACTTCACAACGTATTTCTTGCTGATAAAGCCTACGTCTCCGGTACTCTGGTCTTCCACCTGGTACCAGTTTTTCAGTTCCTTGATCACCAGCAGCTTATCATTCTGTTTGTAGGTTGCCATGATTTCTGCGGACAGGCTGGGAGCCCACCGGAGGTTGACCCATCCGCTGGCGCGGGAAGGCCTCACAGTCACGGTGAAAGGTTCCACATCCTTCGCACTCCTGAATTCCTTGTTCACGTCCGCCAGGGTGTCCGTGGAGGTGGAAGAAGAGGAAGAGGAGGAAGAGGAGTCCGGCTTGGCCGCCGGCTTGCTCTTCTGCAGGTAGCGGTTGGAAACATAGCATGCGTATGTTCCATAACCGTATGTGGGATGATTGAAGGTGTAATCAATCAGCGCCCATCCGTTACCTGTGTCCAGGTAGTAGCAGTAAACCCGGGCGCCGTATTTCAGGGAGCCGATTTTCTCACCGCCGGGGGTAAAACGGACGTTCAGGCTCTTGCCGTTCTCGGTATATACATAGTAGTGACCGGCAGTAGTATCGATCGCCTGGTCTTCAGCCGTCACAGCGGGAATCAGCAGCATCAGGGACATCATTGCAGCAAGGATCAGGGAGAAAATACGCTTGGTCATGATGGGTAAACCTCCTTCTTATTCCTGTCTGTCCGGATTACAGATGCACCGGGCATTTCTGGGTCGGCTGGTTGTTCTTCCGGATCACCTTGATCCAGTCATGGTCAATCTCAAACTCAGTGACCTTCACCACATATTCATGTACTGTCGGAGAATCCGGAAGCTTGAAGTTAACCGTCTTCCAGTCCTTCTCTTTCGTGACGTCACCGGGTTCAAGCGTCTTTTTGTAAGTCATCACATAGGTGTTGCTGTCATCCTTGCTGTTGCAGGGAACCGGTTTCCCTTCATTGTCGAAAACGGAAACCTCCACCTTGATGGATGTAATCGTCAGGTCGCTGACGTTCTTAACCTTCAATAGCGCGTCCGCGCCTTTCACCTTGGCTTCCTGGATCTTCAGCGATTTTTCCCAGTGTCCGACCAGGACCGGAATGGATGTCTGGAATCCGCCGTCTTCCGTCGTGCCGGTAATTACGGTAACACCTTCGCTCACGCCGTAAATCGAAATCCGCTGCGGCTGATTCCGGATCGGTTCCACTGTCGCGATGGAAGGATCAGCGCTCACCCAGGTCATATTGTGGTTCGTGGCGGTATCCGGCTCCAGGATCGCGGTGGTGGTGGACTTGGTCCGCAGGTCAATATACGCTGTGTTCCGCTTCATATGCACGCCGGTCACATGCTGGTATACCCGGACCTTGATCTTGGCCTGGCGGTTGGATCCGTCGGTGCTCATCACGGTCACCCAGGTTTCACCGGCTTTGATCCCGGTGATTGTCCCGTCCTCACTGACCGTCAGCACTTTTTCGTTTCCGGCTTTGAATGTGACCGACGGATTGCTGGCGTTGGCCGGTTCCGTGGTCCAGGACAGCTGTGCGGTTTCACCGGCATATACCGCCGGTGCCTCACCGAGCGTCACCTTGGTTACCGGCTGCTGTACATGGACAACCGCCGATGCCTGGACCGTTCCGGTCTGCTTGTCCGTGCAGATGATCGTGCATTCACCCAGCGCCACACCGGTCACGCGCCCGTCCGCGTTCACCTTGGCAATGCTTTCATCGGAAGACGCCCACACCACATTTTTGTTGTTCGCATCCTTCGGAAGGACGGTGGCCCGTATTGCGGTGCTCCGCCCGGTATCGATGGTCAGCTCCGGCTTATCCAGCGTGATCTCCTCCGGGTTCTGGTTCACCTGGATGCTGATGCTGGCTTTGATATTGCTTCCATCCTTCGCCGTAGCGGTGATTCTCGCAGTCCCGCGCTTCACACCCGTCACATTTCCTTCTCCGTCCACGGTGGCGATCTTCTCATCCTGGGAAGCCCATTCCACTTCCTTCATCGCCGAGTTCTCCGGCAGGATATCCGCTGTCAGGCGGATCGTCTGCCCGACCGCCACTGCTTTCTCAGATGCGGTCACGGCAATCCGGGTCACCGGCTGGTAAACAATCACCCGGTACTGCACCGCCGCGGCCGGATCCATCGCGCTGGCGATCGTCAGGATGGTCTCTCCGGCATTCCGCGTATACAATGTGGTTTCGCGGATCCGGGCGACTTCCTCATCGTCCACGGTCAGGACGCTCTTCCTGTTCTTCAGATCCTTCGGCATTACGGTTACGCGCAGCTCCAGGTTCTTCTTCAGCGGAACCAGCAGCACCGGCAGCGTGTTTTCCTCCGCTCCTTCTGCCCGGAACAGGTCCACGCCGGGATCGTTCGCTTCGTATAGCGGGAGCCTTGTGGTATTCAGCTCAACCGTGATTGCTTCGTTCCCTTCCGCCAGTGCAGCCAGGCTGACACAGAGCAAAACCAGCACCAGCAGGGGAACCAGAATCTTCTTCATTCCGAAGACCTCCTCTTGTCTTTCCATCGTGTCCCGGAAAAGTACCGGATGGCCGGTACATCTTCCACGAACATTATTTCATCAGTTGTCCAACAGATGTCCATCTGTAAAAAAAGTTTTTTCAATTTATTTTTCTTGCCTCCACGGTTGTTTTCCATGTATAATGAAAGTTGTTATATTCCCGGATTTCGGGTGACCTTTTTTGGGCAAAGGAGCTGTGCGTGATGGAAGAAAACGCGGTACGCAGTAATTTTATCTGGGACGCTATTGACCAGGATCTGGCGGAAGGCCGGTATACGGAAATACATACCCGGTTTCCCCCGGAACCGAATGGATATATGCATATTGGGCACTGCAAAGCCCTGATTATGGACTTTCTCACCGCGGAGAAATACGGCGGAAAGTGCAACCTGCGCTTTGACGATACCAACCCCGCCAAGGAAGACACGGAATACGTAAACGCCATCAAAAAGGATATCCACTGGCTCGGTTTCCACTGGACCGGCGGTGAGTTTTACGCTTCCGATTATTATGACAAGTGTTACGAGATCGCGGAGGAGTGGATCCGTCGCGGCCTGGCCTATGTGGATGAGCTCAGCAAGGATGAGATGCGCGAATACCGCGGCACCCTCACCGAGCCCGGCAAAAACAGCCCCTGGCGCGACCGTCCCGCGGAAGAAAGCCTGGACCTGTTCCGCCGTATGAAGGCTGGTGAATTCCCGGAAGGCAGCAAAACCCTCCGTATGAAGATCGACATGGCCTCCCCGAATATCGTCATGCGCGATCCGGCCATGTACCGTATCCTGTATAAGGAACACTGGCGCACCGGAAACAAGTGGTGCATCTATCCCATGTACGATTTCTCCCACCCCATCGGCGACGCGCTGGAAGGCATCAGCCACTCCATGTGCTCCCTGGAGTATGAGATTCACCGTCCCCTGTACGACTGGGTCGTGGAAAAGAGCGCGGACATGCTGCCTGCCCGTCCCCGCCAGATCGAGTTCTCCCGCCTCAACATGACCGGCACGGTCATGTCCAAGCGCTACCTCCGCCAGCTGGTGGAGGGCGGCTATGTGGCCGGCTGGGACGATCCCCGGATGCCCACCCTCTCCGCCATGCGCCGCCGCGGCTATCCCGCGATGGCCATCCGGAATTTTGTGGACACCATCGGTATGAGCAAGGCGGATTCCACTGTGGACTACGCCGTACTGGAGCACTGCGTCCGCGATGTGCTGGGAAACACTGCCCCGCGCGCCATGGCGGTGCTGAATCCCCTCAAGGTGGTTCTCACCAACTGGCCGGAAGGCGAAACGAAGACCATTACCCTCGAAAATCACCCGGATCATCCGGAAATGGGTGAACGCACGCTGGCCTTCGGCCGGGAACTCTGGATTGAGCAGGAAGACTTCATGGAAGTCCCCGCCAAAAAATACCAGCGCATGTTCCCCGGCAATGAAGTCCGGCTCAAGGGCGCCTACATCGTCCGTTGCGACGAGTGTGTAAAGGATGCCGACGGCAACGTCACCGAAGTACACTGCACCGTGGACCTGGATTCCTTCTCCGGCAGCGCCGGCGCCGACCGGAAGATCAAGGGCAAAACCCTGCACTGGGTGCCCGCCGGGGACTGCATCCCCTTCGAAGCCCGGCTGTACGATCCCCTGCTGAACGATGAACTGCCCGAAGACGAGGAAGAAGCCGATAAAAAGGACTTCATCTCCCGCTTGAACCCGGAAAGCCTGAAGGTCTGCCGCGGCTACGCCGAAAAGGTCATCGCGGATGCCGAAACCGGCGCTTCCTTCCAGTTCCTGCGCACCGGCTACTTCTGCAAGGATCCGGATTCCACCGCTGAACTGCCTGTTTATAATCGTTCTGTCGGTCTCAAAGACACTTTCGCGAAGCAAAAGTAACTTTGAGAACTCTTCACCCTCAACTTTTCACTCTTCACTCAACCAAAAGGAGTTGTTTTCCATGACAGTTCGTACCCGTTTCGCCCCCAGCCCCACCGGTTTCATGCACCTGGGCGGCGTGCGCACCGCGCTTTACGCATACCTCTTTGCCAAACAGAACGATGGTCAGTTTATCCTGCGCATTGAGGATACTGACCAGGAACGCTTTGTGGAAGGCGCCACCGAAGTGATCTACGATACCCTCCGCGCCTGCGGCCTCAACTGGGATGAAGGTCCCGATGTCGGCGGCCCCTGCGGTCCCTACATCCAGTCCCAGCGCAAGGATACCTATCTCCCCTATGCAAAGCAGCTGGTCAAATCCGGCCATGCATACTACTGCTTCTGCTCCAAGGAGGAAATTGAGGAGCGGAAGGCAAAGGTGGAAGCGGCGGGCGGCACCTGGAAATACGACAAGCACTGCCTGCACCTGAGCGAGGAAGAAGTACAGCAGAAGCTGGATGCCGGTATCCCGTGGACCATCCGGATGAATGCGCCCACCGAGGGCGAAACCAGCTATACCGACGCGGTTTTCGGCGAGATGACCTTCCAGAATTCGGAAGCCATGGACGACATGGTCCTCATCAAGCAGGACGGCATGCCCACCTATAACTTCGCCAACGTGATTGACGACCACCTCATGGGCATCACCCATGTCATGCGCGGTATGGAGTACCTTTCCTCCACACCCCGCTACAATTACCTGTACACGGCGCTGGGCTGGGAAATCCCGACCTATATTCACCTGCCCACCGTCATGCGGGATGCCACTCACAAGCTTTCCAAACGGGACGGCGATGCCTATTATTCCGATTATATTGAGAAGGGCTTCCTCACCGAGGCGCTGATCAACTACCTGGCGCTGGTCGGCTGGAACCCCGGCACGGATCAGGAATTCTTCACCCTGCCGGAGCTGGTGAAGGCGTTTGATATCCACCGCATCAACAAATCTCCCGGCATCTTCGATGTCAACAAGCTGGAGTGGATGAACACCCAGTATGTCGCCCAGATGGACTTCGAAAAATACCTGGCCATGGCCACCCCGTGGTTCGACAAGGTGCTGGCCGGGAAAAACATCGACTACCGCCGCCTGGCGGAGCTCATGCAGAGCCGCACGGACATCTTCTCCCGTATTCCGGAAAAGATTGCCTTCCTGGCGGAAATACCGGAATATGACACTGCCATCTTTTTTAATAAGAAGCAGAAGAGCGATGAAACCGTGGCGAAGGAAGTCCTGCCCCTGCTGATCCCGGTGCTCGAAGGCATCAGCGACTGGACGGAGCAGAACATCCACGATGTGGTCATGGAGAACATCCAGGCCTGGGAGCGTAAAACCGGTTCCGTGCTCTGGCCCATGCGCATCGCGATTTCCGGCCAGGAATCCACTCCCGGCGGCGCGTTTGAAATTGCGTACCTGCTCGGCAAGGATGAAACCCTCGCCCGCATGAAAAAGTCCCTGGCGCGGCTGTAAGCATCCGCCTTCCGGCCTTCTGCCGCAAGGCTTTTCCCCCATAAAAAGTCAAAAGGGGTGTCAGCAAAAAAACTGCTTGACACCCCTTTTCCTGTCTGCTATAATATCGCCTGCGGCTAAAGCCGATGGGGAATGGTGTAACGGCAGCACCTACGACTCTGACTCGTATTGTCTAGGTTCGAATCCTAGTTCCCCAGCTTTTCTTTTTCTGGCTCCGTTGTCTAGAGGCCTAGGACGCGGCCCTCTCAAGGCTGAAACACGGGTTCGAATCCCGTCGGAGCTGCTTTGAGAAAGCCCTGCAATCTCAACGGTTGCAGGGATTTTTTGTGTCTCAAAAACAGCGTTTGACCCTTAATTTGACCCTTTACAGAATCAAAAAGGCTTCAATAAGAATGCCTGCCTTCGAATTCTCCGACCGGGCTGTGGAAATGGCCCTCATCAACAAGATTACCCAGAAAACCCGGCAGGAAAAGCCGATTCCCCGTGGCCGCTCCATCAACGAACTGATGGGACGGCTTTCTCTTTTGAAAAAATGACAGGAGGATGATCAGTATGACTATCACTGAACTGCGCAACAAGCGCGCCAAGACCTGGGAAGCGGCAAAGGCTTCTTCTCGGGAACATGGACGAGTATATCCACGGCTGCCAATACCGCCTGGACCTCCTTCACATCGTGGATCAGCGGGGTGTGGAACGGGATCTCCTCTACAGCCAGCACTGTTTTCAACGGCATCAAGACTACGATCTCCGGGGTGTGGACTTCCATCAAGACCGGAGCGGAAACCGCATGGAATTCTTTCACCACCTGGATCAGCGGCGTATGGACGGGCATCAGCAGCAAAGCCACAGAGGTGTGGAACGGCGTCACTTCGTTCTTCTCCACTACCTGGAATAACATCAAGAGCGGGGCCACGACCGGATGGAACAACATCAAATCCGGTATCGAAGGCACCTGGAACACGCTAAAGAGCAATGCCTCCACTGCCTGGACCAACATCACGAACGCGGTGTCCACCGCCATCACCAACGCGAAGGCTGGCATCGTGAACGGCTGGACCAACATCAAGAACGGCGTGAAAGGCGCGTGGGACAGTGTCCTGGGCGTGATCAAAAGCCCCATCGAATCAGCAAAGACATGGTTGCAGGAGAAAGTCAACTACTTCAAGGGCCTGTTCAACTTCCAGTGGAAGCTGCCGGAGTTCAAGCTGCCGCGCATCAGCGTCACCTGGAACGACATTGGCTGGGGTATCAAGCTGCCGAAGCTGTCAGTCTCCTGGAACGCGCTGGGCGGGATTTTCGATAAGCCCACCATCCTGGGCAGCGCTGCCGGGCTGCAGGGCGTTGGCGAGGCTGGAGCTGAAGCCATCCTGCCGCTGGACACCCTGTGGTCAGAGATGTCCGCAAGGCTGAAGGCGGGCATGATTGATGTGATGTCCGGCTTCATGGGCGAACGCTCTACTGAGAATATGGAATCCCTGCTGCGCGATCTGATCGACGCGGTACGCGCCAACAATGGCGAGACTGAAACCGTACCTGCCGTGAACGTGGAAAACATGGTCATGGCCAATGATATGGACGCGCAGTCCCTCGCCGCCGAGATCAGCGCCATGACGCGCAGGCGGCAGCACGGGTACGGCTATTGACGGAGGTGATCAATACGCATCCTTATTTTCTGTGGAACGGGGTAAGCTCTGAGAACTACGGTATTATGGTCTCTGAGTATCCCGCGATCTCCCGCCCGAAAGAGCGCGTGAGCCAGATCACTATTCCGGGCCGGTCCGGTGTGCTGATGCTGCCGGAGAACGGCCTGCCAGTCTATGAACCAGTGCTGAGAGCGGCGCAGTGCTGGGTCAGGCCGGATGCCGACATCGACGCTATCTGTGCGTGGCTCCAGGGCTCGGGCAGCGTGGTGTTCGGAAACGAGCCGGACCGCTCCTATGACGCCCGGATCATCAACCAGATCGATTTCAGCAAAATCCTCCGTGGGCGGGGTTTCAGGAGCTTCGCTGTGCCTTTCCAGTGCCAGCCCTATAAGCGCCTGAACCCGCCTGCGGAAGATATCACCCTGACAGCCAGCGGTATGACGATACACAATCCGGGTACAGTCCCGGCATGGCCGAAGTTCACCCTGTACGGGAGCGGAACGATTACGCTGATTACTTACAGTGGCGCGGTCGTTTTGAGCGGTATCGGCAACGGCATCGTGCTGGACTGGGAGGCGCAGGAGTGTACCAGCCTGGATGGCGGCCAGCTGCTGAACGACAAGGTGGACGGCGATCCGCAGTACCTTCCGCCCGGGGATAGCGTTATTAGTTGGACTGGTACAGTGGCAAGGCTGGTAGTGACGCCGAATTGGCGGTATCTGTAAAGAATCTATACGATCACTATTTCATATTGACAAAAAAGCTCCTATATGGTAGAATTTCAAAGTACTACTATGTAGGAGTTGTTGTTATGGTAACGAACGGTGGATTCCTGGTCACAAAGATCAAACAGCTTGGCGACCGCATTTTTGAAAAGGTGCTGGCCGAAAAAGGCATTGACGCCTTTAACGGCCCGCAGGGACGGATTCTGTATGTCCTCTGGCAACAGGACGGTGTGCCGATCAAAACAGTTTCCGACACATGCGGCCTTGCCATTACTTCTCTTACCACGATGCTTGAGCGTATGGAGCGGCAGGGGCTGATCCGCAGAGAGTCGGACAGCCGGGACAAGCGCAAAACGCTGCTCTTCCTGACGGATAAGGCGAGGACGCTGCAGGTGGATTATGATGCCGTTTCCAATCAGATGGGCGCGCTGTACTACAAGGACTTCACGGAGGATGAAATCCGGCAGTTCGAGGCTTGCCTGCAGCGGATACAACGGAATCTGGAGGAGAAGCTGAAATCATGAGCGTATGCATCAAGGATCTGATCCAGAACATGAACCTGGTGATCGGCTGCGCGGTTGGCTGTCCGTACTGTTATGCCCGGAACAACGTGAAGCGGTATCACATGATCGACGACTTTTCACAGCCGGAATTCTTTCCCGGAAAGCTGCGGATGATGGACAAGCCGCGCCCACAGAACTTCCTGCTGACAGGTATGAGTGACCTGGCGGGCTGGAAACTGGAGTGGCGCGAGGAGGTATTCGCAAAGATTCGGGATAATCCCCGGCATCAGTTCCTGTTTCTCAGCAAACGCCCCGATCTGCTGGATATCAGTACGGATCTGGACAATGCCTGGTTCGGCGTTACGGTCACCCGAAAAGCGGAGCTTTGGCGCATCGAAGCGCTTCGGGAAAAAATAAAGGCAAAACATTATCACGTGACCTTCGAACCGTTGTTCGATGACCCCGGCACGGTCAACCTGTCTGGTATCGGCTGGATTGTCGTCGGCACCATGACCGGAGCTCAGAGTCGGAAGGTTCACACTGAGCCCGCGTGGGCATATTCCCTGACGGAACAGGCGCACAGCCATCACATACCTGTCTTCTGGAAAGAGGATCTCGTTCCGATCATGGGCGAAGAACAGATGATCCAGGAGCTGCCGGAGGCATTCAATCACGTACTGGAGGAACAGAGAGCATGGAACAGCCGGAAATCAAAGTAGGATTTGTCCAGACGAAGAGCATCATGACCAAGTCGAATGGGCCGCTGGGCGGGTATTCGGTCAACCCGTATGTGGGCTGTCCCCATGCCTGCAAATACTGCTATGCCAGCTTTATGAAGCGGTTTACCGGGCATACCGAGGATTGGGGCACCTTCATGGATGTGAAGGAATGGCCCGCCATCACCAATCCGCAGAAATATGCCGGGCAGAAGGTGATCGTCGGCACGGTGACCGACGGATATAACCCGTTGGAGGAGAAGTTCGGAAAGACCCGCCTTCTTCTGGAACAGCTGAAGGACAGCGGCGCGGATATCCTGATCTGCACCAAATCCGATCTCGTCCTGCGGGATATGGATCTGCTGACGGAGATCAACAAGCGGAACCGGCTGACGGTTTCATGGTCGGTGAACACGCTGGATGAAAATTTCAAAAACGATATGGACGCGGCGGTCAGCATCGAAAGACGTCTCGCGGCTATGAAGCAGGTCTACGACGCGGGCATCCGGACGGTATGCTTCATTTCGCCGGTATTTCCCGGGATCACGGACATTGAGGCGATCTTCGAACGGGCGAAGGATCAGTGCGACCTGGTCTGGCTGGAGAACCTGAACCTGCGCGGCGGATTCAAGAAGACGATCATGGACTATATCGCGGCGAAGTATCCGCATCTGATGCCGCTGTATGAGGAGATCTACGGAAAGCGGAATCGCGGCTATTTTGAAGCCCTCGAAAAGAAAGCCGAAGAGATGGCTCACAGATACGGCTGCCGCTTCGTGGATAATGAAACGCCCTACGAGCGCGTACCGCAGGGGCATCCGACCATCGTGGACTACTTCTATCATGAAGAGGTTCGAGGCTCCCAGAATACGGGAGTTCGAAATAAGAAGGAGGAAAACTGACATGGCAAACTTCAGCAAGTGGAACGCAAAGCAGGACCCGAGAACCGAACTGCACGACGTACTGGGACTGACCGGCGCGGAGATCAGCATCAACAACCTTCCCGCAGGCGCGGGTGTGCCTTTCGTACACACCCATAAGAAGAATGAGGAAATCTACATCATCCTGTCCGGCAAGGGCAGCGCTGTACTCGACGGCGAAAAAGTTGATTTTGCCGCCGGAGATGTGATCAGGGTAGCGCCCGCAGTGAAGCGGCAGTTCAGCGCCGCCGCCGATTCACCTGTCAGCTGGGCCTGTATTCAGGTTCGGGAGAATTCCCTCGAAGAGTATACTGCCGGGGATGCTGTCATCGGATAAGACAGGATCACAGTCAACGAGAGTTTCATGGTAGAAACGTTACGATGTGGATTGTGGTATTTTGCATGCTGTTCAATGGCGGAACCATTCCCTGGTACATGTGCATGAAGAATTATGGCATGATGGACAACATGGCTGGCCTGATCCTAAGTGGCAGTCTCCCCGTATATAATGTGATACTGATGATGAATTTTTTCAGAAACTTTCCGAAGGATGTCGAGGAGGCTGCCATAATGGATGGCGCAGGAAAATGGCGGACTCTTTTCCAAATTGTTGTTCCCTGCTCCAAATCCGTTATCGCTACAATTACCCTGTTCGTCAGTATTTACTATTGGAATGAATACTTTCAGGGGCTTGTGCTTTCCAATTCAGAATCACATTATCCACTGCAAACCTACATCCGCCAGATTGTTGTCAGTATCCCGATGGGAGTAAATCTGACAACGGAACAAATGATTAAGATGAACCAGCTGTCCAACAAGTCCCTGAATGCGGCGAAAGTATTTATTACGATTATTCCCATGCTCGCGGTTGATCCGTTTATTCAGAAATACTTCGTAACGGGGATTATGATCGGTTCTGTTAAGGAATAAAAGGGAGGCATGTCATGAGTCACTGGGTTTTAGAAGAAAAAAACGGCTCTCTGGCAAAGATCACTTTTGCAGATGACCCATTCCGCATGAACTGGGTAAATGAGCCTCATCTCTGGGGAGAGATGGCTGCACCCAATGGCATCTCCTGCACCTCTGCTCGAACTATCCTTCAGGATGATACGCTTGAGGAAACCTATATCTTTACGAACGAATCGCAGGAAACCATTTTCTGTGATGCGGGTAGCGTGTCCATTTCGCTTCCGCTGAATGATAATTATTTGGCTGCGGATATCTGCCTGCCCCAGCGCTGCCATGCTCATGTCTGGTGCGGCGGAGAAGTCTCCTGGGTGCTTGCGATTCGAATGGGCGGCCAAGCTCCACATTTGGGAATGATTCTCACACAGGGATCTTTGGAAAGCTACAGCATCCAGCGCAGTTTAACGGAAAGTCACTGTGTCAGCAATACGCGAGGGGTCATTTTGCTTCATCCAAAAGAGTTTTCTCTGGCTCCTGAAGAAAAAAAGATCCTTCGGTGGAGGCTGTTTCGCCATGAGGGAATAGAAGACTGGAAGCGCATTCTGAAAGCATACTTTGGTTCGCTTTACATCACTTCCGAGCAATGGGTCGCTTTTCATTACGATAAAGTAAAATGGAACGGAGGATTCGTGGACACTAGCCGAACGGGAGAGATTTGTCAAACGTTCCAGTCAAACGGAAAATCAACCACTGCTTGCTGGCGAATCATGCCGCCTGCAACTGAGTTGCTGCGCCGCCGGGCCCAGTTTATTGTAGAAAAGCAACAGTGTATGGATACTTCCTCCCATTTATGCGGGGCATATCTGATTTACGATAATGAAACAAACAAGCTGTGCTACAGTCATGACATTCCTGATCATAACAGCGCAAGAGAACGTTTGGGGATGGGTGCTTTAGTCGCTTTGGCCTGTCGGTATTTCCACGATGCTGCATTGGAGAAGAGTCTCTGGAATTACGCAGATTTTATTCTCAGGGAAATCTATGAAGAAAAAATCCATACTGTCTATGACGATGCTGGCTATATGGAAGAAAGACACCGCCTGTATAACGAAGCATGGGTCGCTGTGTTCTTTATGGAACTATTCCGAGTTACTCATGAACCTGTATGGATAAAACGGGCCGCTGATGTAATGGAAAACTATTATGATCGTGGTGGTGACAGATTCTATGCCATTGGCATTCCCATGACTAGTATTGTTGCGCTGCTAAAAGAAGCCGGCATGACTGACCGTGCAGAAGACATGCGGCACCTGTTTATCCATCATGCAGAGAAAATCGCAGACATTGGAATTCATTATCCTACAAGCGAAGTGGATTATGAGCAGAGTATCGTCGCACCTGCAGTGAACATGCTGCTAATGGGTTATCAGCTCAGTGGAAAGCAGGCATTACTTTCTGCAGCAAGGGAACAGATGAAACTTTTGATACTATTCCAGGGAATGCAGCCTGATTATCATTTCAACGAGGTGGCGATCAGACACTGGGATGGATACTGGTTTGGAAAACGGCATATGCTGGGAGATACTTTTCCGCATTATTGGAGCAGCCTCAGCGGCTTGGCATTCGAACGTTATGGGCATATTACCGGTGAAAAGGAATGGCTGGTCAGGGCAGAAAAAAATCTTAGAGGAAGCCTTCCTCTCTTCTTTGAGGATGGAAGTGCAAGCTGTGCCATGGTTTATCCCAGAAGTGTAAACGGGGTCACCGCTCATTTCTACGACCCGTGGGCCAATGATCAAGATTGGGGCCTATACTATTATTTTCAAAGAGAATAAGCAGTGAATTACCCCAACTTGCGGGGGTATTTTTTGCGGAAATCGCTTTTCTCTTCCGAGTTTTCTTGCCAACAGGTGTCCCGATAAGCTGGAAGTTGTCAGTTCAAATGGGTCTTGTAACAGAGATAATTTCCGATGCATTCAAGTCCACATTCCTTCGCAACTTTTTCATATTCCTCATCGCAAAAAAACGTCATCACGTTGCCCTTTCGATGCTTGGCATCAGACAACGCCGCCTGCAGTAATTCCTTAAACACTTCCGCATCATAATGTAAGGCACAGATAGTGTATAATTATCACATTTATTCTCAATCCATGTAAGTTTATCTGTCCTGACTATTCTACACGTGCTATTAATATAGTCGCTTTCTTCGCCTCTTTGATTAAACATGGCGGAACAATAAGGGAATAAATCTCCATTTTTAACACTTTTCAAATCTGGCATGTCTGAATTATTTAGCCGTATTTCCAGAATGTTACTTTTATCTGGTGACACCGAAATTGCAATCAAATTTGGTGAGTCATCAGATAATACCCACTTCAAATAATCATCTTTTGCGATTGCAACAGAATCCTTCACATCCAGGGGGATGCCCACACATTTGTTAATGTATGAAACTGGTAAAAACAGTTCAATACAATGCTTGAGATTTGGTACAGCATTTACCGCATTTCGTTACCCTGGCGGCCCAAGGGCGCATCGCCGCCCAACACCGGGACGGTGTTTCCGCGTTTGGCCATATGCCAACCGGAACCGGGCCCGGTTTGTGGCGAGCACATGCGCCCACAGGCCGGGGGGAGGGGCGGGCGAAAAGCACGGGCAGTGCGGGCGGAGCAGCCGAGCTACCGAAGTGAGCGGGACCCGGCCGGCGGGCCGTTTGCGGCGCAGGCGCCGAAGGGGCTCCGGGGCCCCACGGCGACTATTGCGCCGCACCGGAAAGCCGGAGAGGGGCTCCGAGGAAGCGAGGCCCGCCCGTGCGCCCGTGCCTGAGCCGGCGGAGAGAGACTCCGACGAGGGAGCGAATGCCTTCTAGGGCGAAGCGACAGGACTCGCAGAGGAGGCGCACGCGATAGCTGGCGGGAGGCGAAGCGGCGGTGCGCAGACCGGCGGCGAAAAAAGCCCGGAGGAGAAGCGGGCGAACCGCCGACGACCGCCATTGGCGGGAGTTTCGTCGGCGGTGAGGTCAACCGAGACAGAGCGGCGGCAGCCGTAATGCCGCCGCGACAATCGAGGTTGCGGAAAGCCGAACTACCGACGCGAGCGGGACCCGGCCGCGCCGAACATGCGGAACACAAGCCGAAGGGGCTCCGGGGCCCCACGGCGCAGATGGGCCGCACAGACGGCGCGGAGAGGGGCTCCGAGGAAGTGAGGCCCGCGCCGACTACCGGGCCGCGCCGCCGGGCAAGAGAGCCTGCGCCACGACGGGCACCGCCAGCGGCTAGCGTGCAGACGACCTGCGGTCCTGGAGCGAGCCCTGACAGGAGCGACCGAGGAGGCGGCGGCGCGACAGCCGGCGAAGCTGTGTATGGATCCAAGCTCCTGCGGGTCATGCGAATCGCAGCGCTGGCGACATAGCAGCATGACAATACAAGATTGGAAAAGGACACAAGCAGGGCCTACGGGCGCACAGCCGCCCAATGCCGGGGCGGTTTCCGCGTTTGGCAGAATGCCAATGCGGAACCGGAGCCGGATTGTGGCCAGGCTATGCGACCGCAGGCCCGGGGGATGCGGACAGAGCTGCACCCGGAGATCAGATTGGAAAAGGCGTCAGGTTTGTGCGGGAGCCGGCGAGCGGAGCGGAGCGCAGCGCAGCGAGCCCTGAAGTCTTCCTGTTATGCTCCTGATCATGCTCATCAGGGAAATACCCGGAATCGTTATGAATCAATCATCGTGGCAGAGTCATTCGAAAAAAGGCCCTGTTAATCATCTGTTAGCAGGTATTATCCGGGCATATCGGTACCTATCCTGGCTGACAGTATGCTGACAGTAAAATGACAATGGTTTGGAACTACTGTCAGCTCCGGAGCCTTTGAAATATAAGGGCCTTTCCGGATTCACTGACAGTACTGACACTTTTTCCAATTCCTTTACCCACAGTTTTATAATCATCACCATATATTTGATTTTCGGATTCTTGCTGAGAAGTTCAAAAAACTGTCAGAAGTGTCAGCCGATTCGCGTCCAACCCTTGTGTTTATTGCATTCTGTCGGCTGACAGTCTCCTGACAGAACTGACAGTTTATCAGAAGAAACCGTATTCCGCATTCGTTTCCGCATTGAGCATCAGATTCCGGTAGTATGTTCCGGATTCCTTGTGGACTGTCATCCCCGCATAAGAGGTGCCCAGGTGAGAGGCCAGAATGTCCCGGAATTCCTTGGCTGTTTTCGCATATCCGTTGTTGTTATCAGCACACCATTGCCGATATGCCCGGTAGATCTGGCTGACAGTCATATTACTGCGCTTATTTCCTGTACACTCGCACATGCATTCTTCATAGAACCCAACGACCGTACTGTTGTCCTTTATGTATTCCTGCCGAGCGGCTTTCACGCTTTCCGGCTCAGAAAAGCGATAGCCATTCCGCAGAACTTCCTGGAGGGCGCGGACCGCTTTATACAGGATCCCCTCCCGCTCTTCATACAGTTTGTCCACCAGGTTTTTGTCCTGTTTCTCTTTCGGAATGGTGTTAGGACAGCGGACGATCATAATCCGGTCATAGACCCATTTGCCATCATCCCCGCCGAACTTCGGAGGACGGTTCATACAGAACCACAGAAGACCGTTATAGGTATACTCAAAACCATGCTGGCCTTTGAATTCCGCAAAGAGGCTGTCTCCGCCGGTGATCATCTTGAACGTCTTCAGCTCCGCCATGGTCATGAAGCTCATGTCTGAACTGCCGGCGAGGCGCTTGTCGTATATCATCCCGGTACCGAAACGCGCCTCAATCTGCTGCAGGTCGATTCCGATGAAGTTCCCACGGCCGAGGATCTTCTCCACCAGGCTCTTCAGAACCGATTTGCCGCAGTCCCCGTCGCCGACCAGGAACAGAGCTTTCTTCATCCGCCAGCCTTTTACATTGGACACACAGGCCCCAATGAATTCCAGCAGAAGCTGTTTAACTTCCGGATCCCCGTTTGTGAGCGTATCCATATACCGATCAAAAATGGGTGTGGGGATATCTTCCCCGGACCAGTCACAGGGAATCTGGATGGTCGAATTTAAATCCGGGGAATGCGGAAAAAGCATCAGCTTATCCGGAGTGACCTGCAGAATACCATTCCGGAAATTGATCAGGCTTTCATCCGCGTTCAAATCATCCTGGGCGACGTAGTTCAGGTCGGTGGTGAGCAGGCTGTACACTTCGTTGATCTTATTCATGGTGATCAGTTTCTCGTTATATTCCGCCACCGGCGCTTTGATGATCCCAAGCATCATTTCCCTGGAATACAGGCTGTAGCATCCGTTCTCATACACAAAGACCAGTGTTCCCTGCCGGCTGCTGTCCCGGACCAGGATATACGGAACGGTCTCCCGGATATACTTTGCAAGCAGCGGCGCGTCCAGGACCGCTTCCCCTTTCTTTGTGAACACAATGAAAGATGGATGATCCATCACGGACGGATGGAAAGAGCCGGTGCAGGATTCGATTGCTTTCCGGATCGTATCCCTGCGGTAATCCGGCCGGGACAGCCATTTTTCCCGGCAGAGGGCTGAAGCATTGAATATCGCTTCGATCAGGGCCGGATTGTTGCCGGCCCGGTATGCGATAATGCTGCACAGAGCCAGGTCCGCCTCGGAGGCGGAATTGTAACCAGATATATCCCCTTTATCATAAAGCTTTGAGAACTTGGCGCCGTTCTTCTGCCGCTGCAGGGACGCAACCACATCAAAGGCCGCAGCCTCAATTTCCTCCGCCGTCATCTCCGGAGTATTCTCCTCCGCCTGAACAGGGGCAGCCGGCAGATCCGTCTTCATTTCCTTTTCCAGCGTCAGGAGAACAGCATTCGTGCAGTCCCCGACCGGAATATCCCGGATCGGCATATCAGAAAAGGTCGCATACCGGTTTGTGAGCCCGCCGATGTACAGCTCCATCCCGTTATGGGGATTCTTCGTGTAGTACCCGGGAGCCAAGATGCGCTTCCCATCCTCATCTACAGCCGTCGGAATGCGGGACAGGTCACACTTCCCGATAATGTGAACCCCTCCGCCGCTGACGGATACTTCCGCATAGGACGAAAACCGCGCCAGCAGTTCCTGCACGAGCGGATCATCCTGCGTCCGGTGGTCCACGTCCAGGAGAAAGTACCCTTTCGGAATCACAAAACCGATGCCGCTGTACCTCTTATCCTTCGCGGCTTTCTTTGCCGCGTCATACAGGACCCATTGCCGGCGGAATTTCCGGGTGGTTCCGGTCCGATAGCCGGTAACGGAGTACGGAACCTTCGCGTTCTCCCTGCCATTACTGTTTTCATATCGCCAGATGAGCCAGATCGGCTGATTCCTGAGTTCCTTCATAGGTATGCATTCCTCCATTGGTTCATGATTCGGGTAGCGGCAAAACCGGCAACTGTCATATAAGCGGCTGCAGCGGGCGCCGGAGCGCTGTCAGCCCATCTGGTCGATGACGGTCCCCATGCCGGTCACATTGCGGTCCATCCAGGCTTCCAGCTGCTTCCTGGGCACCAGCACGCGCCTGCCGATATGCAGAGTCGGGAAATCCGCCCGGCGGCTCAACTGGTACGCGATCTGGCGGGAAACTCCCAGCAGCTTTCCGGCTTCCTCCACAGAGAGGGTCAGTTTCTCGGTCATGTTTTTTACCTTCCTTCTGCCGGTTTTCCCGGCTTAATATTTATTTGTGCCAAACACTTGCATTTGGCACAATGTTATGATAATATGTTTGTGTGCCATTGTCAAGATTATGGCACGGCATTGTCAAAATGAACCATTATTGAAGGAGGGAAAGCAGTATGGCACGGACAGCAGAAAAGCCCAAGGAAGGAATGGGAGCCCGGGTTGAAAGGGAGAGAATCAAAAGAGGATGGTCTCAGGAGGATCTGGCGGCAAGGCTGAACACCACAAGGAGTTCGATTAAAAACAAGGAACTGGGTGAACGACCGTTCTCACTGGATGAAGCAAAGATCCTGTGTGAAGCGTTCCATGTGACGCTGGACTATCTGGTAAACGGAAATGAGACGGAGAACGTCCCGGTCAGCGAAATCCTCGGACTGAGCGATGAAGCAATCTACAGCCTGCGGTATATCAATGAAAGGGCGCACAGCAGGCTGAAGGGCCTGGATATGGCGCTTTCCTCCCCTGCGCTGCTGATCGCGCTCTCCAGGTATATGACCTATACCCCGGCGGATAAAGGCTATTACCTGTCAGAAAGCGGTTCCTATGAGCGCGGTAAATTGATCGAATGCCGGATGAGCCAGGAATTGTTTGGAGATGTGCTGAAGCAGAACATTCTGCATATGGCCGAAAATGCAAAGGCCGGCAATTATAACGCCACACGATACTTCGAAGCATATGAGGATTTTGCCTTTGATGATGAGCTCAATGCCAAGCTAGCTGAGCCTTCAGAACCGGATTATGACAGGGGGAAAGGAAATGCCGAGAAAGAGTAATACCCGGGGCGCTCAAGGCGACGGAACGATCCGGAAGCGGAAAGACGGCCGCTGGGAGGCCCGATTTACGCTGGGCGTCGATCCGGGATCCGGAAAGCAGCTTCAGAAATCCGTGTACGGGAAATCTCAGGATGAAGTCAGGAAAAAGCTGAAGGAAATCACGACCGACGTTGACCGGGGAATCTATATGGAACCGACAAAAATGACTGTCGGCCAGTGGCTGGATATCTGGATCGCCGAATACAATTCTGATATAAAAGACACGACGAAGCACCAGTATCAGTACCAGATCAACACGCATCTGAAGCCGGGGATCGGGATGGTGAAACTGCAGGAGCTGACGGCAGTCGTGCTCCAGAAGTTCATCAACAGCCGCAGCAAGCCCTTTGTCATCACCCAGCTCTCGAAGAGTGGAAAACCGATTAAAGTTAAGAAGAACGGCCTCTCCGCCAAATCCATCCACAACATGCACAGCGTACTCCATGAGGCGCTGGTAAAGGCAATGAAGCTGGGATATATCCGGGTCAATGTCTGTGACGCCATCACTCTTCCGCGGGCGCAGAAGGTGGATATGCATCCCATTACCGGAGCGAACGTCAAAAAGTTCCTGGCAGCCATCAAAGGCGACCCGTATGAGGATCTGTACTACGTAACGATGTTCACCGGCCTCCGGGAGGGAGAAGTGCTGGGGCTCACCTGGGACTGTATTGACTTCGGAAAGTCCACGATGAAGATATACCGGCAGCTGCAGCGGGATCGGCACCGCAACGGCCCGTATAAGTTTACCCCGCTGAAGAACAGCAAGACCAGATCCTTCATGATCCCGGACAATGTGAAGGCTGTATTGCTGAAAGTGAAACGGGAGCAGGCGGAAAAGCGGCTCCAGTGCGGCAGCCGCTGGGAGAACGATGAAGGCTATGTCTTTACCAATGACTCCGGCCATTTCCTGATGTACAGCACGGTATATGCGCGCTTCAAGCAGTATGTGAAGAGAATCGGCATACCGGAGACCCGGTTCCATGATCTGCGGCACACCTACGCCACGCTTGCGCTCCAGCAGGGTGTAGACGTAAAGACGGTTTCAGAGAACCTGGGCCATGCGACAGTGGCTTTCACACTGGATGTATATGGTCATGTTACAGAGGAAATGCAGAAGAAAAGTGCCAGCCTCATGCAGGCATATCTGGAGGCGCTGTAAGGCGATTTTGATGACCCTTTTTGACCCTTATTTTGACCCTTTACAGATTGTTATCGACGTATATCTCCAAGTAATCCGTTGTCATGAACGATGGATAGCAATTTCCTGAAGTCCTTGTAAATCAACGCTCAAAGCCACTCAACGATATTCGATGACACACCCTGGAATATGGGTTTTAGATATTTTTCGAGATTCGAATCCCGTCGGAGCTGCTTTTTTTATGCCATGCAAATCATCGTTTGCAGGTTTTTTTTATTTCATCAAATATCATTTTCCATGCATCCCCTGTGCGATGGATTTCCCTTCATATACCGGGATCTGTGCATCATAAAAATATTCAAAAAAACCTTGACCTTTCACTGAACTGCAATGATACCCTTCATCTGCAGGAACGAAAGAACACCCGTTATTCAGTGAGGAGGTATGGAGAATGTTCAGATGGAAGTGCAGAAAAAGGGAGCGGAGTCTGGAGGAAATCATCCGCATTCGGGAGATCCTGGAGGAAGCACGCATGAAGTATCGAATTTATTGCAGTGGCCGGTCTCTGGCAGGTCACTTCATGTTTCCTGCCTATGAGAACCATGCTGAAATCCGGTTCCGGTGAAACCGGTCATTTGGCAGCAGTCCGGATACGGGAGTCTTTTTCGCGCCCGGCCGGTCTTTCGGAGGAAGAGACCGTTCCCGGGCTGCCTGCCGGTGATGAAAGGAGAGAATTGCTTTATGGATGCCCCGTTTCTCAGAAGTCCTGCTGTTACGCAGGTTAACGACCACATCTGGCTGATGGATGACAATCAGGAAGCCACCTGGTTTGTCGTCGCCGGAAAAGAAAAAGCAATGGTGATCGACACCTCCATCGGTATGTCGGCGATCCGCGCGGAGGCGGCAAAGGTCACAAACCTTCCCGCCATCTGTGTCAATACCCACGGCCACGGCGATCACATGGGCGGCAACTGGAGCTTTGACAAGGCATACATGCATCCGGCCGACCTGCCGCTGGCCGAGGAAACCATCAACTATCCGGAGCTGAAAAACGCGCTGGAGCAGTTCGGTCTGGGCTTCCCGCCCTTTGAGACGGTGGAGGACGGCCAGGTTTTCGACCTGGGCGGTCTGGTAATCGAGGCAATCCACTTCCCGGGGCATACCCCCGGCGAAATCGTCCTGCTGGACCGGCAGGACAGGATCCTGTTCTCAGGTGACGGCATCCTGGAGCACCTGTGGCTGCAGCTGGAGGAATCCCTGCCGGTGGAAACGCAGATCGCCAGTATGGAAAAGCTCCTGCCCCTGCGGGACCAGTTCGACACCATCCTGCACGGCCACTGCCACAATCCCCGCAGCGCAAAGCTGTTTGACGCCCTGCTCGCCGCCCTCCGGGACCTGGCTGCCGGAAATACGGCCGGGGATGTGGATTATCCGTGGCATGGCTATATCAGCCGGGCGTATCCCTATGCGTATGAGGATGAACCCCGGTGCTTCATCGTCCATAAATGATTCCGTTATGCTAAAAAGCCGTCTCCTGCCGGAGGCGGCTTTTTGATATGCTGTTTTCGTCAGTCCGCGGTGTTCCCCGCCGCGGCGGAGATTTTCTGCTCAAAGCGGTTTTTCGCGTTATGCTCCGGTATGGCCGTCGGATACTTTCCGACAAAGCACGCGCTGCAGCACGGGCGTCCGCCGTTCAGCTCCGGCAGCCGTTCTGCCGGGAAGAACCCCAGCGAGTCCGCCCCGATAATCTCCGCGATCTCCGGCACAGTATGTTTGCAGGCGATCAGGTTCTCCTGGGAATCGATATCCGTCCCGTAATAGCACGGATACAGGAACGGCGGTGCGGAAATCCGCATATGGATTTCCTTTGCGCCGGCTTCCCGCAGCAGCCGTACAATCCGCCCGCTGGTCGTGCCGCGCACAATGGAGTCGTCCACCAGCACCACCCGTTTGCCGCGCACGGTATTCTCCACCGCGGACAGCTTGATCTTCACCTGGTCCAGCCGGTGGTCCGGCGCGATGAATGTCCGGCCGATATACTTGTTCTTGATCAGGCCGATCTCATATGGAATACCGGATTCCATGCTGAAACCCAGCGCCGCGTCCAGTCCGGAATCCGGCACACCGATCACGACGTCCGCCTCTGCCGGATGGGTTTTCGCCAGGATCCGTCCGGCCAGCACCCGCGCGTCATGGACGGATATTCCCTCAATCACCGAGTCCGGCCGGGCAAAGTAGATATACTCAAAGACGCACATGCGCCTTTCCTTCCTGCCGCAGTGTTCCCGCCGGGACTGGATTCCATCCTCGCTGAATACCAGGATTTCACCCGGTTCCACATCCCGGATCACTTCCCCGCCCACCGCGCGGATCGCGCAGCTTTCGGAGGCGATCACATACATGCCGTCCGGTGTCTTTCCGTAGCACAGAGGCCGGAATCCGTTCGGATCCCGGGCGCAGATCAGCTTCCGGGGCGACATCAGGATCAGGGAATATGCGCCGTCCAGCGTGTTCATCGCCCGGCTGAGGGCTTCCTCGATGGAAGGTGCCGTCAGCCGTTCCCGTGTCACAATATACGCGATGGTCTCCGTATCGCTGGTCGTATGGAAAATCGCACCGGTCAGCTCCAGGCCGCTCCGCAGCTCCGCCGCGTTGGACAGGTTCCCGTTGTGTGCGATGGCCATCCGGCCCTTCTGATGGTTCACTTCTATCGGCTGGCAGTTGTTCCGGTTGGTGGAGCCGGTGGTCCCGTACCGGGTATGCGCCACCGCCATCTTCCCTTTCGGGAAAGCTGAAAGCTCCTCGCCCGTAAACACCTCGTGCACCAGGCCGAGGTCCTTGTGGGAGTGGAACAGCCCGTCTTCGTTCACCACAATTCCGCAGCTTTCCTGTCCCCGGTGCTGCAGTGCGTACAGGCCGTAGTAGCAGATGCCCGCCACGTCCGTTTCCTGCTCGCTGTATACGCCGAAAACCCCGCATTCCTCATGAACTGCCATGTTTCCGCCTTCTGCTTCCCGGTTTCCCGGTTTTTTATTCTGCCCTGCCTGCAGATGCCAGATACAGGTTTACTTCCCCGGCTGCCGCCCGGCCGTCCGCCAGGGCCCGCACCACCAGGGACTGCCCGGTCCGCATATCGCCTGCGGAGAACAGGTTCCCCGCCAGGTGATGGCTTCCGTCCCCGGGCATCATGCGGCCGCGGGTGTCCGGGTTTGCGTGGAATGCGCCGGCAGTCTTTGCCTCGCATCCGGTAAAGCCGGCTGCGATCAGCAGCAGCTCGCACGGGATTTCCTGCTCCGTGCCGGGTACATTCTCGAATCCCTTTTCACCCCGGCGCACTTTTACGATCACCACCGCGCGGATATGTCCGGCGTCATCGGTTTTGATCTCTTTGATGGTCGTTTCAAAAATCCTGGGATCCGTCCCCTGCTTCCAGGCGGCTTCCAGCTGGCCGTAATCGGTCCGCAGGGTTCGCGGCCATTCCGGCCACGGATTGTTGGCCGGCCGGGTTCCCGGTGCCGGGGGCATCAGCTCCAGCTCTGTCACCTGGGCGCATCCCTGCCGCAGCACGGAACCGACGCAGTCATTGCCCGTATCGCCGCCGCCGACCACCACCACGTGTTTCCCTTTGGCGCTCATGGAGGATTCCCGTTTTTCCAGCAGGGAGCGGGTGGTTTCCGTCAGGTAATCCACCGCGAAATGCACGCCCTCCGCGTCACTGTCTGTCACCCCAAGTCCGCGGGGTGTCCGCGCGCCGCAGGAGAGAAGCACCGCGTCATATTCCGCAAGAATCGCGCCATCCGGTTCCGTGTTCAGCAGGAAACGTATGCCCTCCTGCTCCATCAGGCGGATCCGGCGCTCCACGATCTCCTTCGGCAGTTTCATGTTCGGGATCCCGTACATCAGCAGTCCGCCCGGCCGGTCCGACCGCTCGATGACCGTCACGGTATGCCCGCTGCGGTTCAGCAGGTCCGCCGCTGCCAGGCCGGAAGGCCCGCTGCCGACCACAGCAATGGTTTTCCCGGTACGCACAGCGGGAATCCTCGGCCGGATCCAGCCGTTGGCAAACGCGGCTTCGATCAGGTACAGCTCATTGTCCCGGTTCGTCACCCCGTTATCCGCCAGGTTGCAGGCCTTCTCGCACAGGGCGGGGCACACCCGACCGGTGAATTCGGGGAACGGGGCAGTCATCAGCAGACGGCCGAAGGCTTCCCGCTCAAATCCGTCCTCCAGCAGGATGTTCCACTCGGGAATCAGGTTGTGCAGCGGGCATCCGAAATCCGACTGGCAGAACGGCACACCGCAGTTCATGCAGCGGGATGCCTGCCGGCAGCGGATCTCCTGCCCCTGTGCCGTATGCAGGTCTTCAAAGTCCAGCACCCGTTCTGCCTCAGGGCGCAGCGGATTCTCGCACCGCGTATATTCCAGAAAACCGGCTGTGTTTCCCATATCCATGCTCCTTTCGCGGATGAACTCCGGCGAAATAAAAAACAAGGCATGGGATTGTGTTCCAAAACACCCTTGCCTTGTTGGAGGCATCATACCACCGCGGAAAACCGCCGTCAATGACCGCATTGTTTTTTGCGTGTTTTCCGGGTTGACAAATCCGGCAGGTCCGGGTAGAATGCCCGCAACCGGTGAGGCGCAAGGGTGTGCAAAAACACCCTGGCGCCTTTTTCTTTTGCCGGGGTGCCGGAATTCTACACACGGAAAGGATCGTGATCTGAATGACATTCTCTCCCGCAAACACTATCTGGGTGCTGCTCGGTGCGGCATTGGTCTTCTTCATGCAGGCAGGCTTTGCCATGTGCGAAGCCGGCTTTACCCGAGCCAAGAATACCGGCAATATCCTGATGAAAAACCTGATGGACTTCTGTATCGGTACTCCCCTCTACTGGCTCTTCGGCTACGGCATCATGTTCGGCGCGGGCACAGCGCTGTTCGGCTGGATTGATCCCTTCATCATGGGAGATTACAGCCATATTCTCCCGGCGGGCGTTCCGCTGTGGGCATTCGCGATTTTCCAGACGGTCTTCTGTGCCACCTCGGCAACCATCGTTTCCGGTGCCATGGCCGAGCGCACGAAGTTCTCCGCCTACTGCATCTACTCCGCCGCGATTTCCCTGTTCATCTATCCGGTCTCCGGCCACTGGATCTGGGGCGGCGGCTGGCTGGCGGAAATGGGCTTCCATGACTTTGCCGGTTCCACGGCTGTTCACATGGTCGGCGGTGTCTGCGCACTCATCGGTGCGAAGATCCTGGGGCCGCGGCTTGGAAAGTACGGGCCGGACGGGAAGCCGAAGGCGTTCCTTGGACATAACCTGTCCATCGCGGCCCTGGGCGTCTTTATCCTGTGGTTCTGCTGGTTCGGCTTCAACGGTGCCTCCACCGTCGGCATGGACAGCGATGAACTGATCGCATCGGCCAGCCTCGTCTTCTTCAACACCAACCTGGCCGCTGCGCTGGCTACCTTCGCCGCAATGGCCTTCACCTGGATCCGTTACGGCAAGCCGGATGTCTCCATGACCTTCAACGCCGCCCTGGCCGGCCTGGTCGGCATCACTGCCGGCTGCGACGCCGTCAATCCCTTCGGTGCGGCGGTTATCGGCCTGGTCTGCGGCATTGTCGTGGTCCTCTCCGTGGAACTGTTCGACAAGGTGATCAAAATCGATGACCCGGTCGGCGCTATCTCCGTGCACGGCGTATGCGGTGCTCTCGGCACCATCCTCACCGGTTTCTTCGCCACCGGTGTTTCCACCATGAAGGGTGTCTTCTACGGCGGCGGTTTCCGGTTCCTGGGTGTCCAGGCGCTGGGTGTCCTGGCCACCATTGCCTGGACCGGTACGGTGATCGCCATCGTGTTTGTCCTGATCAAAAAGACAATCGGCCTGCGGGCGGATGCTGCAGACGAGATCATCGGTATGGACCGTTCTGAGCACGGCCTGCCGACGGCCTATGCCGGCTTTGCCCTCATGCCGGATGACAGTGTTCCCGCCGGCATGCTGCCGGTGGCTGCTCCGGCTGCCGCAGCCGCTGCCGATATGGCTGTGACGGCGCCCGCCGCAGCTGCGGAACGTCCCGCTGTTCCGGCTTACACCCGCGTGCAGATCATCTGCCGCCCCTCTGCCCTCGAAGGCCTGAAGACCGCTATGAACCGGATCGGCATCACCGGCATGACCGTCACCAATGTCATGGGCTACGGCATGCAGAAGGGCAAGCCCGAGTACTACCGCGGCATTCCAGTCGAAGCCACCCTGCTGCCAAAGGTACAGGTGGATATCGTGGTCAGCAGCATCCCGGTCCGCACCGTGGTGGATACTGCCCGCAGTGCGCTGCACACCGGCCATATCGGGGACGGCAAGATCTTCGTCCAGGTGGTCGACAATGTCATCCGCGTCCGGACCGGCGAGGAGGGCTTCGATGCCCTGCAGCAGGCCGATGAATAACCGGACCGATCCCCCCATATACGTTCCTGTGCCCGCCGGGTTTTCCCCCGGCGGGTTTCTCTTTTTTGTCCGTTTTGGCTGTGTTCTTGGTTTGTTTGCTTAATTTGGTATTGAAGTGCTCCGGTTTTTCCATTATAATATAAGAAATAAAATCACTATAAGGAGGGAGCCCCCTTGAATTATGCCGAGGAGTCCCTGCGCCTGCATGGCGAATGGAAGGGCAAAATTGAGGTTATTTCCCGTGTGCCTGTTCAGAACAAAGATGACCTGTCCCTGGCTTATACGCCCGGCGTCGCCCAGCCCTGCCTGGAGATTCAGAAGGACTATAACAAGTCCTTCACGCTGACCCGCCGCAGCAATCTGGTTGCCGTCATTACAGACGGTACCGCCGTGCTCGGCCTGGGGGATATCGGTCCGGAAGCGGGCATGCCCGTTATGGAAGGCAAATGCGCACTGTTCAAATCCTTCGGCGATGTGGATGCCTTCCCGATCTGCATCCGCAGCAAGGATGTGGATGAGATCGTCCGCACCATCTACCTGATCTCCGGTTCCTTCGGCGGTATCAACCTGGAAGACATCGCCGCGCCGCGCTGCTTCGAAATCGAGCGCCGGCTGAAGGAAATCTGCGATATCCCGATCTTCCATGACGACCAGCACGGCACCGCCATCGTAGTCGGCGCTGCAATGATCAACGCCCTGCGCGTGGTCGGCAAGGATATCGGCGAAGTCAAAGTCGTCATCAACGGTGCCGGCAGCGCCGGTATCGCGATCGGCCGTCATATCATGGACCTGGGCGTCAAGCACCTGAAGATGGTTGACCGCTGCGGCATCCTGTGTGAAGGCGCCGATATGAATCCCGCGCAGGCGGAGATGGCGAAGATCACCAATCCGGAGCACTTCTCCGGCAAGCTGGCAGACGCGATGAAGGGCGCGGATGTGTTCATCGGCGTCAGCGCGCCGCATATCGTCAGCAAGGAAATGGTGCAGTCGATGGCCAATCGTCCTATCGTGTTCCCGATGGCCAACCCGACACCTGAAATTGAACCGGATGAAGCGCTGGAAGCCGGCGCCGCCGTGGTCGGAACCGGCCGCAGCGACCATCCGAACCAGATCAACAACGTACTGGTCTTCCCCGGCCTGTTCCGCGGCGCGCTGGATGTGCGTGCACGGGATATCAACCAGCCCATGAAGCTTGCCGCCTCCCATGCCCTGGCTGAACTGGTCACGGAGGACGAGCTGAACGACAAGTACATCCTGCCCGCTGCCTTTGATCCCAGGGTCGGTCCCGCGGTTGCCAAAGCCGTTGCACAGGCCGCGCGGGACAGCGGCGTGGCCCGGATATAACCACCCCACAACCATGAAAAGGAGAGATGCGTTATGACCACGGCAGCCCAGCCCAAGGAAAAGAAACCGTTATCCTTCTTCAACCTTCCCTGGTATATCTTCCTGATCATTGCCGTTATTGTCTTCGGCGCGACCTACCTCGGTGTACTGCCCCTGGGCATGACCGGGTGCTTCGCATTCATGATTGTGCTGGGAGCGATCTTTAACTGGATCGGTGACCATACGCCGATCATCAAGAGCTACCTGGGCGGCGGCGCCATCGTCTGTATTTTCGGTGCGGCCCTGCTGGTTTATTTCCACATCCTGCCCGACGGCACATACGACCTGCCCCTGAAAGCCGGCTTCAACCTGGTCGGTGCAATCAACAGCTTCTTCAAGGGCGACGGCGGATTCCTGGATTGGTATATCGCCGCGCTGATCACCGGCTCGATCCTGGGCATGAACCGCAAACTGCTCGTGAAAGCGGCGGCCCGTTACTTCCCGGCCATCTTCGGCGGCCTGATCCTGGCTTTCGGCCTGTGCTGCGGCATTGCGGCCCTGATGGGCTACCCGGTCATGAACGCGCTGCTGCTGATCGCCCTGCCGATCATGGGCGGCGGCATGGGTGCCGGTGCGACTCCCCTGTCCAAGATCTTTGAAACCAGCAGCTCCATGAGCGCTGCGGAAGCGCTGTCCATCATGACGCCCGCAGTCGCCATCGGCAATGCGGTCTCCATCGTGCTGGCCGGTGTCCTGGTGAAGGTAATCAGGGGCAAGATGAACGGCAACGGTTCCCTGATGCGGGCCGGCTCCGTGGATCCCAAGGAACTGGAAATCAGCCCTGAGATGAAAGAAAAGCGCGAAAAGATCTCTGTTACGAACCTGGGCATCGGCCTGCTGACCTCCGGCGCGTTCTTCGCCTGGGGCTTCATCCTGGCCGGTATCTGGAAGGCCCTGGTTCCGAGCATCACGATTCACGCCTATGCCTGGATGATCATCACCGTGGCAATCTGCAAGGTCACGAACATTGTTCCCGAGCGGATCGAGATCGCCTGCTATCAGTGGTTCCAGTTCATCATGAAGAACCTGACCCCGATGCTGCTGATCGGTATTGGTATCTGCTACCTGGATATCGGAACCGTAATCTCCAGCTTCAGCGTAACCTACCTGATCCTGTGCGCGGCCACCTGTATCGGCGCTTTCGTTGGTGCGGCGCTCATCGGCCGGCTGGTTGGCTTCTATCCCTTCGAAGCCGGCGTCACTGCGGGCCTGTGCATGTCCAACATGGGCGGTACCGGCGACGTGGCAGTGCTCTCCGCCTCCAACCGGATGGAGCTCATGCCCTTTGCACAGATCTCCTCCCGTCTGGGCGGCGCAATCATCCTGCTGCTTGCCAGCCTGATGCTGTCCGTTCTGGCACAGTATATTGTAACCGCAGCGCCTGCGGCGGAAGAAGTGGTGGAAGGCGCCGTCAACCTTATCAAGACCGGCGCGCTTCACCTGCCATTCTGCTGATCCTGAGTTAACCCGGGGGAACGGGAAGGATATCCGTCCCGTTCCCTTTCCTTTTGCCTGTCTGGAAGGCTCATTCATCTCCGGGAAGGAGTGTCCGATCCATGTCCGAACCGTGTATCCGCTGCGGGGAGCCCGCATCCCGCGAACTCCGCGCCCTGCAGGTGCGCACCCTGCCGATCCGCAGCCTGGCCGGGGAAAAGCGCGTCCAGGCCCTTGGAGAAGAAGTCACCGCGCATGTCTGCGAAGCATGCGCCGCAAAGCAGCTGTCCTTCCTGAAGGATGTGCGCGGCGCCGTCCGGAAAAAGGTGCTAATCTTCGACGGTGTCCTGGTCGGCGGTATCATCATCACCGCGCTGACCCTCCTGCTGAACCGGGAGCGGATTCTCCTTATGCCGGGCATCGGCGCCGTCGTCTGCGGTGTGCTGGGCATTGCGGAAGCCATACAGAAGGCGCGGGAAAAGGCCGCCGCGCTCCGCTCCATGCCGGAAGCGGAAGCCATGGAAGAGGCCGCCTTTGATGTCATGGTCTCCTCCCTGCCGTCTAAAAATGGCAGCGACGATCTGACGTATATCCCGATCAATGAAAAAACTCTTGCCCGGAAAAACGGGGATCTGATGATCCTCTACCGGCTCCTCCCGGAAATCGCAAAGCAGGCATGGAACCGGATACACGGAATCAGCGATGAAGAGAAACCGCCGGAACAGAACGGCCCGGTGATTGACTGATATTTCGGTTATGGAAGCAGTGATGTGATTCACTGTTTTTTTATTTGCCCGTTTCTGTCAGGACCGGATCTGCAGCAGTCTCCGTCACCACGGTCAGCGGGCTCGCTTCATCCATATGGATCCATACGCCGCTGTACAGCGGTACCGGCGGCAGGCCTTCCAGGTTATCCCGGGCTCTTGCACGGAATCCCGATCTGTGCGAAAATGGAAAAAAACCGCGCGACAGGCGAATGAGAACAGGATGGATCCGGATGAAGTTTGAACGCAAAGCCAGGGAAAGCCGGCCGGTACTGGCCATATGTTATGATTTTGACCATACCCTCACGCCGGATGATATGCAGGCGCAGGGCTATATCCAGAGCGTCGGTTATAACGTTGCGGAATTCTGGGCGGAAACCGACGCCCTGGCCCGCACGCACGGTATGGATTCCAATCTGGCGTACATGTTCAAGATGGTGCAGGAGGCCGAAGGCAACCTGGTCCTGAACCTGAAGGCGCTGATGGATTACGGTGCGAAGGTTCGGCTCTTTCCCGGGGTGGAAGGTTGGTTTGAGCGCCTGCGGGAATACGGCCGGGATCACGGCGTCATTGTGGAGCACTATATCATCTCATCCGGTCTCCGGGAGATGATCGAAGGCACCGAAATGGCCAGGCAGGGCGCCTTTGAGCGGATCTACGCCAGCTCTTTCTATTACAATGAGCGCGGCCTGGCCAAGTGGCCGGCCCAGGCGGTCAACTACACCAACAAAACCCAGTTCCTCTTCCGCATCGAGAAAGGCACGCTGGATGTCAATGATCCGGCAGTCAACGATTATTTTCCCCCGGATCAGCTCCGTGTTCCCTTCCGGAATATGGTGTACATCGGCGACAGTGATACGGATATCCCCTGCATGAAGCTGGTCAACGCCAACGGCGGTCATTCCATCGGGGTATACGATCCCGATACCCGCGACAAAACCAAAGTGCTGAAAATGATGGCGGACAACCGCATCCGCTATTACGCCCCTGCGGATTATTCCGACGGAAGTGAGCTGGATTCCCTGCTGAAAAGCATCATCCGGCGCACCGCGGCGAATGAGGAGCTGGAAGACCGGCATAACGCCTGCCTTCCCGGCGCGGATTAATCCGCCAGCTGAAAAGAATCGACTGAATACTTCAGCCGGACAGTTTTGCGAAACTGTCCGGCTTTTATCTATGCATATAGTTTTAAGTTCATTTTAGGTTAGGCAGGTAATATAGCATTGCAGCTTAATTGGGATTTCGGCTGGCTGCCGGTTCCCGAAAAGGAGTGGAAGTATGGAAGAAAAGAACACTGAACAGGTACAGCTGTCCCCGGTACCCGGAAAGAAAAAGCGCGGGAAAAAGCGGAAAACAATCCGCCGGATCATTCTTGCGCTCATACTGGTCGTAATCCTTGGCGGAGCTGCCTGGCTGGGTATTATGTCCCTCCGGCAGGAGTATACCGTCACCTATGATGAATACAACGCGACAACCGGCACCATCTCCAATGCCCTGTCCTTCAGCGGATCCCTGCAGGCGCGCAGCAATGTAACGTACACAGCGTCTTCTCCCGCCACAGTCCGGGCGGTATATGTCACCCGGGAGCAGGACGTAAAGGCCGGGGATGCCCTGATGCGCCTCAGCAGCGGGCAGACCGTGGAGGCGGAGTTCGACGGCCGGATCAACCAGCTGTATGTTGCGGAAGGCGATAAGGTCTCCTCCGGCGCCAATCTGGTCCAGGTGGTGGATTTTGAGCACCTGCAGGTTTCCGTCCGGGTGGATGAGTATGACATTTCCTCCGTTCGCGCCGGCGATCAGTGCCGGGTGTCCACGGTTGCGACAGAGAATACATTCACCACCACCATTGATTCAATCAACTACGTTTCCTCTTCGACCGGCTCTGTCGCCTACTACACAGCCACCGCCTATGTGGATGTGGCGGAAGGCATATACCCGGGCATGCAGGTAACGGTAACAATCCCGAAAGAGGAAGCCGCCGATGTGGTCATCCTGCGGGAAGCTGCCCTCAGCTTTGACCTGAACAACCAGGCCTTTGTCTACACGGTGAATGAGAGCGGCGAGCTGGAAACCACCTATGTAAAGACCGGCGTCAGCAACGGCAATTACGTGGAAATCAGGGACGGCCTGAAGAGCGGCGACACTGTTTACGTCGCTGTAGAAACCACTACGGACAGCTTCAGCAGCCTGCTGTCCGGTCTGTTCGGCAGCCAGCAGTTCAACCGCCAGCAGAACCGGACCCGGAATACCAATAACAGCGAGCGCTGGAATAACAGCAATCCGGGCAGCGGAAATCCCGGAAGCGGCGGCGGTTTCACCCCGCCGTCCGGAGGAAGCAACGGATCGGGCGGTGGCGGACGATGAGCGGAAACCGCCTGCTTGAAATGCAGGATATCAACAAATACTACCCGATGGGCGAGGAGCTTTCCCATGTCCTGAAGGATGTCTGCCTGTCCATCGATGAAGGGGAATACCTGTCCGTGCTCGGCCCTTCCGGCAGCGGCAAGAGTACCCTGATGAACATCATCGGGTGCCTGGATACCGCTTCCTCCGGCCGATATATCTTGCACGGCCGGGAGATTGAAGACCTGTCCGAGGCGGAGCTGGCCGCGATCCGCTCCCGGGAAATCGGATTCGTATTCCAGAATTCCCAGCTGTTGCCCCGGCTGACCGCGCTGAAGAACGTGGAAATGCCCCTGATCTATGCGGGAGTCTCCCCCGGGGAACGGCGGAAGCGTGCCCGCGCCATGCTGGAACGCGTAGGGCTCAGCGACCGTATGGGACATTATCCCAATCAGCTTTCCGGCGGCCAGCAGCAGCGTGTGGCCATCGCCCGGGCGCTGGTCGGCAATCCCTCCCTGCTTCTGGCGGATGAACCCACCGGCGCGCTGGACCAGAAAACCGGCAGGCAGGTCATGGCGCTCTTCCGGGAACTGAATGAGGAAGGCCGCACCATCATTATGATCACGCATGATATCAATATTGCCGCCAACGCACGCCGCACCGTGCATATCATCGATGGGATGCTGACGGAAGGAGGCGGTGCGGATGCTTAAGCGCCTCAGAAAAACGCTGGTCATGCTGGGCGAATGTTTCCGGATGTCCCTCAGCAATATCCTGGGCAACCGGGTCCGCTCCTTCCTGACCGTCCTCGGCATCCTGATCGGCGTTACCGCCGTCATCGCCCTGATCACCACTGTTACTGGTTTCTCCGGAACCCTGTCTTCTTCATTCCAGAGCATGGGTGCCGGCACGCTGAGCGTCAGCGTCACCGGCAGTGACCTGAAGTCCGGTATGTCTGCCGAAGACCTGCAGGAGATCGCTTCCCTGGAGATGGTGGAAGGGGTCACGCCGAATGTTTCCCTGCGTACCCGGATTGCCCGGGGAGGAAGCTACAAAACCAGCGTATCGGTTTCCGGCAAGAACTTCTACTATTTCTACCGGAATGCAGATGCCCTGAAGCGCGGCCGCCCCATCCACCCCACGGATGAGGAAAGCATGACCTTTGTCTGCCTCATCAGCCAGGATATCGTGGATGAGCTGTTCTTTGGTGTGGACCCTGTCGGGGAAAATATGTTCATTGACGGCGTTCCGTTCACTGTTGTCGGCCTGCTTTCCGACAGCACCAGCGGCAGTATCGCCTCCCTGATGAGCGGCAGCGCGGACATCATCATTCCCTACACCACCGCCCTGAAGCTGAACAACGCCAACGTGGTCACGTCCTTCACCGTCAACCTCACGGAAGGTTCAGACTCGGAAAAGGCTTCCTCCGCCATTACGGAGGTTATGGATGCGATGTTCAGCTATGAGGAGGATACCTTCACCGTCACCACCATGAGCAGTATCGAGGATACGATGAACACCATGCTCTCCATGGTCAGCACGCTGTTGGCCGGTATTGCGTCCATTGCCCTGATCGTCGGCGGTATCGGCATCATGAACATGATGCTGACCACCGTCACGGAACGCACTATGGAAATCGGCCTGAAGAAAGCGCTTGGCGCGCTCCCCTGGCAGATTCAGATCCAGTTCCTGATCGAATCATTCCTGCTGTCCATGATCGGCGGCATCCTGGGGGTATTTCTCGGTCTTTCGCTGTCGTACGCGCTCTGCAGGGTCATCGGAATGACCTTCTTTATCTCCACCGATGCCATCGTCCTGGGCGTCACCTTCTCAGCGGCAGTGGGCATCATCTTTGGCTGGGCGCCTGCCCGTAAGGCCAGCAGACTGAACCCGATTGATGCACTCAGGGCGATATGAGGAAGCACACGCACTTTAGTGCGTATCGTGCTTCCCATGCTACAGCCGTCTGTCGTTTCGAGCCGAAGGCGATGAAAGGACAGGTAACGGCGATCGCATAAGGAAGCACACGCACTTTAGTGCGTATCGTGCTTCCCATGCTACAGCCGTCTGTCGTTTCGAGCCGAAGGCAATGAAAGGACAGGTAACGGCGATCGCAGTGCGATACTGTTTAATTTGGACCAGACCAATCAATATTGATTATATAGGAGGTTCCACCATGAAGAAATTGTTTTCCGTCCTTCTGCTTGTAGTTCTTTCCCTGTCCGTTGCCTCCACTGCCATGGCCCGTACCGTCACTGCGGATGGCACCGTTGTCAGCACGGGGACGGTTATTGTCAGCTCTGATGTCGGCGGTACCGTCGCAGAAGTATTTGTTTCCGCAGGCGATGCGGTCACTGCTGGCGATGTACTCGTCACGCTGGCCCCGTCCAGGGTATATGCCCTGCAGGACGGGACCGTCCGCCTCTTCGGCAGCGTCGGGGATGACGCGGCTGATGTTGCTTCGCAGTACGGCGCGGTTGCTTATGTGGAGCCCGCCCTGCGGTACACCATTTCCGCATCAACCCGCAATGCCTACTCCTCGGAGGAAAACAAGATCATCCATCCCGGTGAAACGGTTTATCTCCGGGCCACGGAGAATACCCAGCTCACCGGCACCGGCCGGGTTACCACGGTATCCGGCACTAGCTACACTGTGGAAGTGCTCACCGGCAATCTGGAGAGCGGCTACAGTGTCAACATTTTCCGCTCAGAAGACTATGCTGCCACATCCCGGATCGGCCGCGCATCTGTTTCCCTGAAGGATCCTGTGGCTTACACTGCCGAAGGCCTGATCACTGCTTTCTGTGTAAAGGACGGTGCCCAGGTAAAGAAAGGCGATGCACTTTTTGAAACCGTCAGCGCTTCCTGGCCGGTAGATACTTCCACCCTCACGCAGGTCATTGCACCTGTGAATGGCGTGGTTTCTTCCATCTCCCTGAACAAAGGCAGCACATTGTCCGCCGGTTCAGCCGTTGCTGAAATCTGGCCGGATGAAAATCTCCGCATTGAGGCATCCGTACCGGAATCCGACCTGGCGCTTTTCACCGTCGGCAAGGAGGTTTCCGTTGAGCTGAATTACCTCAGTAACGGAGAGTACACATTCTCCGGCACAGTCGAAAAAGTATCATGTATTGGCACTGCTTCAGCGTCTGCCGAATCGGAAGAAGCGGTGTTCAGCGTATGGATCAGGCCGAACAGCACCGAGCACCTTTCCTACGGCCTGCATGCAATCGTCACTGTGTCGGATGCGCAGGCAAAAACCGAAACTCCGGCGCCTGAAGAATAATCCAGTAAAAAACGAGGTCCGGCATTTCTTTGCCGGACCTCGTTTCCGTTTTCCTTATTCTTCCCGGTTTTTATAGATGAAGTCAATGAACACCTTGATCTGTTCATCCCAGAAGCCCCATTCATGAACGGCATCCGGCTTCTCATAGGCAGTAACATCCCATCCGTTCTTCTCCAGTTCCGGAACCACCGTCAGGTGGGTTTGATACAGGAAGTCCTTCGTGCCGCAACTGATATACAGCTTCGGCTTTTTCGGTGCCTTCGCGTTTTTCTTCATCATGTACATGTTGTCCACTTCGGTGCCCGCCACCTTCTCCGGATCGCCGAACACGTTCTCCCACATCAGCCGGCGTTCCTTCGGCAGGTTCTTCAGGTGGCCCATGATGTCCACCGCACCGCTGAAGCTGGCAGCCGCGGCAAAGCGTTCCGGGTAGGTCAGCGCCAGGCGCATCGCACCGTATCCACCCATGCTCAGACCGGCCACATACGTATCCTCCGGCTTGTCGCTCAGCCGCAGGAACCGGTGCATCGTCTTCGGCAGTTCCTCGCTCACATAATCCCAGTAGCGTTCCCCATGCAGCTCGTTGCAGTAGAAGCTGTGGTTCACCGCCGGCATGATCACCGCCAGGTTATGGTCCGCGGCATACCGCTCCACGGAAGTGCGCCGCATCCAGATGGAATGGTCATCGCTGTATCCGTGCAGCAGGTACAGCACCTGGGGCAGCTCCTTCGCGGCGGACGCGCCCATGCCGATGCCCTGGTTGGCCTCCGGCAGGATCACGTTCACCATGGAGGCCACATTCAGCACGGCCGAGAAAAACTGGATCTGTAAAAATGCCACTGGTCATCTCTCCTTTTCAATATCCGTACGGGCTTAGCCTGCCCGCTCAAAAACCATATCCGTCCGGGCCAGTTCCGCCAGCCGGTCTGCCGGGCTGTCCGGCCGGATCCATTCATCGATCCGGTCCTCCGGAAGGATCAGCGGCATCCGGTCATGGATAAAGTGGATCGGTTCTGCCGCCTCCCGGGTCAGGATTACAAACACCGGCAGCCCTTCCTCAATCCGGTACAGGCCGCCCATCCAGACCACCGGCGTATCCTTCGGCTGGATCAGGAATTTGTCGCCGGTTTCCTTCTTTCCGTCATTCCTTGTCCGGTGCTCCCATTCATAGTACCAGCTGGCCGGCACAATGCAGCGGTGCGCGTTCCATGCCTCCCGGAACATTGGCTTCTCGCCGGCCGTTTCCGTACGGGCGTTGATCTGCAGCGGCCTTCCCGGCACTGTAAATCCCCATTTCATCGGGAATACCGCCCGCTTTCCGGCCTTGCTGCTGGCAATCACCGGCACCACATTGGTCGGCCGCATCTCCCCGGAGGACAGCACTGCGGTGGTTTCCTGGAAACGGCGCACCAGCGGCGACCGGTTCATCTCTTCCACGATCGGCCGCAGCTCCGGCGACAGCTCCACAAAATACCGGCAGCACATCCTGTTTTCCCTCCGTGTCATCTGATTGTCTTTCTTGTCCAAATCATACAAAAAAAACGGGAAAAGGGCAAGGAGGTTTTTTCGTGATAACCCTTGACGGCTTCCCCCGCTTCATGATAAGATAATCGGGCTGGTTAGCTCTGGAGCGATGGCCGAGCGGTTGAAGGCGCTGGTCTTGAAAACCAGTGATACCGAAAGGTACCGGGGGTTCGAATCCCTCTCGCTCCGCCAGCCTTGACATGGAGAAGTACCCAAGTGGCCGAAGGGGCTCCCCTGCTAAGGGAGTAGTGTCAGTGATGGCAGCCCGGGTTCAAATCCCGGCTTCTCCGCCAATAAGACCTCAGGAAAATCAACGCTCCTGGGGTTTTTTGATGCCAAAAAACAGGCTTGTACCTTTTACTGTACCCTTTAAAGAGAATGACCAAATTGTACAAATTATTACGCTTGAATAACAAAATCGCGCGGCGTTAGTGTTGTCAAACCGCTCGCACCGCGCTATATCATCCTATTGTTCCAAGCGAAATTTATAACCGGGAATAGATTTGTTGACTCGCAGATCCTATTTCAATCTATTATTTCAAATCTGTCCGAATAATATATACCGTCTCTTCATCCATACCCTCCGGTTTGAGGTCATATCCGGTATCGATCAGTTGATCCTTTGTGGTCTTCCAGGCATTCGAAGCGCCAGCCAGATCCTTTTCCATGAGCGGAAGCAGCTTCTCTGCCGCACTCTTTTCGGCGGTAAGAATGCTGTCTTTCAGCGTTTTTGTTCCGGTTTCCTGCAGTGTGGACGCGCCGGTTGATACCAGCGTTGCGCCGGCGGAAAGCGTTACTGCAGCGTCAGAAGCCTGGGCCACACCGTCCGTATAATCTTTCAGACCGGTTACAAAAGTGTTCACCTGATCAAGCTTCTCTTTCAGAGCCAGGAGCTGCTCCCGGGCCGCTGCCGCCTGTGCCAGTTTCGCAGTAATCGTTTCGTCCTTCGACAGATAAGCTTCCGTGTTCTCCGTCACCAGTTTTTCAATCTGTTCCTGCACGGCTGCTTCGGTCTGAGCCAGTATTTCTTCGCTGTTCATCTGAGCTTCCACAGCGGTATCTACCTGCGCGGCTTGTTCCTTTGTCACCAGCCCGCCTTTCAGGGCGGCGGCATACTGTTCGGCAGTCATCTCAAAGCCGGCAGCTTTCAGGACGGCTTCCAGTACCTTGCCCTTTACGGCTTCCTGAACGCCTGCCCTGATCTGGTCTTCTTTGGCCGTAACCTGTTTACGGACTTCCTCCGCGACTTTGGCGGAAGCGGCGGCTTTCAGTGTATCGGGTTCAAGCTGTGCAGTCACGCCATCCAGGATTTCAGCATAGCTCTCCGCGGTCAGTGCCGGTACTGTAACACCGGCGTCCGCCAGACCGGAAGCAGCAATCTGGTCATTGGCTGTATTCAGGATCGCGGCAAAAATCTGTTCCGCGCCGCTGTTCAGGGCCTCGTTATTCTTCTCCAGCGTACCCAGCCCGGTATTCAGGGCTGCCGCGCCGTCCGATACCTGCTGCGCCCCTTCCGCCAGCTGTAAAGCGCCGGCATCCAGGTCATTCAATCCTTTGTTCAGTTCATTGATCTTATCAGTGATTTCTTTCGTCTTTCCCTCAGTTGCCGGCAGCTCCGTGCCGTCCTTCAGGGCAGTCAGCAATGCTGTGGCTTCCTTCAGCAGCGTTTCGGGATCACTGTCGCCAACCCGTGCGTCTATCTCACGGCAGACGGCTTCCAGCGGATCGGAGGAGCAGAAAGTCATCATCCAGCCAAGATCCGCGTGATCCGCGTGGAACGTTGCGGAGAAGGATGCCGGCAGCTGCAGGGTAGCGTCCATGTTCGGCACAGCCCAGCCCACCAGAACGGACCGTTCTGCTTCCGTAAGCACAGCCGCGTTTTCCGCTTTCAGGTCCGAAATGCCTTCTTCCGGCAGTGGCAGTACGGAAAGCACCAGTGCGGGTGCCTGTCCCTCCGTCCGGTAGGTTACGGTCAGGACCGCTTCGCCGGTCTTTTCTTTCAGGTCTGACGCGGAGATCTCTTCCCCGTCCAGCGTCAGGGTCACGACCGGCAGCACAGCCGGGGCTTTAGCCGATGCTCCCTGATAGATCACGTTCTTTCCGTTTGCTTTCCAGACGAGTGTTTCGCCTTCCAGGGTAAAGGTTTCATTCCCGCCAACGTTCAGAATGTCTGTCAGCATAGTACGGTCAGTCAGTTCATCCAGCCCGTCCGTGTTCTCCAGGCGGATACTGTCGGTAATGCTTTTCACAGAGCCGTCAGCGCCTGCGACCACATAAACCCTCTCATGCTTCGTATTCTCGGCCAGCGCGCCGGTACATCCGAGTATCATGACCAGCGCTGTCAGCATCGCAATAATCTTCTTACTCATAATGATCCTTCCTTTCCAAATCAGCAGGTAGCTTTTTTCATTCCGGCTGTCGTGTGTACAATGACTTTATCCATGATCAGCAGTACCGCCGGCAGGAGCAGCAATACAACTGCCACGCTCAGCAGCGCGCCGCGGGCAATCAGCCTGCACATGGAGGAGATAATAGCCACGTTGGAATAGAGGCCCACGCCGTAGGTGGCCGCAAAGAAGCCCAGGCCGCTGACCAGCACGCTCTGCGCGGCGGAAGCGACAGCGTCCTGAACCGCTTCTTTTTTATCCTTGCCCGCAAGCCGGTTCTGCTTGTAGCGGGTCGTCATCAGGATGGCGTAGTCCACCGTGGCGCCCAGCTGGATGGTGGAGATCAGGATTGGCCCCACGAAGGGCAGTTCCTGCTTCAGGTAATACGGGATGCACAGATTGGCCGCAATGGCCAGTTCGATCACTGCCACCAGCAGTACAGGCAGCGAGACGGACCGCTGCACCAGCATGATGATCACAAAGATCGCGATAATCGAGATCAGGCTGACAACCGTGAAGTCCCGGTCCGTACAGGCAATCAGGTCCTTCGTGCAGGGTGCTTCGCCGATCAGAATGCCGCCCTTGTCATATTTCTTCAGGATTGCGTTCAGGCTGTCGATCTGCGCATTCACTTCATCCGAAGAGATAACGTAAGCGCTGTTCACCAGCATCAGCTGGTACCGGTCTCCTTTTACCACGGACAGCACATCCTCCGGCAGGATCGATTCCGGAATCCCGGCGCCCAACAGGCTGTCGATCCCGACGACGCTTTTCACGCCGTCCACCTGCTGCATTTCTTTCGTCATGTCCCGGACATCCTTCTGGGATACATCCGCGTCGACAAGCAGCAGATGCGTGGTGGACATATCAAAGGTTTCTTCCAGCTTTTTATTGGCCTGGACAGACTCCAGTTCCGGCGGCATGACCTTGCTCATATCGTAGTAGACATTCACATTCCGGTATCCGTAGAACGCCGGGATGATCATAACCAGCAGGATCACAGCTAGCACTTTATAGTGTTTCGTAACGAACCGGCCGATGCCGCTCACATCAGGCAGCAGCGGTTTGTGGCTCGTTTTTTCGATCGCGCCGTCCAGCGCCCGGATCACACAGGGCAGCAGCGTCACCGTGCCAAGCACGCCCAGGATTACGCCCTTGCTCATCACAATGCCCAGGTCTTTGCCCAGGGTGAAACTCATGAAGCAGATGCTCACAAAGCCGGCGATCGTGGTCAGGGAGGAGCCCAGGATGGAAGTGAAGGTCAGCCGGATGGCATTCGCCATGGCTTCATCCTTGTCGTCCGTCAGGGCTTTCTGCTCCTTGTAGCTGTGCCACAGGAAAATGGAATAGTCCAGCGTCACAGCCAGCTGCAGCACGGCAGCCACCGCCTTGGTGATATAGCTGATCTCGCCCAGGAAATAATTGCTGCCCATGTTCCACAGTACAGAAACAGCAATGCAGAGCAGGAAGATCAGCGGCAGCAGGAACGAGTCCATGGTCAGCATCAGCACAACGGCGCACAGCGCCACGGCAATGGCGACATAGATCGCTTCCTGGTCTTCCACCAGCTGCCTGGTATCGGTCACGACCGCGGAAAGGCCGCTTACAAAGGTCTTTTCACCGGCAACCTTCCGTACCTGACTGATAGCTTCCATGGTTTCCTCAGAGGAGGAACCTTCATCAAAGAAGACGGCGGAAAGCATACAGTCGCCCCGCTGGAACTTCTCCCGAATATCATCCGGGATGATTTCCACGGGCAGCGTTCCCTTTGTCAGGGAAGCGTACCCGATGACGGAATCCACATGCGGTATTTCCTTCAGGGCGTTTTCCATGTCCGCCTGCTCCTTCAGGTTCATGCCCTCCGTAACCAGCAGGGAAAAAGCGCCCTTGCCGAAATCCTTCAGCAGAATCTCCTGGCCCTGGACAGTTTCCAGGTCCTGCGGCAGATAATACAGCAGGTCATATTTGGTCTTTGTCCGGACCATGCCCAGCACAGACGGCACCACCAGCGCAATGCACAGGACGATGACCAGTATCCGGTGCTGAACCAGTCCCTTGGTAAATCCTTTCATGTTTGTCTTCCTCCTGTTCGGTGCTCGTTTTGAACACCGTGTTGACTTTCTCAACGCCGTGAATTATAATGACCCCCGTGATCGAAATCAATAATCAGATTGATTATCGATCGTTTGTTAATCAACACCGGTTCAACCGCCATCCGGATAATCAACAAAAAAGCCAATATTGTTCAGGAAAGAAGGAGACCCATGGAAGAGCAAAAAAAAGAAGACCGGCGTGTGAGGCGCACCAAAAAGATGCTGACCCAGGCCCTGACTCAGCTCATGCAGGAAAAACAGATCAAGGAGATCACAGTCAAGGAGCTGACAGACCTTGCGGATATGAACCGGGGTACTTTCTACCTGTATTACAGGGATGTGTACGACATGCTGGAAAAGCTGGAGGACAGCATGTTTGAGGCCCTGGACAGCATTGCCGCCCTGCATGAAACTGACGCGGCCCGACAGGAAACCAAACCGATCCTGCTGGATGTATTCCGTTTTATCGAAGAAAACCAGGAGATTGTCCGGGTATTGCTCAGCCCCTACGGCGACATGAAATTCCTGCACCGCCTGTACGATGTGATCCGGGAAAAATGTCTCACCGGATTTCCATACGCCGCCGCGGTGGACAAAAAAAATGAAGCGGATTTTGATTACCGCTTCAGTTTTGTGATCTATGGTGCTGCCGGGCTGATCCGCGCCTGGGTGAACCGAAACTGCGCCGAACCCGCCGTTCAGATGGCCGAACTGGCCGACGCTCTGATCCGCCGCGGGAGCCTGTGATCCCGCGCCATCGCGTCGTTTCCTTCCCGCCTGCGCAGCCCCGGCTTCCCTGCCATGCAAAAACGCCGTATCCGATACGGCGTTTCAGACTGTCTCTTTGACAGCCTCTTTTGTAAGCAGAGAATTGTACCCTTATCTGTACCCTTATAAAACTATAACATTTGGCGTGAAAATGAAACTATTGTCCCGTGAATGGATTGATTTTACTACGTTCCCCAATAAATTAGCATTGAGTAATATAGTTCAAATCCCGGCTTCTCCGCCAGATAAAAACGCCCTGTGAGTTTTGCTCACAGGGTTTTTGTTTTATCTTGTGTCCTTACAGTTTACTCCTGGCCCTGACGTTTGTTGTCTGGCTGATCTTTTCTACCGTCTGCTTTTGCCTGGCAGGTTTTCTCCGTTTCCGGAGGCTGAGTGTTATAATCCCCTCCGGGATTTATTTCCCGAGATTCGTGCGGATCTGCGCAATCTCATCCGCAGAGAGACCGATCTCCAGCAGGTAAGCTTCCGCCTCCGCCTGCAGGTCAGCTTCCCGAATGTCCGCGATATCGAATGCGGCGGCCAGGGATTTGCAGATATTGCTGTTGGCAATGATGTCGTACTGTTCGGTTTCCGGCTGTACGCCGTAGTAGTTGAAGAAAGTGACCATGTAATCAGCAATCACTTCGTCAGCGGAGGCGCCCATCAGGCATTCCAGCACAGCGCTTACAAACCCTGCCCGGTCCTTGCCTTCGGTGCAGTGAACCAGATACGGCGCTTCGTTGGCGGCGATGAAACGGAGCCCTTCCGCCAGGCCGGCCCGGAATTCTTCCGCCATGAAGTCCACGCCCAGGTTCAGCGGGATAATTGCCTGTTTGCTGTAATAGGATGCGTCAAAGCCTTCATAACCGCGCATAACTTCCTCGTTGTCCGCCAGGTTAATGAAGGTCTTCACCCCGGCAGCGGACGCTGCCTGATCAGCAATCAGGTTCCGGCTGATCTCGGGATTCACCGGTGAGGAAGACCGATAGAGTTTTCCGGTGCCGACACCGGTGGTGGTAACGGCCCGGAAATTCGCAAACTCCTCATCGCTCAGTTCCGGATAGTCCTCCCGGTTTTCACTGCGCACCAGCTGGTGAATGATGTACTGGTCGTAATATCCGCCTGGTTCCTTCATGGCGATGGAAATGCGGATCGGTTCCGTAACGCCCTCATTCAGATGCCAGATGTATCCGGGATCCGCTTCCGTCTTTTCCTTTGTGGCAATTCCGGAAGTGGTAGCCAGATCGCCCATGTTGATTGCCAGGATAATCATGTCCTCATTGGTATCCGGCTTGATGACCACGCGGCAGATCATACTGCCCTGGTCCACATCGGAATAGTTGGAACCGACCGGCATTTCATATTCGTTTCCGTTGATCGTGACTGTCGTAATATCGCCGTAAGTATAACCGGCCTCCAGCAGCTCGGAACCCTTCAGGGAAAGAACAAGGTTGCCGTATTTCTGGATTTCGGTAACGTCCGCTTCCGTTTCTTCCGCAAATACGGAAACAGCAGACAGTGCCAGTATCAGCACAAGTACCAGAGAAAGAAGTTTTTTCATCGTCAACCCCTCCGATCATATGATATTTTTTGGTAAACCCCTGTGGATATTTTACCGGAAAAGCAGGCAAATCACAACCCGTTTTCACGGAATCTGGCTTTGATTTTCGCATACCCATACAAAGCAGCGAATCACAGAATCACATCTGTGAAATAAGATAGGGCTTTCCTTCGTTATATAGGCAGATGAACGCCAATGGCAGGACAGGAGGCTGGAACATGATGCGGATCCGGAAAATGCTGTGCGCGGCACTGGCTGTGTGCGTGCTTGGTTCTGTTCTGCCGTCCCTGGCTGAAGGAACAGCCATGAAGGCCCTGCAGGAGCGGCTGATCTCCCTGGGATACGAGATCGGAACCGCGGACGGGATTGTCGGGAAGAAGACTTCTGCGGCGATAATGCTGGCCCAGGAGGCCTTGCGGGAAAACGGGCATGATGTCCGGCCTTCAGGCACCCCGGATCCGGAAACCGTTTCCCTGATCATGCAGGAGGAAAATGCAGACCTGCTGCGGACCCTGCGGCCGGGAAGCTGGGGCAGCCAAGTGAAACAGGTCCAGAAACAGCTGGCAGGCCTGAATCTCCTGCAGGATAGTGCGGACGGTAAATACGGTGCGAACACGGAGGCTGCAGTGAAAGCCTTTGAGGACGCAATGGCAAAGCAGGTTCCGGAGAAGATAACAGCCGACGGAAGATTGACGCCGGATGAATATGACCTGCTGATGGGAGACCTGCGTGCATATGGATTTGAGGCCCCGATCTGTTTTGATGACAGCCATCCGGAAAAGCTGAACGGTAATTATCTTTACGCGAAGCATGCCTGCCTCATCAATGCGGTGACCGGGGAATCCCTGCTGGAAAAGGATGCGGATACCCCGGCTGAACCGGCCAGCACAACAAAGATCATGACGCTGATCACGGCGCTTCCCCTGTGCGATCCGGACAAGGTAATCGTGATACCGGAAGAAGCGCTGGATATTCCGGCCGACAGCACCCGGGTGCCGGTATATCCCGGGGAAAAGATGACCATGAAGGATCTTCTTTACGGAATGATGATCCGTTCCGGGAATGACGCAGCAAATTCCGTCGCGGTGCTGTGTTCCGGAAGCGTGGATGCTTTTGCGGAAGAAATGAATAAAAAGGCAAAAGAACTGGGAATGGCAAACTCCCGTTTCGTGAATCCGCATGGCTATACGGCGGAAGGGCACTCCACCAGCGCCCGGGACCTGGTGACGGCAGCACGGTACGGCCTGACGCAGCCGCTGTTCAGGGAAATCGTGACCTGTATGTACTACACGCTGCCGGTAACGGAGCAGCGGAAAGACCCGCTGATCTCCCTGAAATGGGAAATCTTTGATCCCGGCTCCGAATACTATATTCCCCACGCAGCCGGTGGAAAGAGCGGTTATACTTCCACGGCGGGATTCTGCTACGTGGGGGCATACCAGGAAGACGGGATTACACTGATCGCAGCGGTAATGGGCGGAAGAGGAAGGAATATGGCCTGGACGGACCTGCGCCGGTTGTTTGCATATGGCATGGCCATGGAAAAAGCTGCTGAATAAAAAACCAAAGCATGTGCTGCTTTGGTATCCAGTTGATTCCCCGTCATATATGGGGCTTTTGCCCGTTTGCATATCTGTGCTTTATATCAGAATACCGTCACAGTGATCCACTTCGTGCTGGACAATCTGTGCCTCAAAGCCATCCATCACCCCGGTATGCTGTTTCATATTCACATCCTGCCATGAGAGGCGGATGCTCTGATAACGTTTTGTTTTTCTCGTTCCTGCCAGGGAAAGGCAGCCTTCTTCTGCTTCATATTCTCCGGATTTGCTCAGGATCTTCGGATTCATCATGGTGATGATCATCGGTCCTTTTACAATGGCAATAATTCTCTTCCTCTGCCCGATCATATTGGCAGCCATACCGACGCACCGGTCCAGGTTGGCCCGCAAAGTATCAGCGAGGTCCCGGGCAATATGCACATCCTCTGCGGTTGCTTCCTCAGATTTCTGGCCCAGGAAAATCGGATCATGATTGATTTCGCAGATCATCTGTTATTCTCTCCTGCTTGTTTTTGCACTGCCGTCCACGGCTCTTTCCGTTTTATATGTCCGCCGGACATATTCCCCGTCATTGTCAATCTCCAGCTGCAGGTCTGCCGGCATGGAGCAGTTCAGGCACAGTCTCACATTCGGCATGTCGCTGAAATCCACAAACCGGATCGACTCATCCCTGGAGACACCGGTTTTCATTTTTCTGTCGATCAGGCGTTCCCGCAGCATTTCCTCATCTGCTCGGATGGATATCGTATAATCGGCGCAGGATCTCAGGTCCCGCCATCCGTCCATGTCCAGCAGCAGGTAGTTTCCTTCCAGGATCACGATATCCCCGTCCACCCGCACAGCGTCTTCCACCGGGTTATGGAGCAGCCGGTCATAGACCGGCCATCCGGTGACCTCCCCGGCTGCCAGGGATTTCACCCGCCGCGTCAGGGATTCCAGGTCAAAAGTCTCCGGCGCCCCTTTGACCTCCACCATCCGGATCTTCTTTCCGTCCCGCTCGGTATCATGGCTCAGCAGGTATTCCTGCCTCCGGTGGAAGCCGTCCATCCCGATGGTCTGGATTTTTCCAATACCTTCTGTTTCTCCTGCCAGCCGGCTCAGGAAGCTGAGCAGCGTGCTCTTGCCGGCTCCGGGCGGAGCGGCCAGCATCACCAGGATCCGCCTGCCGGCTTCCTGCTGCATCGCGGTAAGTTTTCGCAGGAGCGGCAGGAAAATCCCGTTCACCGCGCTTTCGCTGTACCGTGCGGCAACCTCGATGCCATTGATCTTCACTGTGTGGGTAATCATCTTCCCTGCTGCCCCTTCAGTATTTCCATTCCCGGCACCTTACGAAAAGTCAGTTCATCGGTCTCCACATGGCACGGCAGGAACAGGATCTTCACGCCGGCCTTCCGGGCATTCTCCAGCGCTTCGCAGAAGGCCGGGTCTGTTTCCCGGTTCCCACGCACTTCCGTAATCCCGTCCATCTGGATCACAAACGTCAGGATAGGTTGGTATCCCTTTGCGTCGGCCAGTTCCCGCAGGTGCTTTGCGCCCCGTTCCGTCGGTGAGTCCGGGAAATATCCGATTCCGTCCCGTTCCAGGGTGCAGCCCTTAACCTCCATCAGGAACCGTTCATTGCCCCGTTCCATCATATAATCCAGCCGGGACTGCCCATATACATATTCCGGACGGATCACGTCAAAGTGCTGCGTTTCCAGCCATTCCCGGGCGACGGCATTCGGTGCCTGGCTGTCAATATTGACCAGCAGGCCGTTGGATTTCCTCACCGCAATCAGGTCAAATGCGGTCTTCCGGGCCGGGTTTTCCGATCCGCTCAGCCACACTTCCGCACCGGGAAGCAGCAGTTCCCGGCATCGGCCGGTATTCTTCACATGGACCGTTTCCCTGCGGCCTTCAATGTTCACATGGGCAGTAAACCGGTTCGGTCGGTCCACAAACACCGCCGGAATCACATTCCTGTACTTCATATCATTCTTCCGTAAAACTCGTTTGTATAATCGCCTGCAGCCGGAATCACGCTGTCATCCGATCCATTTTTCCAGTCCGCGGTCCGTCCATACCTGGACCTCCACATAGCATTCCGGTCCGTACCGGAAATCGGGATTCCAGTCCTGCGGAAGTCCGTACCGGTCAATCACCGGCAGGATCTCTTCATACGTATAGAGCCGGTTGCGGTATTCCTTCCCGTCCCGGATCTTTCCGCTGAACGTTGGATGGGAATCCCCATAGGTGAAGGACAGCGTTCTCAGGTCCAGGTCATCCGTATCAACGGTGATCCAGGCCGTATGCTCATACCATTTCTCAAAAAATGGACACGCTTCCACCACCATATAGTGCGGTGTTTCGCGCTCGATCAGGCCGCCCTTTTTGATGAATTCTTCCCGCAGGATTCCTTCAAACCGTCTCCTCTTCTGCAGGTAATCCTCCGGCCGTTTTGCCAGGAAGATATCCGGATGATCCGTCCGGATCCGCTGAAGCACTGCCTCTGCATCCCGGTCCGGAAGGTCCGATATGTTCCGGAAAGGGCCGTTGCTCTTTTCGTAATAATGATACAGTTT